>CAYSSE010000290.1:0-5112 GCA_964433355.1 uncultured Desulfocicer sp.
ATGGCTCTGGGTTTGTCATCGGGAAAAACTTTATAAAAATCCTTGATGTAGAATTTGGATTTGCTTTTTGATTTTTTTGTCAAAAACTCAACAACAGCTTTTTCTGCGGCTTCTTTATCGTCAAGAAGGTCACTCATTTTCATTTCCCCTTTTGCTTTAAACGTAATAGCCGGAGCCCCTGATAAAATACCAGGCACTCCGGCTGAGAACTCATTCAGTTGTTTCTAATGCCAAAAATCAGGATTAGAATTTGAACTGAGAGGACTGACGCCAAGACAGATACGCTTGCTGACGGAAGTCATCAATGAGATGATGGGAGAAGTCAAGTTCACAAACCTCAAAGAATTTTTCCCATCCGATTCTATCTGCCCAGTCACCCAGACGCTCATATTTGTTAGCGCCATTGGAGTAAGCATTAACCATCTTGTTGATGGCTTCGGTCATGGAGGGCCATCGGGGCATCTCATTGGGAAGGAAGGCCACAACAACCTTGGAAAATTTAGGCTGGGTGATTCTGTTGGAAACCTTTCCACCGGCCATAAGAACAATACCATCACCTTCTGTATCAGCAAGGGGAAGGGAGGGACACATGGTGTAGCAGTTACCGCAGAACATACAACGCTCGTTCTTAACGTCAACTGATTTTACTTCTGTACCATTTTCCAATGTTACCTTGGCAGGTTTGATGGCTGCGGTGGGGCATGCAGACACGGCCAGGGGAATTTCACACAGTTTGTCCAGGTACTCATGGTCAATCATCGGGGGTTTTCTGTGATATCCGAGGATGGCGATATCAGAACAGTGAACCGCACCACACATGTTCAGACAGCAGGCCATGGAAACTCTCAGCTGGGCTGGAAGTCTCATGTCCTGGAAGTCACTGAACAGTTCATCCATGGTGGCTTTAACTGTACCAGAGGCATCAGTTGCAGGGGTATGGCAATGAATCCAGCCCTGGGTATGGACGATGTTGGTAACGCCAGCACCGGTTCCACCAATGGGGAACTTGAAGCTACCGCCAGCAAATTTGCGGCTCTTGAGATCATTTTTCAAGGGCTCAACTTTATCCTTGGAATCCACCATGAACTCAATGTTATTACGGGTGGTGAACCGAAGATGTCCGTCACAATGTTTGTCGGCAATCTCGCAGATTTCGTTGATGTGAGTGGTACTCATAAGACGGGCACCACCAACTCTTACGGTGTAGCACTCGTCTCCAGACTCTCCCACATGAACCAGAACGCCGGGTTCCAGGATCTCATGGTGAGACCATTTGCCCTTGTTCTTCTTAATTACTTCGGGATAAAACTCATCATATTTTCTGGGACCGATGTCGGTGATCCTGTTTTCCATCGGTTTTTTTGGATTGTAACCAGATGATATAAATGCCATTATGCGTCTCCTTCCTTATCTCAGATGGTGTTTTCTGTATTCAACAACGTCACGTTCCCAGCCACCCTCAACCTCATCCTCTTTCCAGAAGATGTAGGGGTTGGTTCTCGGATGTTGTACATGCTGGGGTACGGCTTTGATTCCAGTTACTTCAAGCAACTTCTGGAATCCCTGACGCATGATCAGCTCACCAAGTCTTTCACGGTTTTTGCCTTCTTCCATCCACCAGTCCCAAATGCTCTCAATCACTTCTGTGATGGCTGCATAGTCATCATCGGGATTGACTTCAATAAAGGGAACCAGCAGAGAACCCATCTGGGCACCATCAAGGATGGGAGCCTTGGCACCGACGAGGATGGAACATCCTCTAACATCACCAATTTTCAGGGCACGGGGCATGGTGTTGATGCAATGCATGCAACGGGTACAATTGGAATTATCAATTTTCAGCTCATCGCCTTCCATCCACATACATTTGGTGGGACAAAGATTGATGACTTCTTTTTTGATATCAAACGGACCCCAGTCTTTGCTGCCCTTAAAAGCACCGGCATTGGCAGGATAAGCAGGATCTTGTGCAATGTACTTGGCAACTTCAGCCTGATCAATTTTGATGTCGTCTTTCCAGGTACCGATAAAGGACATGTCAGAACGGGCAATGGAAGCCACGCATCCGTTGGGACAGGCATCAAATTTGAATTTGAACTTGTAGGGGAATGCCGGGCGATGGAGCTCATCCTGGTATTCGTTGGTCAGGAAATGACAAAGCGCATTGGAGTCATAACAGGCATACTCACAACGGGAGGAACCCAGGCAATCTGCAGGGGTACGCAGGTTGGAACCGGAACCACCAAGATCCTGGTGCATATTGTGGGTCAGTTCCCAGAAAACTTCTTCCAGCTGGGGAGTGGTGGTCCCAAGGAAGATGATATCGCCAGTGGCACCGTGCATGTTGGTGAGACCGGAGCCTCTCATGTCCCACAGTTTGGTCAAGCCTCTCAGATAATCAGAGGTGTAGTATTTACCACAGGGCTGTGCAACACGCATGGTGTGAAAATGCTCAACACCGGGGAACAGTTTGGGCTGATCGCAATACCGACCGATAACACCACCACCATAACCAAAAACACCAACGATACCGCCATGTTTCCAATGGGTACGGCCATGTTTGTAGGAAAGTTCTACAACGCCAAGAAGATCATCTACACAATCCACTGGAATCTGGAACTCAACACCTGCTTCATTCTTTGCTCTGACTTCGGCCTGTTGCTTCAGGTCAGAGACAAAACTCGGCCATGGGCCAGATTCCAACTGGTCCAGAAAGGGAGTTTCATGTTTTGCCATTTAGTTACCTCCGTTAAAAGTTAAATTACATTCTCTTGATCAAATGTCTATAGTCCCTTTCTATTAAGAGATATAGATCGGTTCTTAATCAATTATCATGCTTCACAGCTATCTTTCAGTGATGATCCCCATGGGCTCATCTATTCAATATTTCAAAATACAGGTTTATTGCATATGTAGCGGGCATCCCCTGACGGGCACAAATCTTAGAGGGTGTGAAAAAAGATAAAAAAAGTGCCTGAAATTAAATGTCCAGAATTCGGTATCCAAAACCTGGAACCTGTTTTTCATGTGAAAATATTAGTGGTCATATAAGATTTTCAAACAGCCTTGTCAATAAAAAATCAGTTTTTCCACATGGCGCAGATGGCATGGTACAAGTCTTTGGCGTGGGAATCAAGGTTTTTTTGGATCAGTTTTTCTTCCATTCCAGGGTGTGGGTGGGCATTTAAAATAAGTGTCAGGATATGCTTAAAATCATCAGTATTAAATTTTACCAGGAATTTACAGAATTTTTTTTGAAGATCATCGTGGCTGCACCCATCAATTGTTTTATGCCCCAAGGCCCTTAAAAAACCGGTGAGGGTTGCCTTGATGGCATCTGAATGCACAAGGTGATATCTGCCGGTTCCATCAATTCTGTCAATGCGCATGCGTAACGAAAGATTCACCAGAAAAAGGAGCATCCCCTGAAAAATGTCTTCCATATTACGCTTTTCCGGGGGCTTGTCAATATCAAACAGAGCGCCATATCCCCGAACGGTGATGAGTTTGACATCGATAGAGCCGTTGGTCTCTTTTACAATAAAGTCTCCGGCAGCATGGTGCCAGGGAAAAATTTGCTCAAAGGTGTGAGGGGTGTAGAAAGATGTCAGAATTTCTGCGGCTTTTTCATGGATGGTGAAAAAGTGCGAGCGTGGCATCTTTACGGTGCTTCCGTTAGATTGCCACAGATCAATGTGTTCTGTCCCTTCTTTGGAATCGGTGATGTGAAATTCCTGGTAACCTTTAAACCAGTGGGCCAGGAAAAAGGCAATGTCTCCATTCCGGCAGGGCATCTTGCCCAGACCAAAGACGGCGGGCAAGGGTGAACCCAGGGACGGGCAGGGAAGCAATTTTTCCAGGCAGTGGTATTCCGTGGATATCAGGGCCAGCCCCCTGTCAGAAATGGCGGCATTAAGGGCAAAGGTTAATATCTCATGGTGGGCATTGATTTTAACCTCCACCCGGGCTGGATGGTAAAATGCACCGTGTTTCTCAAGAAACACTGCAATGTCTTCCACCTCTTCCAGTGCCACCTCCCGGTGGAGGTGAAAGACCACTCCCCGTTCCAGGGGGCAGGGAGTGCCCTGCAAAAGGAAGGTGGTGGCAGATTCAAAATAATCACCAATGGTGACATTCTGAGAGAAACGATCCTGTTCCGGGGGGCGCGTGCCGGCAAGGGGGGTGTGCCACAGGGGATTTCCAGAGCTGAGTACTCCGGAAACACCCGATATATGGCAAGAAAAAGTGGGGTGGGGTGATGTCATTTATTTCCTGTGGGATGCAATTTCAGCCTGGAGTCCCTCAGCCACTTCATATCCCAGAGAAATGGCAATGTCACAATGTTCTATGGCCTTGGCGTATTCCTCTTGCTCAAGATATCCCACGCACAGGTTATTGTGGGCAATGGGAAATTCCGGCTGGATCTTCACTGCCTCAAGGTTGGCCTTAATTCCTTCTTCCACAAGTCCTTTCATGTAGTAGGCATTGCCAAGGGTGGTAAATGCCTGTACAAATTTGGAATTGTGTACCACTGCCTTGCGCAGATTTTTAATGGCGGTGTCGATTTTTTCCTGATCATCCTTGTCATCCTTGCCATCCACCAATTGCAGCAGAACAAACCCTATATTGGCATATCCTTCGGCAAATCCTGCCCGGGATTTTATGGCATACCGGTTGTACCTGAGACAGCCTTCGACATCCCCCCGCTGGAGGCAGATGCCACCGAGCAGCACATAGGCTTCGGCAAGATTGGGGCTACAGTCCACGGCATCGTGAAGGGCTGCTTCTGCTGCATCATATTCCTTTTGGCCCATGAGTGCCACAGCAAGGTTATAATGGTTATTTCCACATTCGGTGTTTTCCGTGATCTGGGATCTCAGGTTTGCAATGTGTGCCTCTGAATTTTCTGATTTTTGTACAGTTGTCATGAAAAATCCTTTTGTATGTAATGACCCATGGTCGTCTTTATATGGGCTGAATGTTTGTTTTATTTTTTGATAAAAAAAATATGTGGTATAGCGGGTACTACTGGTACCACACGAGCAGACAAATTCCCTATAATATTTTTATGTGTTGCTTGTGTCAAGGAAAAAGAAGGTTGAACCCCTTTTG
>CAYSSE010000291.1:0-5100 GCA_964433355.1 uncultured Desulfocicer sp.
AGAATATAATTTTAAAAACGTAATCATACCGAAGAATTTATGCCTGGGTACTTAAAACAACAGCAACGATTACAATGGAAATAAAATGATAAAACCAATCAAAGTAATTTTGTCAGATCCACTGCCGGAAATCCCCATACCGCACAGAGGTCGCCGCTCAAAGAACCGCTCGGACGTTCGGCATACTTTATGTATGCCTTCTGCCCCCCCAGTGTTAAGGGAGTCAGCTGTTTTCAATCTACCGTTTAATCAAGGGAAAACTTAGAAAACAATCATCCTTAGGGAACTATAAACGGTAAATAAATAAGCTCAGACTCCCTAATGTCTCAGAATCAGGATTTCCAGAGTCCATGAACATTGCAGTATTCTCGTGCAGTGACTCCAGGTTTTTGTTGTTCAAAAACGGTTTCAGGCGCCTGGCCGGGGGATAGGTAATGACGGCAGGATTTGTCTCCGTCAATGATTTCAATCCATTCAATGTAGTGTTTTTCTTCCATGGGATGTGGTGTGCTTCCGACTTTTACTTTGATGCCTTCGTCTATGGCTTCAATCATCGGCACATGCTTTTCCTTGCTTTGATCTGCGGTCTTCTCTTCAAACAGTTTCATTTCCTCTCCACAGCAGACGAGCTCTCCGTCACCGCCATGAATGACTTCGGTAATGTTGCCGCATATTTCACATTTATAAATTTGTCGTCTTGTTGCCATGTTGCATTTCCTCCAGTTTTTGGTAGTTTACTAAAAGAATCTTATGATTATTTTGACTGTATTACATTAGACTCTATTTAAGATTAAAACGATGGGCAGGTAAATATGGAGTTTCACTCATTTAGCTCCAGGAAACTATGTAGTTAACCGGCTGCCCAACCCATAGCGAAGCTACAGGTTGGGCAGCTCGAGTTAAAGCAGTTGTTGATTAGTTTATTATTTGGACCCAAATTCTTTTTCGGACTTTTCCCAGGCATTCCCAAGGGCCTTGTATGCATCAGAAAACCCTGTTTTAATGTGGTCCCACGCATCGGCTGAACTGGTTTTCATACTGCCATACCATTCGGCAACTTGGTTCCGTTGCTTGCGAAGGGCCCTAAGGTTCTCACGAGCTTCCTTGCGTGCGGCCTCGTTCATTTTGTCCCAGTTTTTATCAATCTTCGTCTCAAGCGCATTGATACGTTTATCCAGTTTGTACAGGCCTTCTTTAGCTTTTTGAACGGCCTCATCTCTTTTATCCGCAGTATATGAGCCAATGGTTTGGAGCAAATCCTGAGTTTCCTTCTTAACCTGTTTTATTGAAGTGTTGGCATCTTCCGTTTGGGCATAGCAAAGTGGGGTAACACCAAGTATGCCGATCATCATCAATGCAAATATATATGTTTTCATCTGTAAATTCCTTAATTGTTGGGTGTGATCAAGTATGATGTTTACTTGAATTTTGAGGCAGCGGACTTTAATGCATTACCAAGAGAGTCCCACGAACTATCAATACCTGCTTTAAGGTCCTCCCAAGCGTCCTCACCAGCGTCCTTAAGCTCAGTAAGTTTATTCTCAGCAGTATCCTGCATAGACCTGAGTTCCTTAATTTTTTTGTAGTATTCAACTTGTGCATCGCCTTGTGCACCGTCTGCTTTTGCCTTGAGTTTGTCGATCTCTGCACTCCACTCGTCTAATTGTCCCTGCAATTTCTGTTCGTATGCATCTTTCATACCCATGATTTTTTCTCCTATTTATTATAGTGGTTAATAGAAAAGAGTCTTAATTTGGATTCATTGCAAGATCACCATCATGTTTTTTCATCTTTTAATATGGATAAAAAATTTCTAAACATCATGTCTTACACACTACTCTGTTTCAGTATTAGAATCCAATAAGTCATTTCGCTCAAATCGAGACGGAAAACCATGTATCTGACAATGTTTAGAGATTGGTAGTCCAAAGTTCAATACAGACTTTCCTTATTCTATATGGGTGAAACCCTACATTTACTGATGCCCTGTTTTCAGACTAAATAGAGTACACGCTCAAAGAACAGAAAAAACAACGTGTTCAACTATTCGTTGGGAGGTTGGCATAATTGGAATTCTGGGACTGAAAATATAGACTCTTCTCTTAAAGGGTATTTAAACCGAAGCCAACTTCTTGCCAAATTTAAATAATAATTTCAATTATTTGAAAACGAAAATGGGATATCAAATGGAAATTTTATATGTTCTGCTGATTCTTTTGGTAATAACCCGAGCATTCGGCGAAGTTGCCGTGCGCATGGGTCAGCCAGCTCTGGTTGGTGAATTGCTGGCAGGGATCGTTTTGGGTGCTGTTATTAAATTATCGCCGGCAAGCTTTCCGATCATGAGTAATATATCGGAGAATGAAGTTTTCACAGCCATTACTGATCTGGGCATTTTTTTTCTTATGTTGATGGCAGGGCTTGAAATGCATCCCAAGGAGATAGCAGAAAAATCCAAAGGAGCGGCGATAATTGCTTTGGGCGGGTTGATACTTCCCATGATCGTCGGTTTTGCCATCGGCTGGTACTTTTTTCCCCAATCTGACTACAAATTGACTCAGTCCCTGTTTATTGGCACTGCCTTGGCAATCACCGCAGTCCCCGTGGCCGTCAAGGTTCTAATGGATCTAAAGCAACTTGATTCGACTGTGGGGAAAATGATTATTTCAGCAGCTATAGTTGATGATATTTTAGGCCTTCTTCTCCTGGCGGTGCTCACCGCCGTCATTCGCACCGGTGAGATGCCTCAGGTGTCCGGCCTCTTGTTATTGTCCGGACAGATTGTATTGTTTTTGATTATTGTGACGGCAACCGGTCTATTCCTTCTTCCGCTTCTTGAGCGAGTGTTTCGCGTCAGTGTAAGCGAAGAACTTGAATTCAGCCTTTTGCTGGTGGTGGGTCTCGGGTTCGGTGTTCTGGCTGAGGCCCTTCAGATGCATTTTATTCTGGGTGCTTTTGCGGCGGGTCTTTTTTTTACCAATCGTACCATGGATAAAAACATCTTTAAAGGTGTACAAGATCGTATTTCCGGGATCACCACGGGTTTTTTAGCACCGGTTTTTTTTGCTTCCATCGGATTACACTTGGATATTTCTGCATTTATCAGCACCCCTGTCTTTTTACTGATCCTGATTATCTCTGCAGTGACCTGCAAGCTTATCGGTGCCGGACTACCCGCTTATGGTGTGGGTCTGTCAACCAGAGATTCACTGATGGTTGGCTTCGGGATGAGCGGACGGGGGGCGGTTGAATTGATAATTGCGGATATTGCTTTAAGAGCCGGACTTTTTTCACACCCGGATCCAACGCCCGTTATCATAGCCAACCTCTTTTCCGCCATCGTTATTATGGCGGTGGTCACAACGCTATTGACACCCATCGCATTAAGACTCATCGTTTCAAAAAGCACATGAAAATCTTAAAATATGCCGTTCGTTCTACTCAAAGTTTTTCCTGGTTCAGGGCTGGGCTGACAATATGACAGAGTTAAGTTTTTCAATGGAGATGCAATAATCTTTAAGTTGAATGATTCGTAAATTAAGGAGGAGTCCCTATGAATGCAATGAAAAAACCAATTAAAGTAATTTTGTCAGATCCGATGCCGGAAATTCCCGTACCGCTGAGGTCGCCGGTCAAAGAACCGCCCAGAAATCCTCCCCTGGAGATACCGCCTGAAAATCCACCTGAAGAGATCCCGCCGAGAAAAGATCCGCCAAAGAAGAAACTGCCGGTGGAAGATCCGCCGCCTACCGGAATATGATCCTTCGACTCCGATGATTCGAGAGTATGAAGCACAGCTATATGATTTCTATGCTCGTCCGAAGTACTGGGAATAGGCTCTCCCAGTCATCCCCACCGGCATGGATACAAATTGATTTGAAACCATTCAAAGTGACACCTATGACAAAGAAACTGAAAAATAAACTGCACCGGTTTCTATCCAGGAGTCAATGAGCAATTCGTCTGCTGAACCTGCCGATTTGCAAACCTGGAAAGATGCGGCATGGGTTGATACTGATCCAGATAGACGGGCTTTCGTTTATTCAACTTGAACACGCAATGTTAATGCGAAGGAGAAAAACGCGTGATTTTGAACCAGACCGATCAAACCCAATGTTTCAATGATACCGGCGGGATTATTCCCTGTAGCGGCACCGGCCAAGACGGTGAAATCCGGAGCGGAATGCAGTGGCCAGAGCCCCGTTTTACAGGTACCGGAAGGCAGGATACGGTAACGGATCAGCTGACCGGTCTTGTCTGGCCAAGAGATGCCGGACTCAGTGAATTCCCCCTTTCCTGGCAGGAAGCATTTGACTTTGTCAATGACATGAATATCAGGAATATGTTCGGGCTGAACCGCTGGCGGCTGCCGGAAAGAACTGAATTATTCAGTCTGATCAGTCACGCACAGATCAATCCGGCGGTTGTAGCACCAGATCAGTTTCACACTCTTTTTAACGGGTATTACTGGACCGCCACCCCCTGTGCTCGATACCCCCGCCAGGCTTGGTACATCCATTTGGGCGGCGGTCGGATAGTCAAAGGCATGATCCACGGTTCCTACATGGTCTGGCCTGTCCACGACCTCCGTGACGGCAGTCAGTGTGTCTCCGGGATGTCAGAACCAGCCGAAATCCGGTTTCAGACGTCACAACACATCGTATCGGACTTAGCCACCGGATTGACCTGGCTGAGAGATGCCGACGTTCTGGGAAAGACTGTCACATGGACGGAGGCTCTGTCACACATTCACCGCATGAATTCAGAAAAATGGCTTGGTTTCCAGGACTGGCGGCTGCCGAATATCCGGGAGCTGGAGAGCCTGACCGACATGACCCTTCACTCCCCGGCCATTGCCGCCCGGGATTGGTTCAAATCAATTCGCCCTTTTTACTGGTCTGCGACGACCAGCGTCTATGAGCCAAGTTATGCATGGACGCTCTATTCGGAAGACGGTAATATCGGGGTGGGTTTCAAGCCGGGAAGTGAATTCCACGTATGGCCAGTAAGGGATGGGAAAAAAACAATTTAAAACGGGCAGGTGCTTGACTTCAGGGTGTCGTCTATGGGCCGACAATGCCCTGATTGATGGCAAAGGAT
>CAYSSE010000292.1:0-5088 GCA_964433355.1 uncultured Desulfocicer sp.
TTTTAATACCCGCACGCTGGACAATCATGGCCGCTGCCTGGGGATCTGCCAGAAAGTTCTGTCCCAGCTCTTTTTTGGCAAACAGGCTGGATGATTTTAAAAGTACGCCTGGATAGGTCGTCATAATGTCTTTTTCTCCACACTTTCACTGATGGCCGCCCATGGAATACCCCGCAAGGCATGGCTATAATGCAACCACATAATTCAACTTTAAAGTCTTATTTCCGGTTGGAATCAAGCCTCATAAGATTTTGATTCCGGCTTGTCCGGTTCAGGACATACAGGCTTGATTCTGAAAAACACAAACCATCACTTGACTTTCATTTTTACTACAAGTAATTATAGAGTAATAATATTTATGGTACCCTCCGTAATCGTGGTGGATGTTATCCTTAACCTGCCACCTTAAATTAGTCTGTACCCGTCATCCTCCAGTTCTGAAAATGCCATAAAATACACATCCAGTACCATGCCACCTATCACTCAATGATCAAGTTGACTCAAATAGAATCAACAAGGGAAAGGAAACTTATCATGTCCCCGGCATATTTTCAACCAAAGGGTTTTGCTCCCAGCAATTCTAATTATGACACTTGATGGCTTTCCAAACTGCAATTTTACAATTTTGCTCAACGTAAATTCAGCACGTTACGCACCATTGGTGCCGTTTGGGAATCCATAATTAGCATTGCTGTTTTTGCTCCCCTGTTCCATTTTTTAACCCCGCAACCTATTTGGAGGGCACCATGGCACAAAACCAGACACCCCAGGTTCTTGTTTGGGAAAACATTATCCAAAACATCATGAAACGCCTTGATATCCCCACACGCAAGGAGATAAACTGCTTTAATGCAAAACTTGACAGACTGGAGAAAGTCCTCTATCAAAAGCAATCTGGAAACGATCTCATCCATGGGTCCGGGCATGAAATACCCCCCAAAAGCAAATTCGCTTCCACGGTTGTTCTGGAAATCATAGCAGCACATCCCCATGGAATCGACTTTAAAGCCATCAAAGAAAAAACCGAATTCAATGACAAAAAATTGCGAAATATCATCTTTCGTCTGGACACCACAGACAAAATAAAAAGGATACAACGTGGCATCTACAAAAAAGCATAGCAGCACAGACAAGGAAGGCAAACACATCCCCCAGGATGCGAACAATCCAGAGATTAAGCCAGGGGATTCCCTGCTTAACTACACCGTTGTTCAAATGGAAACCCTGGAGGATATTGACGGAATTTTTTACCTGTTGGAGCACACCGCCACCGGTGCCAGACATATCCATATCAGCAACAAAGATAAAGAAAACACCTTTGGGGTGGCCTTTCGAACGGTTCCCACCGACTCCACTGGCGTTGCCCACATTCTTGAGCACACGGTGTTGTGTGGATCGGAAAAATTCAATGTCAGAGACCCTTTCTTTTCCATGCTCAAACGGGGATTGTCCACCTTTATGAATGCCTTCACGGCATCGGACTGGACCATGTACCCCTTTTCCACCCAAATTCAAAAAGATTATTACAATCTGATGTCTGTGTACTTGGATGCAGCCTTCTTCCCCCACATTGATGAGCTGAGTTTCAAGCAGGAGGGGCATCGCCTGGAAACGGTGGTGTCAGAAACCGGTGAAATCACCCTGGAGTACAAGGGGGTGGTGTACAATGAAATGAAGGGTGCCATGTCCTCTCCGGGCCAGGTCATGGGCCGGGCATTGATGCAGGCTCTTTACCCTGACACCACCTACAGTTTTAACTCCGGTGGAGAGCCATCCGAGATACCCACCCTGACCCACGAAGGGCTCAGGGCCTTCCATGCCAGATACTATCATCCCTCCAATGCCTATTTTTATACCTATGGCAATCTTCCCCTGGAAGCGCATCTCGAGTTTATCCAGGACAAGGTACTCAATCGTTTCTCCCGCATTGATCCTAATTCTGCCGTGAACTCCCAGCCCCGGTGGCAAGAACCAAGAGAATTCACCGCCCGATATCCTTTATCTGCGGACGAAACACCGGATAAAAAATACCAGGCTTGTGTGGCGTGGCTCACCAAGGATATCCAGGACTCCTACGAGGTTCTCATTGCTTCGGTTCTGGAAGAAATTCTGCTGGGCAATGCCTCCTCGCCGTTAAGACAGAAACTCATTGACTCAGGGATTGGAACCGCATTGAGTGATGCCAGTGGATTTGATCTGGATCTGCGAGATACCATGTTTGCCTGTGGACTCAAGGAAATTGAAAAATCCGGCGTTAAAAAGGTGGAAACTCTTGTTTTGGAAACATTGGAACAAATCGTTGAAAAGGGCATTGATCCAAGATCCGTGGAATCAGCCATTCACCAGATAGAATTCCACAAGAAAGAGATGACCAACACCCCCTACCCCTTTGGCATCAAGCTGCTTCTGGCCTTTACAGGGCCCTGGATACATGAGGGAGACCCCGTGTCCTGCCTGAACCTGAATGAAGATCTCGCCCGGCTCAAAGAAGCGGTAAAACAAAAGGGATTTCTGGAGGGTAAAATCAGGGAATACTTTCTTGATAATCCCCACAGAGTGCTTTTCACCCTGGCCCCAGACACGGGAATGGAGGCCGCCGAAGAGAAAAGAATCCAGGGAGAACTTGCCGAAATACAGGCCCGCCTGACCCCGGAAGCGCTGGACAAAATCAACACCGATGCGGCCATGCTCAAAAAACTCCAGGAGACAGATGAAGATCTGTCTGTTCTGCCCACCCTGGCGCTTACAGATATCCCCCCGGATACGGAAATCATCCGTCCTGACAGTATCAGCACCGCCACATCCGCCACCTGCTACAACAAGGCCACATCGGACATTCTCTACTTCACCTGTCCCATGGTGCCCACAGATCTGCCGGAATCCCTCCTTCCCCTGGTACCCTTTTTTTGCATGGCCTTCACCGGCACCGGAACGGTGAAACGAGATTATGCCGACCTTGCAGCCCTCATGGATCTGTACACCGGCGGCATCGGCCTTTCCGCCTTTTCCGGCAGTGGATTTAAGGATGATGGGAAGCTTGTCACCTTTATGTCCCTCCAAGGCAAAGCCTTGAACCATAACATTGACAATATGTTTGACATCATTGCCGAGTTGGTGTCCGGTGTGAGTTTTAAGGATATCACCCGATTAAAGAGCCTGCTCTTTCAGTACAGGGCAGGATTGGAATCCTCCATTGTGGGCAATGGGCATCGATATGCCATGTCCCTGGCTGCCCGGAATTTCAGCCCGGCCGCAGCCCTGGGGGAAATGTGGCATGGTATCTCCCAGTTTCAGTTCATCAAATCCCTCACCGAAAAAATAGAGGATACAAAAGAGGGACAAACCCACCTGGAACAACTCGCCGGTGATCTTGACACCATGGTTAAATGTCTTTTTAAACGGGAAAATCTCTCACCGGCCATTGTGGGGGATACGGAAGGTCTGGCGTGCGGAGATAAAAACATTGCCCGGCTGCTCACCCTTGTGCCGGAAGGAGACACAAAGGAAACGCAACCCATCAATATCCCGGTAAAAAAGGAATACCCCCGGGAAGGATGGAGTACCAGCACCTCGGTGTCCTTTGTGGCCCAGGCATTTACCACCGTGCGCATGGCCCATGAGGATGCCCCTTGCCTTAGTGTCATTGCCAAGCTTTTGCGCTCCATGTATCTTCACCGGGAGATCAGGGAAAAGGGGGGAGCCTATGGAGGATTTGCCGTTTACAGCCCCGAGGAAGGGACTTTTTCCTTTGGCTCCTACCGGGACCCCAACATTGAAAGAACCTTGGATGTGTATGCCAATGCCTGTGAGTTCATTATCGGCGATGTGGTAACCGATGAGGATGTCAAAGAGGCCATTTTACAGGTATGCTCGGAAATTGACAAACCAGAAACACCAGGACCGGCCTCCATAAAGGCATTTTACCGGGAGAAGGTCGGCCTCACCGATGAAACAAGGCAAAAATTTAAAAAAGAACTCCTGGCCGTGGATAAGCAAAAGGTGGCCATGGTTGCCCAAAAATATTTTAAGGCAGATGATAAGAATAAAGGAACCGCCGTCATTTCCAGCCGAGAAAAACTGGAGGCTGCCAACAAAATGCTTAGTCCGGAAGGCAAACCCCTTAATTTGATGAAAATTTAATCGTCAGGGGCAGACCCAAAATACGGGTCTGCCCCTTTTTTTATTGACTAAAAAGTTCAGACAAACTCTGAATGGCACGCTTATCAAGGGTTCCCCCCTTTTGGGCCAAATCCAGGGTATATTGCCCCATCATCTTATAAAGTGCCACATATTCCGGCATTTTTTTTTCAATATCCGTCAAATGATCTGCCACCACGGCGGCATCCCCCCGGGCCACGGGACCAGTCAAGGCTCCTTGGGTACCCCGCTTTTTAATATTATTCAGGGTTCCTGTGATCAGGGGTTCCAGGATGGAATATGCCTCTTTTTCCGACAGGTTGGCCGTCTTAAGCAGATCCAGGGCAAAATGTTCCAGGGTCACCAGATAGTTGGATGCCACCACCGCCGATGCGTGGTACAGGGTCTTGGCATGGGTGGGAAGGGTAAAACAGGAGCCCCCAAGATCGGCCACCATCTCTTTTCCCGCCATCACTGCCCGGTCACTGCCTTCAACGGAGATATGAATTCCCTGGAAAGGGGATTTTTGTTCCAGAACATAGGGGGCAAAACTCTGGAGGGGATGAAGGGACCCCACGTCAGCACCACATGCCCGGGCAGTTGATAAGATTTCAGAAGACAGAGCCCCGCTGCAATGCAGAACCATACGCTTATCCAGCAGACCTTTAATGGCGGCAAGTTCCCCACACACCTGTTCAATGAGTTGATCTGGAGTGGTGATAAAAACAATGTCCGCCACCGCCACGGCCCCTTGCAGGGTTTCATAAACCTTGCCACTGCCTGCTGCCCTAACCGCCTTTTCAGCGGATTGAACATGTCTGCTAAAAAGCCCAGTAACAGCATATCCCGCCCGGGAAAGAAATACGGCCAAGGCCGTACCCACACGACCGCAACCGATGATGGAAATATCTGATTTCATATAAATGCCGGCAAGAAATCCCCTGGATACTT
>CAYSSE010000293.1:0-5088 GCA_964433355.1 uncultured Desulfocicer sp.
GTATTGATGTTGTTCCTGTTGAAGGTTCCAATTTCACTTCAACCCATTTCAGATTGGATCTTGTTTTCAGCAAGTAACCTAATCCAATGCCGGTTTTTGGGAAGAGGATCAACATACTCTTTTTATTTCCCATGGATTCTGTTATCTAATGGTTCCTGTCTAATGATATGAAAATTTTTTTAACTCTTTCTGATGACTCTTGCCAATAATCTTATTTTTTAAAAGATCCCAATAATGGAAAAAAAAACAGATTTAACTTCAGGCCCTATAGCGGCACAGCTAATTAAGCTGTCTTTTCCCATTATTGGGACATCATTTATCCAGATGGCCTATAATCTTACCGATGTCGTATGGCTTGGACGTACAGGATCGGCGATTATAACGGCAGCAACTACAGCTGGATTTTTCATGTGGCTTATGATGAGCTTCTTTTATATTACGAAATCAGGAGCAGAAACCCTTATTTCCCAATCTGTGGGGAAAAAAGACTTTTCAACGGCGAGGCAGGTCGCTGAAAATGCTTTGACCATAGGACTATCTGCTTCATTTATTTTAAATTTACTGGTTATCGTTTTTGCGGACAATCTTCTTAATTTTTTTAAGTTAGAGCCGGAGGTCATGGTAAGCGCGGTCAATTACCTTAAAATTGTTTCAATTGGAATGTGCTTTGCTGTAATTAATCCGGTTATGAGTGCCGTTTATCTGGGATTCGGCAACAGTAGAACGCCTTTTTATATAAATTCCATAGGCTTGATTGTAAATATGGTTCTTGATCCCATTCTGATATTCGGGCTCTGGTTTATTCCTGAGCTTGGCATAAAAGGGGCGGCAATTGCCACAGTGGTGTCCAATATACTGGTATTTTTAATCTTTCTTTTCAAACTTAAATCACATGACTCTGTTCTTCCACACATCAAAATATTTGTGTCGCTTAGAACCAAGATCACAAAAAACATTTTAAAGATCGGTGTCCCTGTTGCCATAGGACATATGTCATTTTGTATCTTTTCAATGTATATCGGAAAAATTGTCTCTGCATATGGAACCATCCCTCTTGGTGTCCAGAATGTTGGTTCAAGTATTGAAGCGCTGTCATGGAATACAGCACTTGGTTTCGCCACAGCCCTTGCCGCATTTACCGGCCAGAACTATGGTGCGGGAAAGCACCGCAGAATCAAGCAGGGATATTACATTATTCTATTTTTGAGCATAAGCCTGGGTCTTATTGCGACAATAGCATTCTTCTTTTTTGGAGAACAACTTTTCTCTTTAATCTCAAATGAACATGAGATGGTTGCCACAGGTGCTTTGTATCTTAAAATCATTGCTGTTTCACAAATTTTCATGTGTATTGAAATAACATCTTCCGGCGGGTTTTACGGTCTTGGGAAAACAAAACAACCTTCCCTTACAAGTTTTATTTTTACAGGGCTTAGAATTCCTGCAGCATTTTTGGTTATTAATTTCACAACATATACGTATGACGGAATCTGGTGGTGCATCAGTATAAGCAGCCTGTTCAAAGGCGTTATCGTTACAGGACTTTATTTTCTGACCTTAAAAAAGCTTAATGAAAAATAAAAAAAAGTAATCGAAAGCTTTTTTGAGAAGCCCCACATCTCCTTTCCCTTGACATAGGGTTCTTTAAATGCACATAATTCCATCTATAATTGTTTTAGATACCTTAGTTTCTTCCCTCTGATTCTCGGCATCATTTGTTTGATCGTTTTCTTTTGTTGGAGAAAGAAACCCATTTTTCAAGAAGTATCCCCTAACCTGGACAAGCCAGAGCCAAAAAGGTTTTCTGATTCTTTTGCCAAAACAACACGAAAATCAAAGATAAGAATCTAAAAGGGTAACGTATTTTTAAGGAAATATGAAGGAGATCTTATGTTCATATCTTTTTTACAAAAGGATGATGCAGTTGATGAATAAAAATTTAATAGCTATGGATACCACCGTCAAAAAAATACACACCATCCCATTATTCAGCGGGTTAAATGAAGAAGAGTTGACAAAAATCACAGCCATTTCCCAAAAAAAAGCGTATAAAAAAGGGGAGTTAATTTTTAACGAAGGGGATGTGGGGGATGGCTTTTACATTATTGAAACGGGTAAGATAAAAATATTCAAACTCTCCTTCGGGGGGAAAGAACAGATTCTTCACATCTATGGGCCGGGGAAACCCTTTGGGGAGGTTCCCGTGTTCACCGGAAAAAATTTCCCCGCCACAGCCCAGGCCGTGGTGGGCTCCACCCTGATTTTTTTCCCGAGAAAGGACTTTATTGCCCACATCACAGCCAACCCCTCCCTGGCATTGAACATGCTGGCAGTGTTGTCCATGCGCCTGCGGGAATTCACGGTGATGGTGGAAAATCTGGCGTTAAAAGAGGTGCCGGCCCGACTGGCATCCTATCTCGGAGTCTTAACAAAAGAACAAAGTAACCTATCGGTTGTAACCCTTCCGGTGTCCAAAAATCAACTGGCAGGCCTGTTGGGTACCACCCCGGAGACCCTTTCCAGAATTTTCAGTAAAATGTGCGGGGAAGGTCTCATTGGCATGGACCGGGGGATCATTTCGATCCTGGATGCCGAGGGGCTGGCGGATATGGCGGTGGGGGGCTGACCCAACCACAGACATGTGACAAAATCTGGGTTTGAGCATAACGTCGGCCATCTTGCAGTGGCGGTTTAACATCAATAAACATGTGTGTTATTCCGGACATTTATGCTGCTTTATAATTTGCCTCCCATATAGATGTTTCCTCTTATGATCACCCCAATTTTAGATGAAAGTCCCGGCAAATATGACGGATTTTCATGCTGCGCTGTGGGCGGACCAAGGTCAAAATAAAATTCGCCCGTTATGGGGCACTGGCCAAACAGATACAGTGCCAACCTGAATATTTACCTAAAGTGGCCGATCTTATGATCAAGCCCCAATTTTGATTTGACAAATAAGCACTTAAGTGATTACATTATAATTACAATAATCAAAATCAGGGGGAGTTATTATGACAACATTAATTAGAATTGGAAACTCGCAAGGAGTACGAATTCCGAAAGCGATCATCGAACAAGCGCAACTTAATGAAAAAGAACTTGAATTTAAGGTGCTTGATGAAGGCCTATTAATAAAGCCAGCCAGAAAATATAGACAGGGTTGGCAAAAACAATTTGAAAAATTTATTAAAACCCAAAAAGAAGATGAACTGGATCAAGAGTGGCTGGATGCGTCTCTGGTTGAAGATGAGGATTGGGAATGGTGAATCAGTCAATCAGCAGATTCGACATATGGTTGGTTCAATTAGATCCAACAAAAGGTCACGAAATAAAGAAAAAAAGACCCTGTATTGTAATTTCACCGAATGAAATGTCTTCATTAAAAACAGCCATTGTTGCCCCAATGACTTCAAGAGGCTTCAATTTTCCCACAAGAATCCAGTGTACATTCCAAGGGAAAAAAGAATTGATATTATTGGATCAGATAAGAGCTGTCGACAAATCAAGATTAGTAAAAAAGTTGGGGGTGATTTCAAAGACGACGCAAATTAAAGTTTGTGATTGTTTACAAGAGCTTTTTGCATACTGATGAGGCGAACCAAACGCTGGAGAGGGACCAGGCTACCTGCGCGGCCTTTTCGGAATTACCTGATTCAGGAAATTTTAATTTTTTATCGAAGTTCTTAGGGTTCAAAACCCTGCCCCCTCAGCGCCGCGTTATACCACTTAATTCTATGGAAACTATGATCAAACGCAGACGTCTGCTATATGTCTTACTTAATGTGCTTACGATTATTTTCGGGCTTCTTTCACGATCAAAACTTGTCCAATTGCCGGTTTTTATTTCGACATATGCCGGGGACACTCTGTGGGCCTTAATGGTTTTCTGGTGTTTATGTATTCTTGAACCGCACTGGGAAACATGGAAAATCTTCTGGGCAGCTATTCTATTTTCGTTTACCATAGAATTTTCTCAATTTTATCACGCAGCCTGGATTGACAGCATAAGGCATACAAAACTCGGTGGTTTGATCCTTGGATTCGGATTCAAGTTGAGTGATCTATGTTTCTATTCAATTGGAATAATTTTTGGGGCATTTATAGATTACCTTTTACTTAAATCAGGCAAAGTCACAAAGGAATTCTGATGATTTGAAAATGGCCCGGGCAAGGGGGTTCAAGGGCAGCCGCCAGAAGATGAAGAGTGCATAACCCGATGACTTGAACACACATCAGCCGGCAACCGCCAGTCAATCTCTTTTTTTCCCTGGCCCGCCAAGTACTGATTGACCCGGGAGAAATGACCGTTACCCAAAAATCCCCGGTGGGCCGAGAACGGTGAAGGATGGGTGGACTTGAGGATCAGGTGACGACGGGTGTCGATGAACTGCCCCTTGTTCTGGGCATAGTTTCCCCACAGCAGAAACACCAGCCCCTCATGCCCCTGGTTCAAAAGGGTCACCGCTCGGTCCGTGAACTGCTCCCATCCCTGTTTCTGGTGGGAACCGGCCCTTTTTTTTTCAACACTCAAAACGCTATTAAGAAGCAACACCCCCTGCCTTGCCCAGGAGACCAGGTGCCCATGACAGGGGGGGACAATCCCAAGATCTCTATGGATCTCTTTGTAAATATTGATAAGGGATGGGGGTACCGGCACCCCGGGTAACACAGAAAAGCAGAGGCCATGGGCCTGACCCGGCCCGTGGTAGGGATCCTGACCCAGAATCACCACCTTCACCTTATCAAAGGGGGTTAGATTAAAGGCATTGAACATATCCTCTCCCCTGGGATAAATTTCTTTTCCCGCGCTTTTTTCCCGGGCAAGAAACGTCCGCAATGACGTCATGTAGGGTTTCTGGAACTCCGGCAAGAGTTCCTTTTTCCATGAGGCTTCCAACTTTATGTGATCCTGCTCTTCAGCCATTTTCTAATAATATCCTTTAATTTCGCCATTCCAGGGCAACGTTACGCCATTCTAAGAGTCTGTTTAAAGATTATCAGGCTCTTAAGATGAATGCCATAAAAAATCTAACAGCCAGGTGAACCGGACAGCAAGAATCTCCTTTTTTAAAAAGTTAAAAAAAC
>CAYSSE010000294.1:0-5086 GCA_964433355.1 uncultured Desulfocicer sp.
TGCGGATGAAAACCGTTTCCGGCTGCCCTTTGTGGGGACATTTGACGGTTGTCAGAGGCATGGAAAAAACAGAGCCGGTGTGCCGTCTGACCCTCCATGACATCACCCGCTTAAATGTCTGTTTATGTCCGGATATACCGCTGATATCATTGCCTCCCAAGGGGTGCTGGCTGAAGGGACTCATTTTATCCAGAAACCCTTTTCAAAGAAGGACCTCACCGATAAAGTCCGGGAGATACTCAAATTGCAGCCGTGATACCCATAACATTTTCCATGCTTTTCCTAACTTTGCCTTGCGCAATCACTTGCTTCTGATTAAAATGATTTATAATTTAAGGACAACTATCTGCGCTAAAATAGATGAATTCAGGGTGCCATATTATGGGGATTGAAAACAGGCTTGTAAAAAAAATTGCCCGGGGTGAAAGCAAAACCCTGGAGTTTAAAGAGGCCCTGCCCAAAGGGGATCAACTGGCCAAGACCCTTATTGCCTTTGCCAATACCAGTGGGGGGAAGCTCATCATAGGTGTCAACGATAACCGGGAACTGGTGGGCCTGATGGGGACGGACATTTTCGATCTTCAGGATAGAATCGCCTCAATCGTCCATGACCTTTGCAGCGGCAGTCTGTTACCGGAAATCTATATTGCCAATGTGGAAGGGATTGAACTTCTTATATTAGAAGTGTCCCGGGGATCATTACTGCCATATTATCTCAAATCCAAAGGCCGCCAACAGGGCACATACATCCGCCTGGGAGCAACCAATCGGCAGGCATCATTGGCCTATGTTCAGGAACTGGAACGTCAGCGCCTCAATATCAGTTTTGATGAGCAGGTGCATCGCAACCTCTCCCTGGAGGATCTTGACCTTACCCCACTGAATGACCGTTTCAATGAAATGGGAAAACCGTTAACTGAGGAAAAAATGCGTAATCTGCGCTTGATTCACAGGGAACAGGGTCAGACATACCCCACGGAGGGCTTGGTGATTCTTTTGGGCGGTTACGAACATGTTGAAATCAAGTGCAGCCGATTTAAAGGCAACACCATGGCCATTTTTCTGGATAAAAAAGAGTATCGGGGGGATCTTTTCAGCCAGCTTGAACAAAGCGAACTTTTTATTAAAAATCATCTACACCTAAAAGCTGAAATCCTGGGTCTTCAACGCACAGAAACCTATGAAATCCCCATCCCTGCCATCCGGGAAGCGCTTGTAAATGCCGTGTTGCACAGAGACTACAGTAATTTTGGCCGGGATATTAAAGTCGGTATTTACGACGA
The DNA here is from genome assembly GCA_964433355.1 of uncultured Desulfocicer sp. Taxonomy (GTDB): domain Bacteria; phylum Desulfobacterota; class Desulfobacteria; order Desulfobacterales; family Desulfobacteraceae; genus Desulfocicer. The sequence goes on from CAYSSE010000294.1 coordinate 1,284, forward strand.
TGCCCTTCGGATTGTTTCCCCAGGGGGCTTGCCCAATGGGCTGACCGAAGACGACCTGAAACAAGGTCGCTCAGAGATTCGCAACCGGGTACTGGCAAGGGTATTAAAAGCACTGGGGTATATCGAGCAATGGGGCAGCGGCATCGGGCGAATCAAAAGCCTCTGCCATGATGCAGGCATCGTTGAGCCACAAATCCGGGAACGGGGTGATTTTGTGGACTGGGCGTTTTATCGTCAGCCCTTACCTGAAGATTCTGTTTCAGATAGAGAAGAGCTTTCTGGAAAAAGTGGCTCAATGGGTGCCTCAATGGGTGCCTCAATAGGTGGCTCAATGGGCAATCACCTTGACTTGACCCCCCGTCAAAGAAATGTGTTGGCACTGATAAAAAAAGATAATAAGTGCCCATACCGGAAAATGGCAGAACACATGGGGATTAATGAATCTGCATTGAAAAAGCATCTGAACAAACTCAAGGAAGCAGGTTATATCCATCGTGTGGGTGGTACCCGGGGCCATTGGGTGGTGAGAATATGAGGCCAGAAAGCACCTTGTGTCTCTGGGTGATTCCTGACCCCTTTCTCAATCATCAAAATTGGATATCATCGAGTATTTTTGTCTCAGGGGGTATACAGGGTCACCAGGCACCGGGTTTTCTCATCACTGAGGCTTTTCAGTTGGTGGGGGGTCTGGGAATTATATTTCATGTATTCCCCCTTCATCAGGGTATAAAGTTTACCGTCCAAGGTTAATCCCAACTGTCCTTCCATGACATAGACAAACTCTTCCCCTTCGTGGCGGTAGTCAACGGGTTTATGTTTTTGCCGGGATTCAATGGTGATCATGAACACCCGTAAATGTTCATTTTCCGCCCCCGGGGTGAGGCTTTGATAGTAGTAATTGGCCGTTCGCCGGGTATAGGCCTGGGCACGCTCTCCGGCAAGTTTTGATTGCTCTTCGTCATTTAAAAAGGTACCGGCATCAATGTCAAACACCTCGGCAAGGGTGATCAACAGTCCCACCGAGGCCGTGGTCTGATTGTTCTCCACCTCTTTGATGAATTCCGGGGTGCGGCCCACGGATTGTGCCAAGACTTCCCGGGTCAAGCCATGGGCTCTTCTGATTCTGATCAGTCTGGAACCAAAATCGTCCCCCTGGCCAATGGATCCTTCAGTGTCCAGGGCATCGGCCAGGGATCTCAGGGACATCTGTTTAATCTTTTCCGTAAATGCAGGTAAAAAAAGATTTATATCCCCCACAATACCAATGTCGGCAAATCTAAAAATGGGAGCGTCGGGGTCTTTGTTCACTGCCACCACGGTTTTTGCACCGGTGATGCCTGCGGTGTACTGAACCGCCCCGGAGGTGCCAAGGGAGATCAGCAGCTCCGGTGAAACGGTTTTACCGGTTTGACCAATGAGACGTTCTTCGTCAATCCAATGCCACAACACCGGGGGGCGGGTGGCTCCGGTTTCGGCTCCCAGGGCCGCAGAGAGTTTCCGAAGGTTGGTGAATCCTTCTATATTCCCAAGGCCAGCTCCGCCCACCACAATTTTTCTGGCGGTTTCCAGGTTTTTTTCAGCCCTTGATTCTTTTTCACAGGAGATGAAATTAATCTGATTGCAAGGGGTAAGGGAGGTAACGGTGAGGGTTTTTGTCTCTCCTGCAGGGTTCGTTGTCTCCTTTCGGATAAAGGCATTGGGCTGCACCGTGATAAACCCGGTGACACTGGGATCAGAAAATCCCAATTGTGCCATGACCTCCCCCCCATGGGAGGGACACACGGCAATGATCTCACCGGCATCATATTTAAAATCCATGCAGTCGGCAATCATGCCTGCGTGGCACAATACTGCAGCCCGGGAACAGATCTCCCGGGGGATCACATGGAGGGGAAACAGACATACACAAGGAGTCTGCTGCTGCACCACCCCGGCAATAACCTGGGCTTCCTGTTCCGGCAGAAGATATCCCTTGGTGGATGGGGTAAGGAGCAATACCCTGTCTGCCCCATGTTTCAGGGCCTGATCTCCAGCATCTTTTTCCTGTATGGCTTCTGGATTATGCTGGGTTTCCCGGTTGGTTATTACAAAAACGGTTTTACCACCGGTGAGGGTTGCCAGTTTTTGTGCCCCGGCCAGTACATTCAAGCTGTTGTTGAACAGCGCGGAGGTTCTCAGGTCTCCATATACCCAGATCTCTTTTTGAGCCACGCCTGGTTCATTACCTGATCCATTGGGTTGAGTTTTTTTATTTTTTATCATTTTTTAATCCACCAATCCAGCTTGAGATAGGGTCTGGGCCAGGGTTTCTGCGGCCTGGGCCACATTTCCGGTAATGAACTGACATTGTTTTTTAGATTTGTGGGGATTTAAAGCCACAATTTTTGTGGGAGATCCCGTAAGTCCGACCTCATGGGCTTCAAGGCCCAGATCCGTGTGATCCCAGCGCTGTATTGATTTGTTGTCAAAGGTATTTTCAATCTCATAAAGACCCGTATAGCCATAATCCGTGCCGCCATGGACCACGCTCATGGCGGTGGGGCCGGTGAGCTGAAATCGTTCCACAAATCCATCTGCCCGTCTTTCCACCGTTGTTTTGTCCATGTCCAGATCCATGACATCATGGACATTGGATATATAGGGAAGACAAAGCATCTGGGCCGTCTGGGGTCCCACATGCCCGGTGTCACTGTCCGAGGATCTGGTCCCAAAGAGAAGCAGATCAAAGGGGGATAATTTTTCAATGGCTGCGCTCAACACCTTGGCCGTGGCATAGGTGTCAGACTCCCTGAACAGGGAATCACATGCCAGCACCGCCTGGTGAGGGCCCATGGACATGGCTTCATACAGGGCAGAACACGCTGATTCCGGTCCCATGGAAACCAGGGTCACGGTGCCATCATATTTTTTTGTTAATGCCATGGCCATTTCAATGGCCGGGCGGTCAAACAGGTTCAGGGTGGTATTTTTCCCGGCACCCTCTGTGCCCCAGACCCCTTCCACCACGGCCTTTACACATACTATTATATTGAGTCCCATATTTTTTCCATATTTTTTGACATCCTTCATCTCACCTGAAAATTGCTTTACACCTTTGAGGAATGGTTCCCGAAAAATGGGGGTATTGCTTCAATAAGTATAAATTGCCAAATGAAGAATTTGTATTTTTTTTGTTAATGGATTTTCAATTCATTGGTTTTGTAGGGATTCCCAGCACAAAATATCCACCCACCGATTTACCCACAAACCGATGCACCCCTTTACCCATCAAGCAAGCACATTCCGAGCAATCACCATGCGGTGAACTTCGCTGGTGCCCTCGTAGATTCTGGTAATCCGTGCATCCCGATAATACCGTTCCACCCCATAGGCCTTGGAATATCCATATCCGCCATGGATCTGGACAGCCATGTCCGCCACCTGGCTTGCGGTCTCGCTGGCCATTAGCTTGGCCATGGCCGCTTCCTTGGAAAATGGTTTTTTCTGATCCTTGAGTACCGCTGCTCGATACACCATGAGCCGCGCAGACTCCACCTGGGTAGCCATGTCGGCAATCATGTTCTGGATGGACTGATGTTTGGCAATGGGCACCTTGAATTGAATGCGCTCTTTTGCATACTTGATCCCTTCCAAAAGGGCTGCCTGGGCAATGCCCACGGCCTGGGCCGCAATGCCGATGCGGCCGGTATCCAGGGCAGCCAGGCCAATTTTTAATCCCATGCCTTCCTTTGCCAGGAGGTTTTCAACGGGGATTTTGCAGTCGCTGAGACGGATGGAGCACACCGGGTTGGCCCGCATACCGG
>CAYSSE010000295.1:0-5083 GCA_964433355.1 uncultured Desulfocicer sp.
CGTAAAAATCTTTTTCTCCCTCGGTTTCAAGGGGTTTCACCGGACGGGGCTTCATTAGAAATGCCGCTGCAAGGTAGATGCCGATGACGGGCCACAGGCCGCTAAAGAGCAGGGTAATCACAAAGATCACCCGGATCCAGAAAACCGAAAAATCAAACGACTCGCCGATGCCTTTGCAAACCCCCATGATGATGCCGTTCCGGGAACGAAAAATTCCCCCGGATCCACCAAAGCCGGATGAGCGTCCAGAACGAAATCCACGGGGGTGCCCCCTGTGGTGCCATTGTTTTTGCTTATATCCTTTTCTCATGTCTCATCCCTTTTCTTTTGTTCCATGAGAATGGTTTCAAGGGCTTCCACCCGTTGCTCCATCCTGGACAATCCCGTGTATATTTCCTGAATCATGGTGGCCTCCTCATTTTGTTTGCTTCGATCCTGGGCCAGGGTTCCCCCCTGGCGCATTCTGAAAATCATAAAAAGAATGGCCGCAACGACGAGCAGCACCAGAATAATGCCACTGAAAACAATTCCTGCGATAAAAACAGTTTTCATCAAAAACGTATCTCCTTTTACTTTGGGAAATTACAATAAATAATCTACTTTGTCTCACTTAAGGCATGCCGTAAATTTTGGCCATTAAGCTTGAAAGTGGGTAGTTTATATTTTTATAAATTCCCTTTAATGCCCGTGACAGGGCTTGTTCCTCTCTATCCCGGGCACTCTAAGGGTTAATCCTGCAATGTGTTACCCTTGGTTCGGGCAGACTTTAAGCGTTGCAGTTCCTGTTCAATGTCATCGTCCATGATAATCTCTTCAAATTGTTCGTCAAGGGTTGATTTCACCCCATAGTTCACCAGATCGGCTTCTGCCTCCATCTGTTCTATGCGGTTTTCCATTTTATCAAAGCGTGCCAGGGTCTCGTGGTTGTCCATGCGGCGGATATCTTCCTGGGCCTGTATTTTTCGTTTTGCATGGATCTGCCGTTGAACCAGCATGCGTTGCTTTTCCCGGGAAGTTTTGAGTTTGCCCTCCAGTTGTCGGATCTCTTCCTGGTATTGCGCCACCAGGGTGGCATGTTGTTCGAATTCCTGCTCCAGGGTGTCTATTTTGGTTGAGAAACGTCTTTTTTCCAACAGTGCTTCCCGGGCAAGGTCATCCCGACCCTTGACCACTGCAAGCTCTGCCCGGGTGTTCCACTGATCCAGTCGTTCCCGGACACCGTCCATGCTGCGCTGGACAGTTTTTTTGCTGGCAATGGCCCCGGCGCAGGAGGTTTTCAGCTCCACCAAGGTGTCCTCTATTTCCCGGATCATCATTTTAATCATTTTTTCAGGATCTTCGGCTTTGTCCAGCATTGAGTTCATGTTGGCTGTGACAATATCTTTGAATCGTGTGAATACACCCATGGTAATTTCTCCTATGTGATTGTTTTTATATTACGATCATGGCAAGATCCCTTGCCAGAATAAATAATGAAAATGGTGCTATGCCGCCCCCGGCAATTGACCTAACCGGAACGGGAACGTCGGGGCAGAATCTATTTCTGCCTTATGTTGTGGGTAAATAAATAGCATAATTTGTGCCACGTTAAAAAGATTTGGGAGAAAGCAGTAACGCCAAGGTGTTTTGGCACCAGGCTTGACTGTGAAAAATAAACATGTTGGTCTTTTTACTATTTTTAAGCATATTAACCATATAGTGGTTAAAATAACCACACTTCAGCATCCATATGTCCGTCAATTGATTTCACCAGAGACCCTGGGGCAGTCCGAGGTCTTTGACATTGACCGGGGACTCTATATTGTGATCAACCCCTTTTTTATCTTTTGATCGGTTTTTGATGCCATGGAACCAGGGTTGTGTTATGTTATCTTTGATGACGTCTTTTTAGTGAAGGTTATAATTAACAAAATCGCCAATAACGAACGCTTGATTCCTTCCAGCCGTTATCAAGACAGAAAAAAAGATCATCGAATTGGCTGCATTTTATCCCAGACAAGCGCATCGCATCAACGGAGCAAGATCCATGACCATTGACTTGAAATATCTATTTAGACCCCATATATGGCATCTTTTTTTATCCATTATTTTTTTTATGATAGCTGTTTTTGGGGGAGATGTCTGTGCAGACCAGGATATTTTAAAAAGAAAAATACCCCTTAAATCCGCATGTGAGACTGATTATCCCCCCTTTTGCTTTGTGGGTGAAGATGACCAGGCAAAGGGGTTTTCCGTGGAACTTCTGGAAGCTGCCTTAAAGGCCATGGGACGGGATGTCACCTTTGAAACTGGGCCATGGATAAGGGTACGGAGCTGGTTGGAGGGAGGGGACGTTCAAGCGTTGCCCATGGTGGGCCGCACCCCGGAACGGGAATCTGTTTTTGATTTTACATTTCCCTATATGTCCCTTCACGGTGCCATTGTCGTAAGGGCAGACATCACCAACATCAATAATCTGGATGACCTGAGGGGACGTCAGGTGGCTGTCACGAAGGGGGATAACGCCGAAGAATTCCTTCAACGTGGGGATCGTGGCATCAAATTACACAGCTTACCCACTTTTAATCAGGCTCTCAAGGAACTTTCCCAGGGCTTTCATGACGCAGTGGTAATACAGCGGCTTGTGGCATTGCGCCTGATCAGGCAAATCGGACTTTCCAACCTGAAAATTGTGAAAAGGCCCATTGAAGGCTTTCGTCAGGATTTTTGTTTTGCCGTGAAGGAAGGGGATCGGGACACCCTGGCGCTGTTGAACGAAGGGTTGTCCCTTGTCATGGCGGATGGTACATATCGCCATCTCCATGCCAAGTGGTTTGCTGCCTTGCAGCTACCGTCCCATAACCGAATTGTCATTGGGGGAGATGACAACTATCCCCCCTTTGAATATCTGGAGGAGAATGGGTTACCAGCGGGTTTCATCACTGATATTACACGGGGTATTGCCCGGGAAGTGGGGCTTGATGTGTCCTTTCGCCTGGGACCATGGGCCAAGATTGTGGATGGGTTGGAACAGGGGCGCATTGACGTCATCCAGGCTATGTTTTACTCCCCGGATAGAGACCTTAAATTTGACTTTACCCAGCCCCATTCGGTGAATAATTACGTCATCGCTGTGCGGAAAGATCAGAAACATCCCCCCACCACCCTGGTGGAATTAAAAGGGCGGACAATCCTTGTTCAAGACGGCGACATCATGCATGAGTTTGCTGTGGAAAATGGTCTGGAAGATCTGCTTTTTATGACGGAAAACCAGGAGGAAAGCCTCCGGAAATTGGCCGATGGAAAGTACGATTGTGCGCTGGTGCCACGGATACCGGCCCTTTATTTGATCAAAAAAAACGGATGGAAAAATCTGATCCTGGGACAAAAACCGCTTCTTACAACGGAATATTGCTATGCGGTTCCAGATAATCAAAAGGCCCTGCTGGCCCAGTTCAGTGAAGGGCTGAAACTCCTTAATGAAAACGGAGAATATCGCCGTATTTATGAAAAATGGCTGGGTACCTATGTTCACCCAGCCCCTCGCTTTGCCAAAATCTTCCGGTATGTTGCCATCGTTGCTGTCCCCTTATTGCTGTTGTTACTGGTCTCTTTTTTGTGGCTATGGTCATTGAAAAAATACGTTCTCCACAGTGATGAAGCACGCAAAGTGTCTGAACAAAAACAAAAGATCCTGGAAGCGCAATTGGTCCAGGCCGGGAAGATGGAATCCGTGGGCCGTCTGGCCGGAGGAGTGGCTCACGATTACAACAATATGCTTGGTATCATCGTAGGGTATACTGAAATGAGTCTGCAAGATGTGGCTCCGGATGATCCCCTGCATGCCAATCTTGAGCAGATTCTTGCAGCCGCCAAACGGTCAACGGACATAACCCGGCAATTGCTGGCCTTTGCCCGTAAGCAAACCATTGAGCCCAAGGTGCTTCAATTGGATGAGGTCGTTAAAGAGATGTTAAAAATGCTCCAAAGACTCATCGGTGAAGACATCGATCTTGCCTGGGGGCCTGGGGTGGATGTGTGGCCGGTTAAAATGGATCCCTCCCAGGTGGATCAGATCTTGGTCAATCTGTGCATCAATGCCCGGGATGCCATAGCAGATGTGGGTAAAATAATAATTGAGACAAGAAATGCCCAGCTTGATGAGGATTATTGTGTGGAACGTGCAGGGTTTATTCCGGGTGAATATATATTGCTTGCGGTGAGTGACAATGGCATGGGAATGACACCAGAGACACAGGATAAGGCGTTTGAACCTTTCTTCACCACCAAACAACTGGGTAAGGGAACAGGATTGGGGCTGGCCACTGTTTATGGCATTGTCAAACAGAACAACGGATTTATAAATGTCTACAGTGAGTTGGAGGAAGGGACTACCATCAAGATATATCTTCCCCGGTATGTAGGGCAGCGCCCATGGGCAACCATTGAATCTGCGATGGAAATGCCCTTGGCACAGGGTGAAACTTTATTGATAGTCGAGGATGATGACGCTATCTTGACACTGGTTCGAAAAATGCTTGAAAACCTGGGGTATGCGGTGTTTACTGCCAACAGTCCGGGAGATGCCATGGCCCTGGCCAGAAAAAATGCCGGGGGAATTGATCTGTTGATCACAGATGTTGTCATGCCTGAAATGAATGGCCGGGACCTTGCCAACCAGCTTCAAGCCCTTTATCCCAGCCTTCAGGTGCTTTTCATGTCTGGATATACCGCCAACGTTATTGCCCATCGGGGTGTTTTGGATGAAGGGGTTAATTTTATACCCAAACCCTTTTCCCAGAAAGAGCTGGCCGTTAAAGTGCGAGAGGTGCTGCTGAGGGGGTGATTTTTATTCCTAAAGTTTTAGGGAGTTCATGGGAAATAATATGCCTATGTTAAAGAATTCCATACCCACTCTCCAGAGTTATCCATGCAAAAATGGGTAGCTTTATTAGGGACTTCACCATAATAAAACTACCCGCTTTCAAATTTAATGGTCAGTATTTACAGCATATTTTAAGTGAAGATGGGTAGGTTATTTGTCATGAACTCCCTTATCATGAACTCCCTTAGTGCATTATGATCAAACTTCAACATACCGACG
>CAYSSE010000296.1:0-5081 GCA_964433355.1 uncultured Desulfocicer sp.
AACGAATATTGGGTCGTAGACGCGGAGCCAAATGATATCATGCCGCCCCCCCCCAATGGGCAATGGGCCCGGCCGGAACCGTTAGACGGCCCAATTGGCCGGTTCCTATTACCCATCGGGGGGGGGGCTCTGCTGAGGGTTCTTTTACACTTCATTTTCATATAACATACATGGCTGTAAAACCAGCCACAACGAAAAATGAAAGTCTTTTAATTCCAGCATGTTGGTGAGATTTTCTTATAAAAAAAAAGGAACAAGAACCAAAAATTTGAAATCACTTGATTTGTCCCACCAGATGGCTTTGATATTTTTTTGTCTATAGAGCAGTATATTATTTCTGATTGAGTGTCATAATAATCAATACGTATTATGAAATCCAGGGAGTGTCAAGATTTATTTGTAAAGGGATTATGGAAACAGGTAATTGAAAATTTTGTTTAAGATGTGTAAAAAAAAGCTCAAACCCTTGGACATCTTCTCCATGGATGGTTATAGTCGATAATGAGTTTTTTGGAGGCACTTTTCGGGAGAACCGTGGGGAGAAAGGGTCAGGCTTGGCTTATGGGTATTTTTTGCGTTAAGGATTTAAGATGATAAAAGAACATATTGAGCATCTGGGACGAAAAACCATGGAGATTGTGGAGAGTATAGGTAGAACTTGCCTGTTCATGCTCACTGGTATTGTTCATATATTCACCCTTCCCTGGCAGGTGTACAAGGTGGTGGAACATACCTGGTTTATTGGTATGAAATCCATGGGGGTGGTTATTCTCACCGGCACATTCACTGGCATGGTTCTGGGACTCCAGGGATATTACACCCTGGTGAAATTCGGGTCTGAGGGGATGTTGGGTTCTGCTGTGGCCCTGACCCTGATTCGGGAACTGGGGCCTGTTCTCACCGCCATTATGGTGACAGCCCGGGCAGGGTCTTCCATGGCGGCGGAACTCGGTGTCATGCGAATTTCCCAGCAGATTGATGCCCTGGAGACCATGGACATTAATCCGGTACGTTTTTTGTTCAGTCCCCGCATTGTAGCTGCCCTTATCAGTTTTCCCCTTCTTACGGCGTTGTTTGATGTGGTGGGGGTGTTCGGGGGCTTTATCACCGGGTCTCTCATGTTGGGAATTAATCCGGGTATCTATCTTTACCGGGTGACGGAGAGCGTTGTGTTAACGGATGTCACTGGCGGATTTGTGAAATCCCTGGTTTTTTCCCTGGTGGTGACCACGGTGTGCTGTTCCCGGGGATTTTTTACCCACTTCCAGGTCGGAGGCGGGTATGGAGCCAAAGGGGTAAGTTCTTCCACTACCAGTGCGGTTGTCACCTCTTCTGTGCTGATTCTTTTTTTTGATTATTTGATCACCTGGTTGTTGCTTTAAACTGGGGTGCTCACCCAAGATGGCCGAGATAAAATTAAGGTTTCTGAGTTTTAGACCCTATCGTTATTGGGGGGGATTTTTATTTGAATATATGTGAATACGTATTGAGGAGTGTGCATCTATGACAACGCCTCTGATTGAATTTGTGAATGTTAAAAAACGGTTTGGAGATACCCGGGTTATGGAGGGGGTTAATCTTTCCATTCATCGGGGTAAGATCACTGTTGTTATCGGTAAAAGTGGCAGCGGGAAAAGTGTGTTGCTTAAACATATTATCGGCCTTGAGGAGCAGGATTCTGGAAACATATTTTATGATGGCCGGGACATGGCACAGATGAACAGGGGGGCCCGGGGGAAATTTAAAAAAAGGGTGAGCTACATGTTTCAGGACAATGCCCTTTTTGATGCCATGACGGTGTTTGAGAACATTGCCCTGCCCATTGTTGAAAAATCATCACTCTCCAGGAGTCAGATCAAAGAACGGGTACTCACCCGCATGGCCCAACTGGACATCTCCGGCACTGAGGAAAAATATCCGGCCCAGCTTTCCGGTGGCATGAGAAAAAGGGTGGCACTGGCAAGGGCCCTGATCACCGATCCCGAAGTGGTTCTTTTTGATGAACCCACCACGGGTCTTGATCCCGTTCGAAAGCAGGGGGTGCATGACATGATCAAAGGGTATCAGGCACAATTCGGGTTTACGGCAGTGGTGGTCAGTCATGAAATTCCCGAAATTTTTGACATTGCCCAGCGGGTGGCCATGCTGGATAAGGGTAAAATCATACTTCAGGACGACACAGAGCGGTTTTTGAAAACCGACCAGGAAATTGTCCGATGCTTCATTCATGGAAAGGAAGAAAACAGTGGGAAATGCTAAAAAAAAATGGGTTGAATTTTATGTGGGGCTGTTTGTAATTGTCGGGGTACTGTGTTCGGGTTACCTGTTGGTTGTGCTGGGAGACCTTGATATTGGTGGGGGTAAGACCTACCGCATTGAGGCCTACTTCAGCAATGTCGCAGGGCTTAAAAATGGTGCCACCATTGAGATGGCTGGCGTGGAGATCGGTCGGGTTGCCTCTGTGAATCTGGATACCAAAAAATTACTGGCCCGGGTGGTCATGGGGATTCACAAAGAGGTGATACTTGCCGAAGATGTAATTGCCTCTGTGAAAACATCCGGTATTATTGGGGATAAGTATATAAATCTTTCCCCCGGAGGTTCTGATATGACCCTGGAAGATGGGGATACCCTGTTTAACACAGAATCTGCCATTGATATTGAATCCCTGGTCAGTAAATATATTTTCAATAAAGACCCGGAGTAACTGCCGTGGGTGACCTGGGTTATGATCATGGCTTAAGCCATTTGGATTGAAAGGAATAAGTATGATGAAAAAATATGTGATAACAATAATAATTTTGGGGTGTCTCATGTGGGCTTTTTCTGCCTTGGCATCCGAGGCAGGGCCACGTCAGGTGGTGGAAAACGGCGTTAATGAGGTGCTTTCCATCCTGAATAAGCCTGAGTATAAAGGAGAACTGAATAGAAAACAGCGAGATGAACTTCTCTTTAAAAAGGCACAGGAATTATTTGATTTTTACTCCTTTTCGATGGGAGCCCTGGGGCGTAGTTGGCGGGGATTTTCCCCGGCCCAGCGAGACACGTTTATCTCCTATTTTTCCAGGCTCATTGCCGACACCTATTTTGCAAAAATAGAGGGGGAGAAACTTTCAGACCTCTCTGTCCGGTACGTGACAGAAGAGTTGCTTGACCCCACAAAATCAGGACGCCAGCGAGCCGATATTTTCACCGAAGTGTCCCACGGTGGGGTGGTTACGCCGGTGGATTATCGTATGCTCAAGCCCCCCGGCGGCATGTGGAAAATTTATGATGTTAAAATAGAAGGTGTCAGTCTCCTGGGAAACTATCGGGAGCAGTACCGTGAACGCTTCATGGATAGCCCGGATAAACTCATCCAGGAAGTCAGGGAAAAGGTGAAAAATGAGGACTAAAGGAATTCTTTTCATGGATAAAAAATGGGAGATCCTCCCTGGCACAGGGGTTGCTGCTATGGTGATTTTCATGGTGCTGTTGTGTTCGTTTCCGGTTCTGGCAAGTGACTCTGACAGGATTACACCGTCGCTTTCCCTGGAAACAGATAATCTTTTTGCCGAATATGACTCTGACCTAAAAGAGCCTTCTGTACCAGATCCTCTATATTGGTTCAATTACAGCATGTATCATTTCAACGATAAGCTCTATTTCTGGGGGCTCAAACCCCTGGCCCAGGGTTACAAATTTGTGGCACCAGTGGAATTGCGCCGGGGCATTAATAATTTTTTTTATAACATTCTTTTTCCGGTGAGGTTTGTGAACACGCTTCTCCAGGGGAAAGTAACATCCGCCGGGCGGGAGGTCAGTATTTTTATGATCAATACCATGGGAAGTCTTGGATTTGAACGTATTGCCCAGGATAAACATGGGTTTAAAGATTCCCGGGAGGATCTGGGGCAGACCCTTGGCTCCTATGGACTGGGGCAGGGATTCTACCTGGTTTTGCCTTTTCTGGGGCCATCCTCTTTGCGGGACTTTGTGGGGAAGGCAGGGGATTATTTTCTGAGTCCCACGGGATATCTGAACGACACTGAGGTTAAGATGGGGGTAACTGCTCTGGGTGTGGTAAATGGCACCTCATTGAGAATCGGAGACTATGAGGCAGTAAAAGAGGCGGCCTTTGAGCCTTACATCTCATTAAAAGATGCTTATTTGCAATTGCGGCAGAATTGGGTGGAAAAATAATTAAGGGGCAGCTTTCCGGGTAAGTACCCACAATATGTTTTTTGGTATTCTACAGCCATATTATTGATATTTATGGGTTTTGTTTTGAGGCGTATATGCCCGAATATCCAAAAGTTGGCCTGGTTCAAATCGGGGTAACAGTTTCTAATACCTTTCAGTAGCTTTTGCCGGGTCTAACACCACAACTTGATTGAAAGAGCGGGCAAAAGTGTTACCCAGATATATGCTCTTTTGAACCAGGCCCAAAAGTTCATCAGCATGCGAAGCGTGTCTGTTGCAACTTTTGGTTGGAAGGCGAGCGCAGCGAGTCCTTCCAACTATTGATTATACTTTAAAATTGGCACTTATTTTAAAAAGATCTGTGGCAGGCAGGTCAAGAATGTCTGTCACCCCTGTATCCCTGGCAATGGTTTTAAGGCTTTGCTCAATGATATGTCTGGAACTTGCGATAAAGGTGAACCATATATTATAGCGATGCTCCCGCATGTAGTTGTGGGTCACGCCGGTGTATGCGTTCACCGTTTTCGTAAAAATATCTATCTTGTCATCGGGAACACTGGCAGCACAAAGGGTGCTGAAAAACCCCAGATTGTAGGGCCCAAAATTACCACCAATTCTTCGGATAATACCATTTTGTTTCAGGTTTTCCACCCGACGGATGACCTCCTCCTCTGTGAGGTTCAGATCCTGGCCGATTTTCTGGTAAGGTCTGGAGTCAATGGGAAAGTGGGTTTGTATCCGATTGATTATTTTTCTGTCAGTGGAATCCATGCCGGTGGCGGTGCTCCATTTACTTGTCAGGAAATGATAATAAAAAAGGCTCTGCACGGAAATGCAGAGCCTCTATGGATGATCAAGAAGTGATCAAAAATCAGGAACTATACACATCCAGTAGGTTT
>CAYSSE010000297.1:0-5042 GCA_964433355.1 uncultured Desulfocicer sp.
AAAACATGTGAGCTGTTCATGAAAATTCCTTGTGCTTAAGAGACGATATTATTGGGCTTTTGGGCGTGGAGATGTTCTGATATTTGTTTGACCATCATTCGTATCCCCAGTTTATTTTTGTTTGAAGCGCCTGATACGGTTATATGGGTTCCGGTGTCTTCTTTCGTCACAGCAATGAGTATTTTTTTATGGGACATGAAAAAAGAGATAAAACAGCCTGCAAGCAACATAATAAATCCCGTGTAAACAAGCCATACCCCCGGATCTTTGGTGACTGAAAGTCCGGTGTAAAACTGTTTCTCCTGCTTTGCCACATCCAATATCCACTCTCCCTTTCTCATCTTGTCATAGGAGGGAAATCGAATGGGCAGTATAACCTCCACCGGCGCTTTACCCGCTTGTGTAATCTCGCATATATAGGTTTCTCCCACTTCCCGGCCCATGAGCGTGTAATTGTTCTTGACCGCTTTGAGGGTCAGAGACTTTGCGCCATCGGGAAATGGAATCGTCTTACCACTTTCGGTTTTAACCTGGGTAATTTCTCCCGTGATATGGTTGGTTAAATTCAGGATTTTTGTCCTGGCAGGGACGGTGCCATAGTTTGACTGATACAGGGTGAAGCCCTTGTATGTTAAGGGATCATTCACAATGATATCCTTTTTAACAACCGCTTTATCATTTTCCAGAATAACCAGGCTGGATCGGTACTCTTTAACGGCACCGGTGTTGTAATAGGCGATATTAAAATCATTGCATTGGACTTTAAAGCCAAGGGGGACGCTGACGCCATTGTTTCTTAGCTGAACGGCCCCCACAGATTTTCCTTCTGGAATATTTACATAGGCATCGATACCAAACAAAGACCCAAGGAGGGCTCCAAACAGCAGTACAATGATACCCAGATGGGTACCGTAAAAGGCAAGCCGGGTCCAGGCCCCTTTTTCTGCAAAGGCGGAAAACCCCTCTTTCTCTTCCCTCATGTGAATTTTTTTAAAGATCTTTGAAAGCCTTTTTTCAACGGCATCAGTTAACTCTCCCACGGGTCTCTCAGAACTAAACTCCTGACGGATGGCCAGTGGTTTGAATGTCGGTTTTTTCCTGAACACCGTGGTGAGGGTGCCAGAAAGCCTGCTCAGGGAACAGACCAAGATATTTCCAGCCAGGGTGATTATCAGTATCTGGTACCACCAGGAGTTGTACATATTGAAAAGGTCGAACACATCAAAGAACCTGAAAAAAAACGCTCCGTAGGCGTTGATGTAATCCGCCGCATGTTGATTCTGGGGAATCAGGGTACCGAAGATAGAGGTGAATGCCAGCATGGCAAGGGTTGCCACCGTGAGTTTGACGGATACAAAAAAATCCCAGACATGGCCAGCAGCACCACCGGGCCTTGAAATATTTCCCATGATTTCTCCTGTCCTATTGCTCTGGATGATCCGTGTAGTGGGTGATTAACTCTTCAACGCTCTGGTCTTTTCCTGCCATGGCCAGGGGGTTGATCTCCAATAGCTGTTTCCAGACCTTGATGGCCTCTTCTTTTCGATTGAGATCATTGACAAGGACGATCCCCTTGTTCATATAGGCCACTTCAAATTTCGAATCCATTGCCAGTGCGCGGTCAAAGGATTTGATGGCCATTTCAGGCTGCTTGTTTCTTCGGTACATGACACCCAGATCACAGATAATTAAAGGGGTTTCAGACCCCGTCTCAATGGCCTTGGAATAGCTGTTGATGGCCTTTTGGTATTGATCCGTGTCAAAATAGATATTGCCAAGTTTTACCCAGGAGTCGGTGTCCTTTGGATTTGCCTCAACCACGGATTCCAGCTGCGCCGCCATTTTACCCAAATTCTTTCCTGGAGCCGATTCCATGCCCCCGGATGGCCCGGTTTTAATAATGGTCACGGCAACCCCACCGGTAAACCCAACTGCAAGAATAATCAATGTGACAAGCACGGCAGATGTCCGGGTTAAAATAATTTGATTCTTTTCCCTCTTACCCATGGAGCACTCCCTCATCTTAAGATAAATTATTGTGATAACCGACCTCTATTGCCGAAAATCATTATTGGGTTTATATATATGAGTAAAATTACAAGAACCTTTCATTACCATTACATTTCAGTAATGTTTGCATCGCAGGTTGACAATTTTTCATTTGACTCCCACAATTAAGGAGCTGCGGAAATCCTATGATTCGATGGAGTTTGCCGCAAAAAAACTATTTTTAGAAACCTCTCTTGATAGGGATATGGAATGAAATTGTTGATTGTAGAGGATGACCATGAGATTGCCGGTTTTATTAAAAAAGGATTTACCCAGGAAGGCTTTGCCGTGGATCATGCAGCAGATGGGGATGAGGGTCTGGCCCTGGCATTGATGGAACCATATGATGCGGCCATCATCGATCTGATGCTGCCTAAATTGAGTGGTATTTCCATCATAGAGACCTTACGAAAACAGCATATAAATCTACCCGTTCTCATCCTGAGTGCCCGGCGTTCACTGGATGATCGGGTGCGGGGTATTCAAAAAGGGGGGGATGATTACCTGGTCAAGCCCTTTGCTTTTTCTGAACTTCTGGTGAGAATACAGGCCTTGATCCGCAGGTCCAGTGGCATCACCGAGGCATCTGGGCTCTGTGTGGGGGATCTTTCCCTGGATCTGTTGACCCGGAAGGTCGTAAGAGACGGTGTTTCCATTGATCTTCAGCCACGGGAGTTTTCTTTGTTGGAATATATGATGCGGAATGTGGGCCGTCCCGTTTCCAAAACCATGATTCTGGAAAAAATTTGGGATTTCCATTTCGATCCCCAGACCAATGTGGTGGATGTTCTGGTGTGCAGACTCAGGAACAAGGTAGACAAAGGATTTTCCGATAAATTAATTCACACCATCCGTGGACTGGGCTATGTGTTTAAAACAGATGATGAATCTTAAAATCAGATCTAACG
The DNA here is from genome assembly GCA_964433355.1 of uncultured Desulfocicer sp. Classification (GTDB taxonomy): domain Bacteria; phylum Desulfobacterota; class Desulfobacteria; order Desulfobacterales; family Desulfobacteraceae; genus Desulfocicer. Next base: position 2,958 of record CAYSSE010000297.1, read on the forward strand.
TATTAAGGAAGATCAGATTCCCGCAAACCATTGGCGTAAAAGTAGCCTTTTGGTACGCTGGTTTCTTTATTTTAAGTTCCTCTCTGCTGTTTCTTTTTGCCTATTATTACTTCTCTTCAATTCTGGTGAATCAGGACCGTGGGGAAGTAATGATGGAACTTACGGAAATCTCTTCCATATACAAAATTGGGGGCATCCAGGCCATTGAAACCTTTCTCCAGGACAACGCCACCACCCGCAGGGCAAACCCTTTGTTTTTAAGGATTGCCACTGCCCAAAATAAAACCATCCATCTCTTTTCACCCGAACAGTGGGAAGATTTTGACCTCTCCCTGCTGGAGAAAAAAAACTTTTGCAATACCGAGTGCAGCCATACCTGGGTTCAACTCTCCTCTAACAAAGGGAATTATGTGCTGGATATCAAATCCACCCCGCTGACCAAGGAACACTGGGTCCAGTTGGGTATGAGCAGTCAGAGCCGGGAAAAGGTGCTCCGACAGTTCCATAGGATTTTTATGGTGGTGATGGTTCCATTGTTCATCCTGGGGCTGGGTGGAGGTCTTTTTCTCTCCAGAAGAACGCTTAAACCCCTTCGGCACATGATCAATACGGTACGTTCCATAGATATCACAAAGGAGAGGACTACGTTGCCCCGCACCATGACCGGGGATGAACTTGATGAACTGGCAGGTCTTTTTAACGCAATGCTCGATAATATTCACCGGCTGGTGGGGGGGATGAAAAATGCCCTGGATAACGTGGCCCACGATCTGAGAACCCCCATGACCCGTCTCAGGAATTTTGCAGAGATGGCACTGCGTGAAAAAGAGGATGCCGATCTCTTAAGATCTGCCCTTGCAAAGGGTGTTGAAGAATCTGACAACATTCTTAGAATGCTCAACACCCTGATGGACATATCCGAGGCGGAAACAGGCTTTATGAACCTTAATATAAAACGGACAAACATTTCAAACATCATAACCAATATCGTTGATATGTATCAATTTGTCGCAGAAGAAAAAGGGGTGGACGTTCAACTTGTGGTGGAAGATGAGCTGTGGGTGGATGTGGATGCCAGCCGCATCGGTCAGGTACTGGCAAATATTGTGGACAACGCCATCAAGTTCACCCCTGCTGGCGGAAGGATGACCCTGGAAAGCTTGGAGAGCCATACCCATGTGATCATCAAAGTACGGGATACAGGTTCAGGCATTCCCCCCGAAGATGCTTCCCAAATTTGGCATCGACTCTATCGGGGAGATGCCAGCCGCAGTCAAAAAGGGCTTGGCCTGGGACTGAGCCTTGTTAAGGGAATCATTAATGCCCACAGAGGCCGCATTAAAGTAGAAAGTAACCCCGGAGGAGGATCTGTGTTTGTTATTTATCTATTAAAACATGGAGCATCTCTCACCCAGGGGGGGTAAACTTTTTTTGTCCCTTTTTCATATTCCCTTTTTTAATCATTAAATCCAACATATCAGCAGGAGTATTTGCACGTATCGCCAGATTGCGGTCGGAAGAGTCTAAAAAACCTTCCTCTTGGGCATTGTCAAGCAGAGCCTCCAACGGAGCATAATAATTATTAATATTCAAGAGCCCGCATGGTTTAGAATGAAAACCCAGTTTTCCCCATGTGAATACTTCAAAAAATTCTTCAAAGGTTCCGATGCCTCCCGGCAGGGCGACAAATCCATCAGAGAGTTCTGCCATAAGGGCTTTTCTTTCATGCATCGTGGACACAACATGAAGCTCGGTCAAATCAGGGTGATAAATTTCCTTATCCTTTAATGCATTAACAGTAACTCCGATTACCTTCCCACCAGATTCTAAAACACTATCAGCCAATAATTTCATAAGACCTGTATTGGAACCTCCATATACACAGGTTATACCTCGTGTCGCTATCTCCATGCCCATTTCTTTAGTTGCTTTAGCGTAGATTTTGTTAGTACCGGGGTTGGCACCCAAAAAGATACAAATTGAATTCATTTTTCCTCTGACTCCTTCTTTCATATATTTTATATTTTTCTTTATAACGGGCATGTCCTGCCGGACACAACGAATATTGGGTCGTAGACGCGGAGC
>CAYSSE010000298.1:0-5001 GCA_964433355.1 uncultured Desulfocicer sp.
ATTTGTTATGCCGGAAAGTTCCTTGAAAAATTTTCCCAACCAAGAAGACCATTTGCGAAACTGAAAATTTTCACGTCCATGATTGTCTCTATATCTTTGAGAAACGTTGAAATTTCCAGTCGTTGATGAATCAATAACGTCCACCAAATGATCGTAAGTGTATACTTTCGAACGTCGATATTTCTTTTTTATCAATCCAAAGTAGGCGTCTGGTGAAAATTTTGTGTGTCCAACTAACATGAATGAAAGCGTAATTGATTTGTGCTGTCCCGTCATAACGCGATACATAAGGTATTGTATGACTGCATTGTTCTTATTCTGACCAACACAATTATCTGCGGTTAGGAGTACATGACTTTCTTTCAGACCATAGTACTCAAAGTAATGATCGAGCAACGAGATGACGACATCCGCACCTTTACCTGGGAAATCAGATTCATCAATAAGATAGTTGACCTGCTGTGGCAGAGCCTCGCAACAAATGCCAAATAGTTGCGCAATCCGAGGAGATTTGAAGTAAATTGGCCCAACCTGATGATTTTCATAAGGAATGTGCAATTGTTGCGCAAAATCCCACGAATAGTGCATTACCGAGTCTTTACTATCACTTAACTTCCCATCGGGCAATATCTGTTGGTACGACTCCTTTGATAGTTGAATTGATTCTCGGAAGTAGTCCCGTTCTTTTTTGGCTGCGATAAGGTGTTCCTTTGCCACTGTCAGACATTCCAATTTGTAATCTTCATCACCAAAAGCTATCGAAGCGTTAATGAGTTTCTTATTATCCTCGCATGTCATACATAAATCACTCTTCGGTTTTGAAAATACTATGTTGGGGAAGTGTTCAATCCATATCCGTCTGAATGTTCGGTGTTGGACGGCGTTCGTGTTATAAATAGCCATGCTTTTTTGATAAATTCTATAAACAAACATATAGTTCATGACAGTTGGTAAATACACCTTTAAACGCCCTTTTTCCGCACGTAAATCACGTCCAGGATCAGGAAGGCCGTGTACGGCGGCAAAATTTTCAATGAATATCTTTACATTTTTTTTATCTTCAGGTTTGCAGGCATGTTTTGGTGTTCTTCCTGTATTACCATGGCTTAGCGGCAGCGTTCCTATTTCATCCAAATATTTCTGATACCGCTTTAACCGATCAATTGATTCTCCATGATAAAACAAAAACACTGTACGACATACAGGACGATCAGCATTAATGAAGTAATCAAATTTTTGTCTTTTTCTAAGTTTGATCGTGCGTGCGGATATTGACTGCTTGGAAACTCGTATGAAAGTTTGGAGTTTGCCGATGATAAAGCTATGTTTTTCATTCCATGACATCAATCGGAAGTTTTCTCGGGATTCGATAACTTCGCTGACAGTGAACAGGTTCTGACAGTTTTCTCCACACGGGCATGGCGTTGACAGGAATTGAGAAATTAGCCTTTTTTCCTCAACAGGACTTGTTGGTCTCGATGCCTCAATCTTTTGAGATGCAGACGAAAAGACAACCTCGTTAGATCTATCTGAAAGAAAGGGGCGCAGATATTCTTGCTCAAGTTCCTGAAAAGATATCTCAAGACTTTGAAGACGTTCATCTATATGATTTTTTTCTCTTTTCATAAAAGGAAAATACCATTCAACTCAAGAATATCCAATAAAAAAATTTATTCACCCGAAGGTAGGTTTTCTCAGACAGGTCCCCATGTATAAGTTTCGTACCATGACCAGCGAGTGTGATAAAAATGAGTGTCTTCTTCCGGATTGTGACCGGTTGACCCCCCTTGGGAAATTTCTTCGGACCACATCCCTGGATGAATTGCCTGAGTTATTTAATGTTCTTAATGGGGATATGAGTCTGGTGGGGCCTCGGCCTTTGCTTATGCAGTATCTTGACCGTTATACCCCTGAACAGGCAAGACGCCATGAAGTAAAGCCTGGTATTACCGGTTGGGCTCAGGTTAATGGACGTAATGCCATCACATGGGAAGAAAAATTCAAGCTGGATGTGTGGTATGTGGAGAATCAATCCCTTTGGCTGAACATCAAGATTCTTTTGATGACAGTGGGGAAGGTTTTCCATAGAGAGGGAATCAGTGCAGATGGGGAAGCGACCATGCAGGAGTTTATGGGTTCTGAACAACAGTCAGTGAGTAATAATCGGTCCATTCGTATTTCATATTGGGGGTCTGACCCCGATAAGTTGTTGTTTTTATATGTAATGTTGTCAAAAATATGGGCAAATAAGGGCTTAGCGGGTACTTTTTGATGCCAAAAAGGGGCTTTTAAGCAAAGGCGTAGCGGGGTCAGGCTTGGGTTATTGGTGTTTTGGGGGGGGGGTAAAATATCGCACTATACGAGTTTTTTCTGGTCTGATGCGTGTTGCCTGATTTTCGAAAGCCCTTTGTGAGTTTTTCCCGACAGGGCTTTTTTTATCCTTAAGGGTCGTGGGGTCAGGTCTGCGTTGTTGTCGTCCCTGGGGGGGTAAAGTATCTTCTTTTTGTACGGCGGCTGCGCCACCGTGAATCTTGGTGCTGACTTCGTCCAGCACCTTGTCCTGGCGCTCCGCGCCTGAACAGGGTGCAGGATCTGACATTCCACGCTGATCAGCACCGGGATTATTCATTCGTTAAAAACCTTGCCCTCTGGGCCAGATTTTTAATTTCATCATTCCAATTGGCTTGATAAAGTGTAATATCAGGGCTATGGAAAAAGGGGACAGATTTTTTACGGCAACTATCAACTTGTCAAATCTAACCAACTGAGTTATATTAAGACTACCCACCTAAGTCGGGACACTTTGTAAAATCAGGGACTTGCAAAGAGCATGATTTCGGATACCTCAAGACTGCAAATTGTCCCGCTTTAGACAGGTAGCCGTTTTGTTGAATTAATTTTTTTGTGGAGTCTATCATTAAAAAATAGACTGCCCGTGTTGGAAGTGGAAGTTCACTTCCCTGGGTGTCTGTAACGGAGTCTCATGCGTACACCACATCGAAAACGCCCACTTAGAAGGACTATAGACAAAAATATAACTCAATACGAATTGGATGCATTGTCTGAAAAGGTAAGATACATTGGAAGTCCAGAGCATAAAGATACCCCGTCATTTGCCGGGTTTCCAAGACCCCGTGCCGATGCTTCAATTTGTGACAGGGGTCTTGCTCAGGACAGGGCAAAGGTTCAGCAATGGCTGGAGTGTGCTGTTTCTGCCGGATGTGTAGGTGAGCTTAGAGAAGGAGCGTTTCCCCGCTATGTTTGGTATAGGGATGCTGACGTTGTTTATGAAGGACGGCTTGTGAACCGTGGCAAGGGCGAATATAAAGGCTACCCCCTTGATAAAATGGAGTGGCCGGACGGATGGAAACATATATGAGTCACCTTTTTTTTGATTATGAATGGAACCATCAGGAAGATGTCAGGGGTGATGAGCTCAAGGCGACCTGGGCATCCTTGAGGATTATGCTTGGAGACGAGTGCCTCAGTAAGGGATATGATCTTGCTGCAAGGACAGTTCGTACCCATATTTATGTACCGCTGTACCCGTTGGCAGAGTGGATTGTCTGGAATTGGTGGTCAATTCTTTTTGAGCCTGAAGTGCCCTGGTTACGGGAGCAGAGAGGGTATTCAAAACGGCATAATTTCAGGTGTGTTGGTGACGGCATTGTCATTCCGGACATCGAATTTTTCCCCTTGGGAGAATATGTCCAGGTCTGTTGGTCACCCGGGCATCAACCATTTCAACAAATTGAATTTCTGGGTGGGGGGCAGGCACTTTTACCAAGGGATGAACTCAGCCAGACGTTGTATGATTTTGTAAAGAGTGTCTGTGATCGTCTTGATCAGGAGGGGCTATCAGATACCTGGCTTCAGCAGAGCTGGTCTATTGTTTGTAAAAGCATGGAAGATCCGGAAGAAACAGCTTTTTGCAGAATTGTGGCAAAACAGGGAAAGGATCCGTATGCTTTAAGTGCTTATGACGAGACCCTGTTTATTCAAATGGGTGATAGATTGCCCGAGGTAATCTGGGATGATTTTTTTTTATTGAGTGACTGGAACGCTGTTAATGCCCAAGTAGAAGAGTTTCAAAAAAATCTGGAGTGGATTGGAAGCCGCTCAGGGGAGTGGAAAAGCCTGAAGCGGATTCAACCTTCTCTCTCCTCTTTGAGCAGTGTCCATAAATTACCGTGGAATCAGGGGTATGAATTGGCTGGGCAGGTGCGTAAGGCCTTTGATATCCCCCTGAATGCGAGCTTTTCATCCTATGAAGCTGTTGCCGATGGGTTGGATATCTCTTTTGAATATCTGAAGGAATCAATAAAAGATGATGTGTCATTATTTGCAGGTATGGACGCAATGGTCGGAGGAAATCACAATGCCAGTCCGGCATTTATTCTCAAGAAGAAGAGAAGGTCGGAAAATCAGATTTTTTTATTTTTCAGGGCTATTTGTGATCATCTGCTTTTTCCCTGTGCACCAAGCATTATCAGTGGAGTGAACACAGAACGCCAAAAGCGAAATCGGGCTTTTGCTGCCGAATTTCTGGCACCGGCTGATACCATCAGACAACAGCTTTCCCGAAGGGATGTGGCACTTGATGAGGTGGATGAAATTGCCTGTTCCATGGGGGTTTCCTCCTATGTCATTCATCATCAGATTTGGAACCATGAACTGGCGGTTATCTCTCCTGAATGACCATTGATGGCATTAAACGCTGTGATATTTTTGGAGCCACACTGGTACTGCTGGATTGTGACCGCACCTCTTGGAATAAAGTATACGGGTTTTTTTTGGTCTGGGATATGTTGCGTAATTGTTGAAAGCCCTGTGGGAGTTTTCCCGGCAGGGCTTTTTTTATTTGGTTGGGGGCATTGTTGTTGTTTTTTTGGGGGGGGTAAGGTTAAGGTATTCTTTTTGTACGGCGGCTGCGCCACCGTGAATCTCGGTGCTGACTTCGTCCAGCACCTTGTCCCGGCGCTCCGCGCCTGAACAGGGTGC
>CAYSSE010000299.1:0-4989 GCA_964433355.1 uncultured Desulfocicer sp.
GCCAGCATTTCATCTGCCCGATCTGAGGTTCGTTGAACTAATGATTTCTCCCGTGTGGCCCATTTATCATAACTAATCCGGGGAAACAGCCGGGGATGAAACAATTCTGTTCTAAATCCAGCCATGGTGTGGGGCTGGGTCATGAAGCTGTCATGGGGGCCTAAATTGATGAGCAGCTCCACTACATCATCCAGGGATTCCTGTTTTCGTTTCTTAAAGGCGGTGTACTCAAGGACATATTCGGCCAGTTCCGCGTCCATGATTAATTTTTCCCGGGATGCCGAGGCAAACCCCGCCAGAATACCGCAGCCAGGCAAAAAATTGATCAGATTACGGGTGTCACACACAAAATTGAACATGGATTCTGCCCCGGCATGAAAATCACACTCCTGGGAATCATTCATACCCACATTTCCCCGGGTTAAAAGTCCATACCGTTTGGCAACACCGGCAGCCAGATCTGACATGATACGGCTCTCGGGGCCCCCCAATGTCACACACATGGATCGCATGTCCGTGCCACAGGGAAAAGCACCGTAAAAAATCGGCAATCCCGGCTGGAGTAGCTGGGTCAGTACCAACGTACTCAACACCTCACAGTTATTGAGCACCACATTACCCATGGCCGAACAAGGGCCGGTCATGCCCGACGATGGGCATGGAGAGATGCAGATGGCAATGTTATGCCGGGCCATGGCCATGAGCATTTTCCCCTGGTCTCCGGCCAGGGCCAGGGGAGAAAGCGTATTAATGGTGGCCTGACCAAACACCTTGTCAGTGGATTTCATGAGCACCTCCGGCGTTACATCAAAGGCCCGGCACAACAGCTTAAGATCGTCAATGCACGAAACAATATAAGGCTTATCAGAATAAAGAATCTGGGCTGCCATCATAAACTCATAAAGCCGATCCACTGGAATATCTCCAGGATAAACCAGGGTTCCCATCAATCTGATGGGATCCAGCATTTGCCCCAGTTTCATGGTATCCACATAATCCTGACAGGTGGCCTGGCGACGGACGCCTTTGGTTGACATCACAAAGGGGGCAGATCTTCCCGTGCCGAAAAAAACAGAGTCAAGATCAAAAAGGGTATTATAACTGGGATTCCGAGCTAACAGAGTGAATTGACTCGGTGCAAGACGAATGGCATTTTCCACCTGATCTTCATTGAAAAAAAGAATATTACCGTCACTTTTAATGCCATACCGGGTGGCAAGCTGCACCAGCTCTGGGCATTCCACGCGGATACCCCGCTTTTCAAGGATGGCCATAGTGGCATTGTGGATGAGGCGGAACCGGGAGTCGTCCAGGGTTGCCCCGACAGAATTGGGGGGATATTGATTGTGTGGCATTGCACAACGCTCCATCTAAATCAAATTATTGCGTTAACCAAAAGGTCTGATGATGGGGCATCAATACTATGTTCATCATACTGTGTAAATACAAATTGATATATCACGTATAAAAATTAAAATTTTCGAAGACGTTCCCAAACCCCTTCAATCTGTCGTTGGGTATGTTCCAGATCTTTGGTATTATCAATTATAAAATCGGCAAACTGTAGCTTCTCATCTATGGGTAACTGGGCTTTAAGAATAGTGGCCGCCTCTTCTTGACTGATACCATCCCGGTTGGCCAGACGTTCTATCTGCACCTGGGCTGGCACATGAATAACCAACAATTTATCAAACAGATGCTGTAGGTTCATTTCAATGAGCAGCGGCACCGCCACTTGAATAATCGCCTCTGGATCTTTCTTTATAATGTTCCCTACCTGCTCAAAAAAGGCTTCATATATGAGCGGATGAATAAAGCCTTCAAGTTTTTTTCGCTTTTCCATATCACCAAAAACAATAGTTGACATTTTCTTTCGATCCAGAAAACCATCGGCATCTAACACATGGGGACCAAAATACGCCACAATTTTCGCCAACCCCGGAGTGCCAGGCTCAACCACCTGGCGGGCAATCAGATCAAAATCAATCAACGGTGAACCCAATCTGACCAACATTTCTGAAACCGTACTTTTACCACTGGCAATGCCGCCAGTGACCCCCAACAAAAAATGCCGACCATTTCCTTTGACTTTTTTTATCATATCTTTAATTTCCAGATAGGTTGGTGAAAAACCGGGCTGAACAGATCTTACCCTCTCAGTTCCTGGGGAATGGTACACACGGGAATGGCTTCCATCTTGTGTTTATTGGCCCGGTGAAATCCCCTGTAAATTTCCAATACCTCTTTCTGGCGGGGAGTGATATTCATTTCATTCCCGGAGTTTTCTTCAAAATCCATGGCCCATTCCAGCTCAGGATAGGTGGCCCCTATCTGGGATTCATCGGTACGATCATCCGCCCACAATCCATCGGTGGGAGCTGCGGATAAAATGGCATCATCCACCCCCAAAAAGCGACCCAGGGCATATACCTGGGTTTTAAACAGATCGGCAATGGGGGAAAGATCCACCCCCCCATCACCATATTTGGTGTAAAAACCCACCCCGAAATCCTCCACCTTATTTCCGGTGCCTGCCACCATCATGCGGTGATGACCAGCAAAGGTATACAGGGTCAGCATGCGCAACCGGGAGCGGGTATTTGCCATGGTCAGCCCATCCTGGATATCCTGGGGTAAAGTGGTTCCCAACGCCTGGAAAGAGGGGGTGAGATCCACGGTTACGCCGGTGACATTGTCATATGTTTCTTCCAGCCATTTAATGTGCCCGGTGGAAAGGGCCACCTGATCAGGTGCCTGATGAATGGGCATGTTCAAAACAATTGTTTTTTTCCCGGTGCGGGCGCAAAGGGTGGAGGTGACTGCAGAATCAATTCCCCCAGATACCCCCACCACAAAGCCTTCAAGGCCTGCGGACTCGCAATGGGTGCTAAGCCAACTTTCAATATGTGCTGCTATTTTTTCCATTTTTTCTCCTGTATAGCCGCCACGGGCGGATCGTATTTTGGCCCCGGCTTACCCACAACGAAGCATGAAATAATGTTAGACACGCCTACTCTTTCATATAAAAATAGCCATTGGCAAACCGATATTGTTAAGAACATGTCTAATGGTAGTTAAACTACCTGAGCCTCCTGCTCCAAAGGACCTTCAAAGATCAATTTTCCTCCATCCTGATATTCTGTTAACAGTCTTTCCAGCTCCGGTGCAAGATGGGCTTCCACCGCCACCCCATGGGTCACTTGGTCTGTATAATCCGTTTGGGTGATGACCACCCCATAATTATTTAATTGATACAGCAAGGTGTCGTTAAAGGCATAGGGCAAGGTGAGCTGATACGCGTTGAGTTTCACAAGCTTCATCAGCTTTTCCATGGCCACCGCCGATTCCACTGCCTCTGCATAGGCTTCAATGAGACCCCGGATGCCAAGTTTAACACCGCCAAAATATCGCGTCACCACGGCCACAATCTGGGTCATATCATGGCTTTGCAACACATTGAGCATGGGTTTACCAGCCGTTCCGGCAGGTTCTCCATTGTCAGAACTATGAAAGGTCTCCCCCCGTTCACCCACAATATAGGCCCAGCAATTATGGGTGGCTGTCTTGTGTTCCGATGCAATGGCGGAAATAAAAGTTTTGGCAGCTTCCATGGAATCCACCTGGGAAAGGGCACAGATAAAGGTGGAGCGCTTAATCTTTATCTCCTGGAATCTTGGCGCTTTCACTGAATAAAAATATTCCATGGCAGTCCTCCCTTCTATTGATGGGCTTGGTTTAGAAATGAGTTTTAAATAAGTTGCCATTTTGTGCGCTTAGTGTGCGTTAGGGGACAGATTTTCAAATCTGTCCCCAGCTCCGAAATGGAAAAGTTATTTCGGACTCATTCCTTAACATTTCGAGCTTGTTTTATAACATTTCAGCCATTGTCTGGCTGGAATCAAATGTGTTCTTTTAAAACAGCCGGAACAGAAAAGCAACAAAAAGGCTAATAACACAAGCCTGACCCCATTTGTTCAGTAATTATGATGACCGGCCGAGGTTAGGGACTTCCCCGAAAATAGGCTACCAAGATATCCAAATTAATGGGTTGATATTGCAGCATAAAAAATTTTAATTTGGTAGTTTATTATCGTCCAAGTCCCTTATGACTACCCCCCAAATTAAAATGGGGAAACCATCTCTATACTACGATGGTTCCCCCACATTGAAACAACAACAGATGCGCAAGCGCACCCGGGGGACAGATTTTTAAATCTGTCTCCGCCTCCGAACTTAGAACTTAACCGATAAGGGCCAGAACTGCATCCTTGGCCACAGAATCACCAGAACCAAAATTAATGGCAGTGATCTCACCATCTGCTGGAGACGGCAAAGCGTTTTCCATTTTCATGGCTTCCAGGATTACAATAATATCCCCTTTTTTCACGGTATCTCCCACATTTTTTTCATACTTGATAATCATACCGGGCATGGGGGCTTTTACCGGAACGCCGGAGCCAGAACTGGCAGCCGGGGCTGGGGCCGCAGCAGGCTTGGGTTTACTGGGTGCCGGAGCTGGGGCTGCCGGAACAGGAGCCGCAGGCGCTGCCGCCGCTGCCGGAGGCGGAGGCACAAGACCTGGTGCCCGAGCTGCCACGGGGGCCGCCGGAGCAGCAGAGGCTGCCGGCGCAGGCTGGGCATAGGCAATAACCGGTGCGCCACCGACTTCATCCACACCCACCTCAAAATATTCGCCTTCCACAAACACGTTAAAGGTGCGCAGGGCCTCGGTTTTTTCCGGGGCATCACCGGATGGTTTTTCAACCAATTCTCCAGCCTTTGCCTTGCGAAGAATCTCATCCCGTTTGGCCACTTCTTCCATGGTAATGGCTTTCATGGATGCGGGCACGGCCTCTTTGCCGTATTTCATCTGGAGGAATTTTTTACCGGTTACAGGAAACAGGGTATAGAGGATAAGATCATCATCATCCACAGCCAGATCACCAATGATTTTTTTGGCTGCTTCCAGTTCCGGTTTAAGCACTTCAG
>CAYSSE010000300.1:0-4984 GCA_964433355.1 uncultured Desulfocicer sp.
TGGTGACAGGAGTGAGACCGATCTCCGACGGATATGAGGTGATCACTACAAGTATACGGTAAATTCCAAAAAGACATACCGTCTCTGCCAAGAAAATGATTTGTTATTGCCAAAAAAGGAAAAAAGGAAGAAGCCCAAATCCCAACGATGTGTGAATAGAGTAATATCCAGGCCTCATCAAATGTGGGAGCTGGATTTAAAATATGGATTCATCCATGGAGAAAACAGGTTCTTTTACATATTGGTTATAATTGATGTTTGTTTGAGGTTAATTATTACATTGGTTTAAGGTGTACATGCAAAGATCTGGTTTTCACACTAAATAATGCAATTAAAGATTATCGTGTGTTTAATAAAGACCAATTGATAATAAGAAGCGACAATGGTTCTCAGATGACATCAAATGTATTGATAAAAAATGTTGATAAATTTGGTAAAGATCAATTGCTTCATGAATTAATTCCTCCGGCAACACCGAACAAGAATGCACATATAGAGGCGTTTAATTCGATATTGGAGATTGAATTTTTACAACCAAGATATTTTATGACATATGGGTAAGCGTATTTAGAGACAACGGAATTCATGGAATTTTATAATACAAGCAGAATACACGGATCGCTAAAAACAGAACACCAATGGAAGTGTTTGAATCATTTAAAAATGGAGAAGCTCTGAATATACCGGGAATAAAGGTTTAATAATAAATTTCCCTCCCTAACCCCAAAAAAGAGACAACGTAGAGAGGAAGGAAATCAAGAAAAAAGGGGTTGACCCGAAAAAAAGGGAAAATCAGTCTTGACATGGGGTCCACTTTAGGCATAATCTATCAAAATAAAAATTTTTACCATAGACCCACTGGCCCAGAAACAGATAGAGGGTATACCGCAAGCAGGCTGTTTCACACCCGGGGCATGGATTTCCTGCTGCATACAAAAATCCTGCCCTGACTTACCACCCATACCCTCATTCTTGGGATGGAATTTGCTCAACAGGCTTTGGTTGATTTTGACAAGTTGAAATGTTTTGTTGACATCCAGCAGTGGGCATACAGGAATGCAACAATTTGATAGAAATTGAAGAAAAAGGCAGCAGGGCTATCTTTGAAAACGAAATGGCTCAGGCGTTATACAAACAGATCCGGATAAGTCTGCCCGGAACCTGGATCACGACACTACTGGCCGTCCTTGTCTTCTGGCGTGTGGCAGGACAAAATCTGTTGCTGACATGGTTTTTCACGTATACGGCTTACATGATCCTGCGCTACCTTATCTGCACCCGTTACCACCGCCTGGAATCTCATCAGGCAACAGGTGCCGAAAAAATCATGGTTTTTCATTTTTTTTCTCCTTTTTCAGGTTAGTGGGAAATACATCTGCTACCTTTGAAATAAATTATTATTTTATAATCTTTTAACAAATCTGAATTAAGTCGTCTATAGGTAAAATTACCTAATTTTTAAGAAATTTGTCAGTTTTCCATAAGACTTTTTAAAAAAAGTAGACAACGGCAAGTAGATATCAAAATTACAATATATAAAAAAAAGCAAAATTAAAAAAACTCGCAACATAATTGGAGATACAGATTACCCCCAGGAGATCGAACTTGATTAACTTGAGACACCTTAACGGCCCGCCCAGACATTCGTTTTTCCTGGTCCGTGGATTCTGTAATATATACCCCTCCCCGGTTGTTGTGCCAGGTAATCAATTTACGGTCATTTTATCCCTATTCCTGTGGGGAAAGATTTCGCCTACGTCCTGCTCTATACATCCACCTTGGACCCGGCTCCTGAAAAGAGACGGCCCATTTTTAGAGCTATCCATTTAATTCTCAGATATTGAATTTGCCAGCAGAGTTTATAAAAATTCAAATTTACAGATTTAACAGGTTTTCTGATCTTTTCATCATTTGAGCAAAAGGTAATAACACATATCTGTGCTTTTATTCCGTCCGGGAAGATACAGGGGCCTTTGCCGCCCATGAGGAATGGGCAGGGAGAAAGATACAGGGGAGAATGGGCGTTCAGGCGTTGTTGCATTTCATCTTTCAGGCCGGGCTTCAGCATGAGGATAAAAATAAAATCCCACAGACTGAAAATTGAATCAATGTCCAGACTCCGGCAGCAGATCCCTTTGCATTGCATGATACACCTGCACATGGCATCATCTGCGGCTGCAATCAGTTCTTCCTGGGATTTTCGTATGTCATGGCACAGGTTTTTAACAATGACTTTTTCAGGAGGTGACAAATTTTGAGCTATCTTTACGGCTTTTTCAAATAAATATCTGGTTCCCATTATTCAAATCCTTGAATTTAAATTTTGCTGTCAGATAAATGTTGAATATGGTTCTCACAATATTAATTCAATTATATAGAAAATAGAACAATAAAATCAATCAAAATTCCATTACGGTATATTGGACTTTTCAAATATTCAACCATTCAAATACTATCCTTGGAAACAATACGCTTGGTTGGGAATGGTTCAAACTGTATGTTTAAATCATTGAAAAAATATCTTATCCCGCTTCAAAACGGTGTTTTTGAAAGGGAAGGTACCCATGTCAGGGTATCGTTTGAAAGATAAAGAATTTATGTGGATTTTAGCTTTCCTATGATCAAGGTTCTTCTGATAATACCGAGGGTTCTTTTTTCCTGCATGTGGCTTCAAGCCTTGCCAGTGCTTTTATTTACAGTCTGCCTCAATCTTTTCCAACTCACAAAGAAGCGCCTTGAAGACAGGAAAACCTGTGATGGGATCACAGTTTTGATCGTCCGTCAGTAAATTAACATTACTGTTTTTCCATCCGTCAACCTGGTTAGGCGAGCCCCCACCCTGGTTTACTTCCACCACCCCTTGGGTGATTTTTTCAGTAACCCGGGCGACAAATCGGACTTTGCCCCTTGCTGTTTTGACCCATATCGAATCACCGCTGGAGATGTTTCGAGATACGGCGTCGTGGGGATGCAAGATGGCTTCCGCATTTGGTTGAAGCTTGACAAGGCTGGGAATATTCTGGTGCTGGCTTCTGTAAGTCGACTGCATGATGCGGGCACCAGACATCAGGGTAAGAGGGAAATCATCACTAAGTTCCTTATTTTGAGGCCCTTCTGAGACAGGAGTATATACTGGGAGGGGATCATGGTCATGTTCTTTCAGCAGTGTCGAACTGATCTCCCATTTCCCAGAAGGGGTGTTAAACCCGGGTTTCCTATCCGAACGAAGGTCTCCTGAAAGCCATTTTTTCTCTTTATTCGAATTGGGGTTCGGCTTTTGAACCATCACTGGTCCCTCTTCGGATTCGAGCTTAAATGTCTCGAAATCCATGGACAGATCCGTTGTGAGGAACCTGACCATATCTTCTTCGGTCTGGGGGTAAAGATGTCCATATCCGAGCCTTTCAGCCAATTTGGCATAAATCAAATAGCTGCTCATGGATTCCCCCATAGGTTCGATGATTTTCTTGCGGTACTGGAGTGCAGAAGGGGACGAGGGGCCGCCGGGATATCCGCACAGCGAGGTGTTTTCAAAATAGGTTGTCGCCGGAAGAACCATGTCGGCGTATAATGCATCCTGCTTGAGGAACAGATCAACACTAACCTGGTAATCAAGGGCATTGAGCGCTTTGGCATACAGAGCGCTGTTTGGCCAGCTGGTCAATATGGAAGAGCCGCCAATGAGCAAAAAACGAATTTTATAGGGGTCTTCATGCAGTACAGATCGGGGAAATTCCGAGAAATGACCGTTTTTTGTCAAACTGCATAGAACCGGATACCGATCCATGCCTATGGGGGGAACATCTGTGGGAAATTTCACCTCCGGCTTTGGCAGAGAATCCGGTGACCCAAGCTTGAACATCATGCCGCCCCTGACATCCATGTGTCCAGTCAAGGCCCACAGCGAGATCAGGGCTCGAACGGCCTGGACACCGGTATCGCTGAACTCCAGGCCGGACTTGGTAAGGTATGCAATCTTTTCAGTGGAAACCATCAATTGTGTCAGTTCGAGAAGGGTTTCTTCGTTGATGCCGGAGATTTTCTGTACGACATCTGGCTCAAATTTTTTCACATACTGCTCCATCTCAGAAAAACCCTGACAATGGCCTTCGCCAAAAGCCCTGTCCACCCGGTCCAGTTTAAAGCATTGACGTAAAATGCCATGAATCAGCGCTCCGTCAGTACCCGGTTGAATGGGCACCCAAAGGTCTGCCATTTCAGCCGTTTGGGTTTTCAAGGGGTCGATCACCACAAGTTTGGCCCCCCTGGCCTTGGCCTTTTTCAGCTGGAGAAACTGCTGCAAAGGAGAACCTGTGGCCGGGTTGGTGCCCCAGATAAAAATGATATCCGCATGGGCGAGATCCGGCTGCAGCATACCATCCAGTGCTCCAAAGGTTGTAAACGGTGCAACAAAAGCTTGAGAAACATGGCAAATGCCACCGACGGAAAAAGCATTGGGTGAACCTAAGGGCATAAAAAGTGAGTTTGGAATGGCCAATCCCTTCTCCTTGGGGGAAAACATTTTCCAGATAGAATCCTCAAAGTTTCCCCGGCCGAAAAAAGACGAAATACACTGGGGTCCGTATTGACGCTCCAAATTAAGAATCTTTCCTGAAATTTCATCCAGTGCCTGGTCCCAGGAGATTTCGGTGAACGCAATGCTCCCCTTAGGGCCGATCCGTTTCAGAGGCCTTTTGATGCGATCTTTTGCATAAACAATGCTTGATGCCTTTACCCCTCGAAGGCACGGTTGTCCTTGGGGATGGGTTTTCCAAGGCAGGATTTTGGTGATTCGATCATTTTCAAGGCCGATGCTCACACCGCAACCGGCCCCGCAAATGCCACAAATACCTTTTTCGATTCTTTTAGGCATTATTCCTCCGATTCAAGATCCTCAAGGAATATCTTGATATTATCATTAAGTTTATTTTCAAAATCACATAGTACACAATTTAAAAAAATTCTCTTTGGTTAAAAAGCCTAA
>CAYSSE010000301.1:0-4983 GCA_964433355.1 uncultured Desulfocicer sp.
TTCGTTGTGGGCAGGCCAAGGCCAGAATACGATCTACCTGTGGCGGTTATATCAATATAGAATGAGGAGAGTATCAAGTTACATGAAATTAAATATTCCTGAATATATAAGTTCCATAAATCCCTATGAACCGGGCAGGCCCATCGAGGCAATAGAACGGGAATATGGGATTAAAAATTCCGTCAAGCTGGCATCCAACGAAAATCCTCTGGGGCCATCCCCCAAAGCCGTGGCCGCAGTTCAAAAGCACCTTGCCAACATGCATCGCTATCCCGACGGCAGCGGCCACGTGTTGACTGGCATGCTGGCACAAAAATATGGCGTAAATTCGGAGAATGTGGTTATTGGCAATGGCTCTGATGATCTCATTGCCCTGCTGGCCCAGGGGTTTTTGGGGCGGGGGGATGAGGCTTTGATGCCGCTGCCCTCTTTTCTAATGTATGAAATATCGGTGAAGGTGGCAGGCGGTGTACCGGTCATGGTACCCTTGAAGGGACTTGATATTGACCTGGATGCCATTTTATCCGGTATCACCCCCCGCACCACCATGATTTTTCTAACTAATCCCAACAATCCCACGGGCAGTCATATCACAAAAGAGGTCTTGACAGATTTCATGAAAGAGGTGCCAGAAAATGTTCTGGTGATTATGGATGAGGCATATATTGAGTTTGCCAGGGACAAGGCCATTTTTGATGCTCTGGCATCGCCTCTTGAAGATCCCCGAATCATCTCGTTGAGGACTTTCTCCAAGGCCTATGGCCTTGCCGGTTTTCGGGTGGGATATGGTATCATGGACAGCCCCATTGCACAGATTCTTCACCGGGTTCGTCAGCCCTTTAATGTCAATTCCCTGGCCCAGGTGGCAGCAGCGGCGGCCCTGAATGACCACGAATTTCTCCACCAAAGTGTCAAAACCATGCACCAGGGCATTGATTTTCTCCAGGAACAACTGGCAGGGATGGGCATACAATCCTTCCCCACCCAGGGTAATTTTTTTCTGCTGGATGTCAGGATGGATGCCGGGGTGGTGTTTCAAAAAATGCTGGCGCAGGGGGTTATTGTTCGATCCATGAAATCCTATGGATTTAAAACCTACCTTAGAATAAGCGCAGGACTTGAGGAAGAAAACCGGCGGTTTCTTCGTGTGCTGGAGCAATTGCTCTCAGAGGTTGGAGGAATGGCATGACAAAACGACTGATCACCATAGATGGGCCTGCCGGTGCTGGCAAAACAAGTGTGAGCAGGGAACTTGCAAGACGTCTTAACTGCATCTATGTGGATACCGGAGCCTTGTACCGGGGGGTGGCCCTGGAAGTGAAGCGGGGTTCCATTGACTGGGAACAGGATGCCGTGCTTGAATCTTTCTTGACTGGGATATCCCTGTCTTTTGCCATGGATGGTGATGAACCGGTGCTGACCAGTTCCGGAGAAGATATCTCTTCTTTGATACGTACTCCGGAGATATCCATGATGGCTTCGGCCATCTCTGCCCGGCCATGTGTCAGAAAGGCCCTGCTGGGTCTGCAGCACGCCATTGCAGAAAATAATGACACCGTGTTTGAGGGAAGGGACATGGGAACCGTGGTGTTTCCCCATGCGGACTATAAATTTTTTCTCGTTGCTGATTTGGATACCCGGGCCCTGCGACGCTTCAAGGAAAACCAGGCCCCGGCGCAGGATCTATCGGAAGTGAAAAAAATGATGGGCAGTCGGGATGCCAATGACGTCAGCCGGGAAATTGCCCCTTTGAAGCCAGCTGAGGATGCCATTTTAATTGACTCCACACATCTTTCCCTGGAAGAGGTTGTGCAGCGGATTGTGGAAAAGATTGCCCAATAGAAGGAGCGGGTGTGACTCAACAATTTCAATTAAAAAAATAATTTTTTGTATTGTCTTTCCCCTGTCTTTCTGATACTTATTGTTGATTATACTTTTTCAAGAAAAGGTATAAAATTTGTCTATGGGGGATTAACATTAATGAATAACATTGCTGAAACAAACGAGAACAACGAAATGAATGAAGAATTAGAAACTGCTGAAGAATTAGAGGCGTCCGTAGCATCTGAACCCGATCTGACCGAGGAAGAGACGTCTGTGGCATCTGAACCCGATCTGGCAGAAGAAGAGGTGCCCGTGGCGCCTGAGCCCGTTCTGACCGGGGAAGAGACCATGGAAGAGTTGATGGGTATTTATGAAGAGAGCTTCAAGCGCTTCGAAGAGGGTCAGGTTGTAACAGGTACCATTATTGCTGTGGACAGAGATCATGTCTTGGTGGATGTGGGTTACAAGTCTGAGGGGCAGATCTCAATTCATGAGTTCAGAGACGAGGAAGGCAATGTCGATGTCAACCTGAATGATCGGGTTGAGGTAATGGTTGAAGTCTGGGACGAAGAAGAAGAAACAGTTATTCTGTCCAAGGAAAAAGCCGCCAAGGTTAAAGTGTGGGACGCCATCCGGGATATCTATGAAGAGGATAGCACCATTGAAGGAATTATCACCAGCCGTGTCAAGGGCGGTTTTTCCGTTGACATCGGGCTGCCAGCCTTCCTTCCCGGTTCACAGGCAGATCTTCGACCCATCCGGAACATGGATGAAATGGTAGGTCAAACCTATGAATTCAAAGTCCTGAAATATAATAGAAAAAGAAGTAATATCGTTCTTTCACGACGGGTTATCCTTGAGAAGGTTCGCGAAGAGGCCAGGGCCAACACCCTCAGCTCCATTGAGAGTGGAAAGGTCATGGAAGGTGTGGTTAAAAATATCACAGAATATGGTGTCTTTGTTGATCTTGGCGGTGTGGATGGACTCCTTCACATCACCGACATCTCCTGGGGCCGTGTGAAACATCCCTCTGAGTTGTTTTCTGTGGGGGATAACATCAACGTGAAAATTCTTTCCTATGACATGGAAAAAGAGCGGGTATCTCTGGGTATGAAACAGTTGACACCTGATCCCTGGACCATGGCCCAGGAAAAATACCCTGTGGGTTCCAAGGTTCTTGGAAAGGTTGTTAGCCTCACCGATTATGGTGCCTTTGTGGAGTTAGAAGAGGGTGTTGAGGGACTTATCCATGTGTCTGAGATGTCCTGGACTCGCAAGATTCGCCACCCATCCAAGATGGTTTCCGTGGGTGAAGAGGTGGAGGCTGTTGTCCTTGATCTCAAACCGGATAACAGAAGAATTTCCCTTGGTATCAAGCAAACTGTTGAGAATCCCTGGGAAGTCATCAGTGATAAATATCCTGTGGGAACTGTCATTGAAGGAAAAATCAAAAATATCACAGATTTTGGTCTTTTCATCGGTATTGATGATGACATTGACGGTCTGGTTCATATTTCTGACATCTCTTGGACTAAACGCATCAAACATCCTTCAGAAGTTTACAAGAAGGGCGATATCATCCAGGCCGTGGTGCTTGACATTGACAAGGGAAGTGAGAGATTCTCCCTTGGTATCAAGCAGACCCAACCAGATCCCTGGGAAACTGTGGAGCAGCGATATGAGGTGGGAACAGAAATTTCCGGTGTGATCACCAACATCACAGATTTCGGTGTTTTTGTGGAGCTGGAAGAGGGAATTGAAGGGCTTGTCCATGTGTCTGAAATCAGCAAAGAAAAAATCAAGACGCCTTCAGATCAATTCAAGGTCAGTGACACCATTACTGCACGGGTGATGAACATCAACAGCGATGAAAGACGTATTGGTCTTTCCATCAAACGACTTGAGGACGAGGCAGAAGAGGTTGTTATCCAAGATTTTGCCAAAAATATGAAGCCCACCACA
The DNA here is from genome assembly GCA_964433355.1 of uncultured Desulfocicer sp. Lineage (GTDB taxonomy): Bacteria > Desulfobacterota > Desulfobacteria > Desulfobacterales > Desulfobacteraceae > Desulfocicer. Next base: position 3,787 of record CAYSSE010000301.1, read on the forward strand.
TCTTCTTTTGGTGAGCTGCTTCGTAACAATCTTGAGGAGGCTGCGAAGTCTGAAGATAAGTAATATCACTGGTTGCAGCCATGTGCTTCCATGGGGTCTGCTGCCGGACATGATAATGATATCAGGCTGAAAATATTAGGTCGGGTACAGAGCTATCTCTGTGTCCGGCCTTTTTTATACCATTAATTCACCTGAACTAATCAGCGATGATTAAAAAGCATATTCCCTGAGACCCCTAACCCAGGAACCAGAAAATAAGCAGTGAGGTATTTCATGTTTTCCAGAAGACACCCGTTTTTATTTTTTTGTCTTGTGGCGTTCACCGCCGCATCGGCAGCGCTTGTTATTATCACGGGCTTGATCGTGGGAGGGGGGGCTGTGCTTAAAGCTTCTCTTGCCACCGGATATGGAGGGCATTCCGGAAATGTGGGTGTTGTTGAAATTTCCGGATTAATTTCTTCTTCAAAAGAAATAATAGAGGATATCAATACCTTTCGGAATGATGCGGATATTAAGGCCATAGTGCTTCGCATTGATTCCCCCGGCGGAGGAGTAGGTCCTTCCCAGGAGATATATAGGGAGGTTATGAAAACCCGTCCGATTAAAAAAGTGGTGGCGTCCCTGGGGTCGGTGGCAGCTTCGGGGGGATACTATTCAGCCACAGCCTGTGACGGCATCATGGCCAATCCCGGCACCATCACCGGCAGCATTGGCGTGATCATGGAATATGCCAATTTTAAGGAAATTATCAAGAAAATCGGTTTGACTCCGGTGGTGATCAAAAGTGGTGAGTATAAGGACATGGGCTCCCCCATGCGAGATCTGGCTGATACGGAAAAGAGGTTGCTCCAGGGGGTTGTGGATGAGATTCATTCCCAGTTTGTCAAGGATGTTGCAATCGGTCGAAATATTGAAGAAGAAAAAATAGCCACCCTTGCTGATGGACGAATATTCACCGGTGCCAGGGCTCTGGATCTCCAGCTGGTGGATCGGCTGGGAAATCTCGGGGATGCCATTGAATGGGCGGGTGTCCTGGCTGGTATTACCGGTGATGTGGTGCCGGTTTATCCCCGGGAAGATAATATGGCGGTGATCAAAAAAGTGATACACTCTTTATTCAAAGGTGCTGACATCACCGGCACCATAACGGATAATTTCGGGTTCATCGTCAATTAAAGAGACAACACTGGAGGCCAT
>CAYSSE010000302.1:0-4956 GCA_964433355.1 uncultured Desulfocicer sp.
CATGATATCATTTGGCTCCGCGTCTACGACCCAATATTCGTTGTGTCCAGCAGGATATGCCCTTTATACCAAGGGTGGATGGTGGATAGCTGTGTCCGGGTGGGGTTAGCTGGGCTTCTTTTCAAGGAGAAGCTCTGGAAGCGCGTCGAGGATGGCCTGTTTTGTGGACTCAATGCCATGGGGCTCTATGAGTTTCTCGTCATGAAGAGTTTTGACATAAAAAACATCCACCACCTGATCCACCTTAGTGGCTGCCATGGCACTTCTCACGTCCAGACCCTGGAGAAACAAGGCATGGGTGATGGCAAAGAGAAGGCCGGGAAAATCATAGGTAAAGACTTCAATAATGGTGAAGAAGCTGGAGGTTTCATTGTCAATTTTAACCCGATTGGGGATGGGGGCCTGGCCAGATGAAGGTGTTAATGTTTCAGGCAGTTTCTTTTTTAATCTATTAAGAAAGCAATCATCCGCAATGGCAAGATGTAGATCCTTTTCTGCTTTTTTCCATTTTTCTGTTTCAAAGAGCCGATCCCTGGGGGGTATGACTTTAAAAATATCCAGGGCAGTGTTGTGTCCCCATGCGTATGCCTGGGAGCCCACAATGTTCAGACCATTAAGGAAAAATACACCGGCAAGTTTAAAGAAAAACCCTGGGATGTCTTTTCCACATATGGTAATGGTACGGATATCGGCATCTTCTGCCTTTTTTATTTTCCACAAAAAATCATTATCTCCGAGTTTTTTATGCAGGTCAAGATGTTCAATGATTTCTTCGGGGGAAACATAGAGTAGATAGCGATGGGCCATGGAATCCAGTGAGCGGGCAAGGGCGTTCTTATCCCATGACGGCTTTTTAAGGGCCATCACATCGGCTTTTTTCTTTTGAATGGTTTTGGTGGCTCGGCGGGAGGCAAGTTCCCCCTTTTTTAAAATTCCCATTGTTTTTAAGAACAGTTCTTTGAGCAGGTTTTCCGTCCACTCATTCCAGGCTTTGGGGCCGGTGGCCCGGGAATCGGCCACAGTGAGAAGGTAAAGCATTCTCAAGCGTCCCACCCGGTTTATCTTGTGGGCACATAGAACAACGGTTTCTTCATCGCTGATATCCCGGCGGGTGGCGATTTTAATAAGAAACAGATGATGTTCAATGAGAAAACGGATCTCTTCTATGTCTGTCTGTAGATAGCCAAAACGTTTGAGAATTTTTCCGGTTATTTCTGAACCCTTGCGGGAATGTTCACTGGCTGGATCCCCTTTACCGATGTCATGGAGAAGAGCTGCCATCAACAGATTTCTTCGATTCTTGACCTCTTTATGAATGGTGTTGTAAAAAACACTCCTGGGGTCATTTTTCTTTATTTTTTTAAGGCTGTTGATCTCCTGAACACATCTTATGGAATGTTTATCCACGGGATAGAGGTGGTATTGATTGTATTGAATCTTGTGAACAAGCCTGGAAAATTCAGGGATAAATTTAACCAAAAAACCGGTGGCGAGCATGACGTTGAGGACATTGAACTCCCAGAAGGAAGCAGCCAGGGTCTTTTCAAAATCTTTCACATGGGACGGGTTTTTGCGAAATTTATTATCCACCAAATGGACAAATTCTCCCACAATTCTTCTGGATTCTATGGAAAGGGGGGTTCTGGATCGGCCACTTTCCACGAAAATTTTCAGTAGCAGGGAAGGGTTTTGGGGAATGTCCTTGATGGAAAAAAATTCCAGACGTCTCCGCTGGATCTGGATGCCCGGGGTAGGGGTGGGTCTGGCTGGAAAGGAAAATCTTTTTCCCCGTTTATCTAACAAAATAGTTTCTGTGACCCGCTGATTGGTTTGTTTCAGGAAATCCATTTTTGCATGGAGTTCCCCCATGAAGCTTTCCACTCCCTGGTGCCGGTGCTTGCCCTGAAACCCCAATAATTTTGCTACCTCCACCTGGTGTTCAAAATGGAGTTGATCACATTTTCTACCGGTGATGTAATGGAGTCGATTTCTGATGTTCCAGATAAAGGCCAATGCTTCCTCAAGGGTCTCATACTCTTCGTGGGACAAAAAGCCGTTGCGCTCCAGATCTCTTCTGCAGCGGATGTCTTCCTTGATACGGGCATACCACAACAGGGTGTGATAATCACGTAATCCCCCATGGCCGGATTTTAAATTGGGTTCAATGAGGTAGGTGGAGTCACCAAAATCCTGGTGACGCTGGCTGCCGTTTTCAACCAGTCGGGTCAAGCTTTTTCCCTGGTGCCGGGATGACAGTCTTTTTCTGAATTGTTCCCGCAGCATCAAAAAGATGGGGGATGCCCCGCAGATGAACCGGGCATCCAACATGGTGGTGAGGATATCAAATTGATCCCATGCCATACCCAGACACTCTTTAATGGTTCTGACGGCATACCCGGTTTCAAGGCGGATGTCCCACAGGGGGTAAAGGATGTCCTTGATCAGTTGCTCTGTTTCCTGGGGGACTTTTTTTTCAAATAAGAGTAGCAGATCCACGTCGGAATGGACGCATTGTTCCTGGCGGCCGTAGCCGCCCAATGCCACCAGTGCCACGGGGTTCCCCTGGAAGGTCATGGTAGCTGCCGCATTACTCTTTCCCAGGGCGGACTGGAAATATTCGTCCAGAATTCCGGCAAAGAATTCCAGAAAATGGGGTTCTTTGTGGTTCAGGAAATTTTTGATCAATTGGTCTCTTTTCTGGATCAATGTGCTGGCGTCGCTCTCATCTTTCATGGCATCCACTGTCGTATTGGTTTCTGGTTAGGGGGCTTGCGTCTTGATTTTGACCATTTCCCTGATTCGTTGGTATTTATGCAAAAAAGATGCCACAGATTTATGGTATTATGAGTGGGGTTTCACGCCTTGAACGATGTGCAGCAGAATGTTTTGTCTGATATTGATTGCAATATTGTAATATTTAAGGGCTGTTTATTGCAATAGTGTCTATAAACGATCATGGCAGAAGTATATCACTACAGAGACACTTCGTTTACTTCACTAAAATCGAGTATCAAAAGGTAGGTAAATGAGCTTTAGAATTCCCTTCCAACAGGGGGGATCATGAAGGTGTCGCTGTCGTGTAACGAAGGTAGGAAATGAAATCATGCAGCCACCGTAGGGGATAGGAGGTAGCCCGGAACTGTCGGGAACTCTGGTGTCGGTACCTTTCTGGAAAAGGGATAACCCATTGAAGTGTATGGAATTGCTATTTTTATCCCCCCAGTGTGAGCGTGATCCTTATGGAAGCCCGACATGTTCCCGGGTTTGGTGTCCTGGGTTTACAAGCGGGGATTCATGGGGACGGGTTCCTGTTTTGTCTGGGGGTAATTAACGGTGTCTTTAATGCGGTTGGAAATAACAGATGTGCTGGTTATGATTTTGTATCATTATCTAATTTTTCTGGTTCTTTGTCATCAGATTCGACTTCTTTTGTGGCTTTTTTAAAATTTTTAATGCCTTTTCCAATGCCTGCCCCAATTTCAGGTAATTTTCCTGCACCAAAAATGATTAAAATAATTACAAGGATAATTATCAGCTCCGGCATTCCAATTCCACCAATCATAGCGAACTCCTGTGTATGGGTTTAGCCAAAGGTTTCCCCACAGGGATACCCAATGGTAAATATAAAGAAAATATAATTTGCTTCCAAACTCGATCACCTCGGTCAGCAGGTGCCCCAAGTAACCGAAGTTAGAATTATTTTTTAAAAATTTATAACATCCGGTGTATTCTGTGTCAATATTTAAACTTGTAAACGCCGGGCAAGAAAATCCTTGAGTACCGCTTGAAGATGCTTTATCCTGCCATGATAAATGGAACATTGTTTTTAAGATAAAAAAAGGAGCCCCAATGACGCCCAAAAGAGAAAAGAACCCTCAATTTTCAGGTGCCAACAGATATGTCCTTGACCCAGAGCTTGCCAGCATCGTCAACATATCCATGGCCCTGGAAATGCCCTTGCTGCTAAAGGGCGAACCCGGAACCGGTAAAACCATGCTGGCCCATGCCATTGCCGAAAATCTGGGGATGCCGCTGATGGTTCTGAATGTGAAATCGAGTATGAAATTAATTGAGGCGCTGTACCAATATGACACCCTCACCCGTCTCAATGACAGTCGATTCGGGGATTCCAAACGGGAAGTCAGTGACATTGATGCCTACATAAAAATGGGAAAGATTGGCCAGGCATTCACAGCAGACACCCGAACGGTGCTGCTAATTGATGAAATTGACAAGGCAGACACTGATTTCCAGGATGACATGCTGGATGTACTGGATCAGATGCAGTTTGATATTATTGAGACCGACCGCACGGTAAAGGTCTGTCATCGCCCGGTGATCATTATCACCTCCAATGCCAAAAAGGATCTGTCTGATCCCTTTTTAGGCCGGTGCAATTTTCATCACATTGCCTTTCCTGATCCCAAAATGATGAGAAAAATTATTTCTGTTCATTTCCCGGATATTGATGAAAAGCTTGCACAGCATGCCATTGACTCTTTTTATACCCTCAGAGAGGTGGATGGCATTGAAAAAAAGCCAGCCACCCGGGAGTTGATTAACTGGATTCGCGCCTTGAATGCCGATGGGGATTTCAGGGCAAAGGATCTGATTAAGGGGGCTGTGCCCTTTCTTGGGGTTTTGTTTAAAAAGAGTCCGGATTATGAAAAGGTGCAGTCGCTTTCCCCACGACGTCGCTTTTTTTAGCTCAAACTCTTGGCATCCTTCATATGATCTCAAAAGTAGTTTACACTTTATTAAAGGACAATCGCCATAAAATAGGTGGTCACCCTGTGAAAGTGTAAAGTAGGAATGAAGGATGCCAAACTCTTTCATATAAACGGGCATGTCCTGCTGGACACAACGAATATTGGGTCGTAGACGCGGAGCCAAATGATATCATGCCGCCCCCCCCCGACGGGTAATGGGCCCGGCCGGAACCGTAGACGGCACAAT
>CAYSSE010000303.1:0-4924 GCA_964433355.1 uncultured Desulfocicer sp.
GCCTGGCATGTTCTGCGAATTCAGGCGCCTGGGTACAGGAGTCCATATCCGCTGGTTTTTTCAATGCTGACGTCTTCTCTGGTTTAGGTCTGTTGTCTTTTTTCATAAGATACCCCCTATTTTAAAAATCCCTGGATAATTTTGTTGACCGCCATGTCATAGTCCAGCCCCAGACTCATTAATTTCATCAGTTGATCGTTGGCAATTTTGCCGATGGATGCTTCATGGGTCATTTCGGCTTCCGGATGCAGCGCTTTAAGTGCCGGGATTGTCTGGCTTTTGCCATTATCCATGATGATTGCGTCACACTCGATATGTCCATAACATGGCGCATGAGCCGTGAGATTGACATAAAAATCCTGTTCTGAGTTCCCCTTTATAACAGAGCGGGAAACAATGTTTGACTTGCTTTGATTGCCTTCAAGATCAACCTCGTTTCTTGATTCTGCTTTCTGAAAACCGTCGGTCATCACTCGTTCGGTTATCAGCAACGCACTGTTCTCTCCAATGACGGCCATGTTGCTCCGTTTGGCTTCATCTACCCCGCCCAGCTGGCTCAATTCCATCTCCGCATAGGCATTATCTTCCATGAAGACTTTTGTCGTGGGGTTCAGAATTCTGCGGCCGGTTCCTTCTCCTAACGCCACATGTTTTTCTACATATTTGACTCGAGCTCCGGATTTAATCTTGAATTCATGTATGCCGGAGTGTCCTTCAGACGCGTCACTGCCGCAGTGAATCCCGCAACCGGCAATGATTGTGACGTCTGAATCTTCTCCCACGATGAACGTGTTGTAGACCACATCATGGAGCCCGGCCTGGGAGAGTATTACCGGGATATGGACAGATTCCTTCACCGTCCCGGGTTTGATGGTGATGATGATACCGTTTTTTTCTTCATTGGTTTCGATATTGATATTCGCAGATATTTCCCTGCCCAGTAATTCTCCATTTTTTCGGATATTATAAGCCCCTTTCGGGATTGTCTCCAGGTCGGCAACCTCTTTCAACAGATTTTTATCGATAGCATTGAGCATTCGTTTCTCCTTTACAAGCATCATTAAAAGTACAGACGCTCAGGTCATCCAGCATGGGCATTGCATCTTCAAGATCCCCGCTGTATGCGATCCGGCCTTTCTTGATCAGAAGCAGGGTATCTGCCGCTTCAAGAAAAGCCTTGTTATGACTGACAACAATGGTTGTTGTATGGTTTTCTTGTTGCTCACGCCGGAGCAGCTCCACCATAGGACCTATGGTCCACAGGTCAATTCCTGTGTCGGGTTCATCATAGATAGCAACCTTGGGGTTGCTTGCGATGACCGTGGCCAATTCAATTTTTTTGATTTCTCCACCGGAGAGTTTGCTATCCACTGTCTTATCCAGAAAATCTGTTGAACAAACACCGACCCGGGCAATGATGCGAATCAGCTCTTCTTCATCATCACTACCGAGGGCAATGGACAAAAGATCACGGAAGGTGGTCCCTTTGAACCTCGCCGGGTGCTGGAATCCATATACAATACCGATTTTAGATCGTTCATGAACCGGCAAAACACTGATATCGGATCCATTAAAAATTATCTCTCCACCGCTCAGAGGGTTTATCCCCATGATAAGTTTGGCAAGCGAGCTTTTACCAGAACCGTTGGGTCCGGTAATTGCGTAGAATCCTCCAGCCTTAAATTGGAAACTGATATCCCGAAGAATCGGAATGGGTGAGGTCGTATCCGAACCGTTGCCCGAACCTGTTGCCGGCACATTGAATTGGACATTTTTCAACTCAAGCATAATTATGGTCTCCTTTGATCTGATTTCACTGTTCTATATTATCAGCGATTATTCTCCCACAGGACAGTCCAGTTGTTCCAAGGACGCTTCGATAAAACCTGGCAAATCATTCGGATTTATGCTGCTAACCAGATTGTTGTCTTTACCCCTTTCAAAGTAGATAAACGCTACTACCCCATGATCATGGCACAGCCATGGTTCCAGGAAGTTTTGCCGGATCCGAACCCCGGTCAAACTCCACAATCCGGGCAAACAATTTGTCCGTTCCTGGCATGACGTCGTGGTAAAGGACGCTGTCCGGGTTGACACGTCCCCCCATGTCATAGATAAATTTGGCTTTACCTATGTGGCGGAGCCAATACCCCGTCAATACAGGACCCACGGCATCGTGACAGGAATGGAAATGAACAAATTCGTCCTGGGGACAGGGTCTTTGTTTCAGCCATTGCAGGGGGGCATCCTCAAAAAAAACCGGGGTGATCCTTTGGGAGGATTCCGGCATAAAACCGGTATCCTCCAATGTTGTCAACAGGGCATCACCTTCAAAGAGCAGGGTATTTTCCGGCAAATCCCGGGTATAAAACGAACGCTCATTAAAACAGACGAAATCGATCCGGTTCAGATCATCAGTATCCCAGGGCCGGAAATAATACCCTACGAATGGCCCGAAAGAAAGCAGGCGGCCCTCTATCTCAATCTCAAGGACCGGGACATATCCTCTGGGAACTTCCAGGGCGGGAGAAGTCGTTTCAGACGTGCTACAGCCCAACGATATAAGCACCAGAAACACGGCCCCTATAAAAACAGCCGGTGTTTTTGCCTGTTTAAGCATTGTCTTTTTTATCCCATAGCCTGTTGATGACGGCGATGCAGCCACCGAATACTACGGTAAGGAGGAGAATAGATAGTGGTGTGCTGCCTGTCCAGTCCACCAGGGTAATCTGCCCCACATTGGTTGGTTCGTAAAGCAACGGGATGAGCACCTCGTGCAGGTGGGCAAAAAGTGCTGCTCCGGCAAGCCCGCCAATGAGGGCGAAAATCGCATCCATCCGGCCTTCTCCCGCTGCAGCCCAGGTGGTTCCCGGGCAATAGCCGCAAAGGCCCCAGCCGATACCGAATAACAGGCCAGCAAGGCCGGTGGCCACCAGACTGGTCGGCAGCACCTGGGTGCGGCCGATACCTGCGATCTGGAGTCCGAAAAGACCGATGGCGGACAGGATAACCGCCATGAGCATGAATTTTGGGATGGCCGCTTCGATCATCAGATGTGCTTTTGCCATCTTATCGGCATTGGTTGCACCAACTCTCTGGATGACAAAGCCAAAAGCGATACCGGATAGTAATCCAAGCACTATTTCAGAAGTCATTGTTCCTCCTTTCCTGTGTTTCCATAAATAATCCGGGCCGTGAGCATGGCAATGGCAAAAATAAGTACCCCGAAATACAATCCGCTTATGGCCAGCTGGGTTGACCCGGAAATAAAAAGTCCCAGGGTGCAGCCGCCGGCCAGCCTGGAGGCAAACAGGATAATGAAACCTCCTGCAAAGGTCGCTGCAAAGCGCTTGGCACGGCTTTTTCCAAACCGCTTTTCCCAGATTTCAGGCACATCACGAACCGGTATGATGAAGGTCCGGGCTGCAACAAAACCACCAATGGCCATTCCGAGGACAAAGGCAAACAGCCAGGAGCCGGTATCTGGAATCATGATATAGTGGGCCTTGGACGCTACGTAATCCGGAAAAGCAATCTCAAGAGCCCCTTTGAGTGTACTGACAAATCCACTGGAAGAAGCGGGCGGACCGAATGTTGCAAAAATAAAGACAATGATGCCTGCCAGGGCAAATGCTCCGGGAAGCCATCGCCAATAAGGAGATGGTGTAGAGTTCTTTTTATTCATGATCAACCTCCACATGAAATATAACCGCCAGAGGGCTTTCCGGATGCCGATTTGCCGGGTGTCTGTTGATCTCCGGCAGGCTTCCGGGTCGAGGCGGTCTGGGTTGAGGTTTCAGGCAACCGTGCACCTGCCAGGACATTTTCCCGGGTTTCAACCGGAAAAAACTGGTCAGGATTTCCCCACTCCTTCCAAGAGGCCTCGTAGGTAGAAACCCTGTCAAAGCCCATGAGGCGGAGAATATAATAAGAAAAAGAACTGCGGCGCCCTGAATTGCAATACACAATGACACCCTTTGATGAATCAAGACCGGCGTAAAGACTGCGGAGCTCATCATAGGACTTGATCTGTTTGCTCGAAGTATCTGCCCAAGCGTCCTGGTAATTGATGTTCACGGCCGTGGGAATATGTCCCAGCTTCAGCGGGGAGCCATCCAGACCCTTTGTCCCTTTATTCCCGATATATTCATCTTTTGACCGTACATCTATGATCTGGTAGTAATAATCTCCCAGACGTCTGTAAACAAATTCACCGTCAATCAGCTTTTCCCTTTGAAGGGACCCGGAGGGGGCCTGGTAAAGCAGGGCCCGGGGCTGCCTGGGGGTTGTCACAAGGTCAAACCCTGCATCTTTCCAGGCATCAATGCCGCGTTCCAGGATTTTTTTATTTTCATGGCCAAGCACATCCAGTACCCAGAAAACATAGGATGCTGTTGCCCCGCCGTCCCGTTCAACCGAGTCGTAAAGCACGATAGTGTCTTCTCGGGTAATACCGTGGCGACCAAGAATCTCCTGGGCCTGCTTGACGCCGGCAAAGGTTTCAGCCAGGTTATTTCCGGTATCGTTGAATCTAAATTCAGACCAATCCAACCGGATGGCGCCGGGTATAAGCGATCCGTCAAAATATTTGTCCGACCTGACATCGGCGATCACAAGATTTTTATCATCCAGATGTGACTTGACCCACTGGGCGTCTGTAATGAAACGGGCTTTTGGAAAATCGCCTGTTTCCTTTTGGGCGGCTGAGTTGAAAGACCAGAGCACGCCGAGAAACAGAACCATGGCCACGACAATATGTCTGAGAAGCCTGGTGTCTTTCATTGGAAATATCTCCTTTCTTTGGTTGGGGTTTTCACGCATTTTAAATAAAAATGTCAATGCACTTTTCCAGTTTAGATATGCCGAAACCCTATGAGCGCAAACGACGGTTGGCATCTATTTTGCAGGTGAAGAACAGAATAGC
>CAYSSE010000304.1:0-4881 GCA_964433355.1 uncultured Desulfocicer sp.
CCCCGGCATTTGAGGTCACTTTCCATTCCGGGAATGATATCATAATGGACATCATCCCGAAGGGAGATCCAGCCCACACGCTGGGTGAAAATACGCAGTGCATGGGCGCAGCATTCATACATCAGGGTGCCGGGCATCACCTTATCATCCACAAAATGACAGGTGAGAAACCAGTCATCGGGGTGGATGTCTGCTTCGGCAATGATGATGCCAAGTCCAAATCGTCCCCCTGTGGGATCAAATGCAATGACTCGGTCAATGAGGTGCATGCGGCCCCCGGGAAGGCGTAATTTTTTTCCCAGGATCAGGTCGTTAAACATACTCCCAAAGCAGGTTCCCAAGTCTCCCCGGCGCAGGGATTCCACCTGATTTTCAGTATATTGTTCTGTTTGTACCTGTACGGGAAATTGAAAGTCAAGGAAGCGTTTGTCCATAACGGTTTCCTCTTTTTTCAGGATAATACCACCGGAATTTTCCACCTCCAGGGGGGTGAAAAAACCGGCACATCCGTCCCGCATGGATATAAACAAGGCATTATCTATGTATCCCTCATAGTGAAAGAAAAAAAGATATACCTCTCCCTGTTTTAAAAAGCGGTCTATGACGATGTGATACTCTATGGTCTCACCGGGTTGGGGCAAGGGGCGATGAAAGGTTACCCTGGCATCCAACAGGCGGTATCGGCGATGTCCCTTTACCTGGTGGTCAATTCCCATCCATGAGCATAAAAAAAGGTCTGCCTGACCCGCTTCAATGGAAATAGAAACCGGTGCTTTGCCCCCGTCAAGGTACCAGGCACCGGGCTTAACATCATGCTGGGTGATGATTTTACCCGGCCCCATGGAGAGCATTTCTCCTTCAATGGAGAGGATGCGATCCACCAGCATCAGGGGGTCATCCGGTAGTCTCACCCGCACGGGGTAGGTATCAATGACGTTAAATTTTTCCCCCATCACTGTGCCGGCATTTCCCACTGCAAAGGCCAGGCATTGTTGGCGGTTAAATAGAGGGGGGTGTTCTACATCTTCCGGGGCAGTGGCGTTATCTTTCTTCACAATGGGGGGGGCCAAACCATCTGTCCCAGAAGGAAAATCCATGAATACATCCGGGGCGTAGCTTCCAGAGTTTACCAAGGCAGATGCCAGATGGGTCAGGGTGTTAAATTGCGTCTCAAAGGCTTTTGTATTCTCACTGGACAATTCCAGGAATTTCATGTGGGCTTTGCTGGTCAGGGTCACGGATTCTGTCAGGCTGTTTTTAGCAAAATTGTCTGGGAAATTTGACCCAGGAAAATCATGGGGTACTCCCTTCCTGGGGCCATGGGGTAACGCGTTCTTGGGATTCAGTGTTTTTTTAGAATTCAATTTTGCATCTATGCTCTGATCGTGATCGGGTATATGCAGGGGAATCACCTTGTTGGAAGGACTCGCTGCGCTCGCCTTCCAACCAAAAGTTGCAACAGACATGCTTTGCATGTTGATGAACTTTTGGTTAGAGGGAAACCGGTGGGCTTTTAGAACAATCATATTTTTCGGGGAGTTATCAGATATAAAATCTGTCCGCCGAGTTTTTTTCAGGGATGTAGAATTTGGGGAAATAGGCGTTTCGGGATGTGATTCCGGGGATAATGCCATCATCCTTTCAGACAAAAGAGGTTTGTTTCCCCTGGGGAACGCTTTTAATATCACATGCCCGCAGGCTCCGTCCCGGGTGATGCTTGTCACACAGGCATGACAGGCATGGGAGATGTCATCTGTGGATGATTGCTCCACCCATGGGGTCATGGAACCATGTAGTGGGGATACGGGTTGTTTCCGGGAAAAGGAATCCGTGCTGGATATGGAGTCAGGTTGAATGTTGGGTTTTAATCCATGATAAAGGCCAAGGGATGCCTGCACCATGGAGGCAAGTCCAGAAATGCCAAAGGTATGGCCCAGAATTCGTGAAGCAGAAGCTGTTCCCATTGTGGGAAGCCCCGTTGTTTTTTTTGAATGGTGAATTTTTTCTGGAGATTGAAGATGCCCTTTCAATAGCCCCAATTCAAGGGCATAGCTGGCCCCATGGCCTTGGAGCATATGAATGTCAATATCCGAAAAAGAGATATTTCCCTGATCCAGAGTGCTTCCAAGGCTTGTCTCCAAGGCTTTTTCCAGGGCAGGGGTGGTGGATGAATTTTCAGCGGCCATCTCTCCGCCGCAAGAACTGGCGGTGGCAGTGATGACACTGTAGATTCTATCCCCGTCAGCCAGGGCATTTTCCAACGGTTTAAGCACCACAGCCACGGCCCCTTCTGACCATACCGGGGCTTGAATATTTATGTTGTTCTGGGATGCTTCTTTAAAGTTGTCATGGGATTCAAGGCACCGGGAAAGAAATGTCTGCCGTATGTCTCCAGCCATGTCCACGGCCCCACATAAAAAAAGATCGGTTTCTTTGGCCTGTATGGCATTAATTCCCACCTCAAGGGCTTTTAATCCGGAATTGGCATCGGCGGAAAGGGTAAAGCAGGGGCCTCCCAATTGAAATTCTCTGGCAATGCGACTGGCCACAATGCCTCCCAATGCCCCCAATGTTCTGTTGGCTGTGAGGGGGGGAATGCTGGATTCCGGGGTCGCTATTTGTCCAGTCGGATGCAGTTCAGAAGGATTTGTGTCACCCTGGTTTTGCAGCCAGCGAAGATGAAAATCAGTGGCACCATGGTCAAACTCAATACCAATGGCTGCGCCAAACCGGGTTCTAAGCCCCTGATTCTTGTGGGGACGGGGGGCAATACCAGCATCTTTAATGGCGGCCATGGCCGCTTTCAGCATCACCAGATGTTGGGGAAGAAGATCCGGGATCTGATTGGGGGGGATGTGAAATTCTCCGGCAAAGGTTTTGATCTCATCCATCCACTGTCCGGTTGTGCCAGGGCAGGGGGAGTCTGGTGTGCGGGCAATGTCGCCTTCAGGATTGCCTTCCAGATTGCCTTCAGATGAAAGCATCATTCGTTTAAGGGCATCAATATCCGCTGCCCGGGGGGTTATGATTCCCATGCCAACCACTGCAACCCTGTTTGGGTGGTCAAGGGAATTTTTATTAGCCTTGGATGATGCATCCTTGGGTTCCATGGAGCCTGTGTTCTGATCCCGGGCAGTAATACCAGCGGTGGTTTCTAAGGATGCACATTGTTCCCTGGCACCGACATCATGGTCACTGTTTTTATCCGCATTGTCAGTGGTGGAATCATCAGTGGTGTAATAAAAAGTGGGGATCTCTTTTCGGAACTCTTCCACCAATACATGGGCGTTGATGCCGCCAAAGCCAAAGGCGCTGATACCAGCACGCCGGGCCATGGGAATGGATTTATCTCCGGAAAGGGAACGGGGTACCCAGGGTTCAGGATCACTTTGCACCCGAAAGGGCGTTTGATAAAGGGGGCTATTTTCTGGCGGGGCTGTGAAGTTCAGGGAGGGGGGAAGCTGTTTTGCCTTCATGGCCATGAGGGTTTTGATAAATCCGGCGGACCCGGCTGCGGTGAGCAGATGGCCCACCATGGATTTAACAGACCCGATGGCACAGGTGGCATTGTTATCGTTGCCAATGCCAGCGTCTTCCCACAGGGTTTTCATGGAGTTTAATTCCACCCCATCGCCCACGGGTGTGGCAGAGCCATGACATTCAATGTGCTGGACATCATTGGGGAACCATCCAGCCTGTTTGTAAGCGGTGGTCATGGCCCGGATCTGGCCGTCCGAGGCTGGAGCTACAAGGTTACCGCCAATGTCATTTGACCAGCCAGCTCCGGTGATGACACCGTGGATGGTATCTCCGCAGGCCAGGGCATCTGTCATGCGTTTTAAAACCACCATACCAGTGCCTTCCCCCACCACAAGGCCATCGGCCTGCCTGTCAAAGGGTGAACATCTGCCGGAAGGAGAAAGGGCTTTTAACTGGGTAAATCCGATTTGTGTATAGAGGGAGTCCGGACGAGAAACACCGCCAGCAATCATCATATCAGCCCGGCCCAGGGTCAGTTGATCACAGGCAAGTTTGATGGCAAAAAGGGAAGATGCACAGGCCGCATCCAGTGTAAAACACCCTCCCTGGAATCCCATGGCCCTTGCCAGCAGTGCCGCCGGTACCGATACCACCCCGGCTGCCAGGGCCTGGGCCCGGGTTAGTTCATGACCCCGGTTTTCCATGATCACCTGCCATGCAATCTCTGAGGTGCATTGGGTGGGAAGGGCGATGGCCGCAAGGATCACCCCGGTCTTTGCCTTGAGTTGTTTTGTGCAATGGCAATGGGAAATGGCCTGCTGTCCTGCCGAAAGCACCAGATGATGCAGGGGATCAAGGCTTAATAAAAGCTCTGGTGACAGGGCAAATCCATGGGGATCAAAGGAAAAATCAGTGATCAATCCCGCCCGCTTTGAGGCGACCTTATCCGGTAAATAGGTGGTGGAATGAACCTTATCCGGTAAAATGGCCCATCGTCCGGGTGGCACATCAATAATGGCCTCTTTTTTTGCCATGATATTTTTGCCAAAGGCATCCACGTCATTGGCCCCGGGAAAAATTCCGGAAAGTCCCACAACGGCTATTTTTTCTCTATGTAAAGTCATAACCTCAACCATATAATCGAGAAAAAATGGAAACACAAGTCAAGCTGCTTTTATTTCAATTTATTTTTTAATTTTTAACATCTTAATTTGTATTTATTTGCTATTGTTTTAGATAGTTATCTGTTTGTCATGTAATAGAAAATTCTTTGTAAAAAAAATGTAAACATCTTTATAAGGGGCTTTTATGAAGGTGCTACTGTTATCCTGTAGGAATAATGGCACTATGCCGCCCCCCCCCGACGGGCAATGGGCCCGGCCCGGAACCGTAGACGGCCCA
>CAYSSE010000305.1:0-4872 GCA_964433355.1 uncultured Desulfocicer sp.
CAACATCTTGATATTGGATAATTTAATATCCAGCATATTGTATCTATAATCCAGCGATTTGTACTAAATCAACAGGGTCTTTAATCAATGGATAAACATTTAATTGTATCTCATTGATCCAGCACTTCACGGATCTTGGTGGTGAGCGCATTCACGGCAAAGGGCTTTTGAATAAAATGAACCCCGGCATCCATAACCCCATGATGGGCAATCACGTCATCGGTGTAACCGGACATGTAAATGGCCCTAATTTCGGGATAAAGTTTTGACACCTTTTGAAATAATTCCTTACCATTCATTTCAGGCATGACCACATCGGTGAGAAGCAGATGCACCCGTACAGCTTGGTTGGCCAGTTGCCCCATGGCGTCATTTCCATTTTCCGCCACCAGTACCTCATACCCTTCCCGCTTTAAAATAATCTCTGTGAGATCCCTGACCTGTTCATTGTCTTCCACCAGCAAAATGGTCTCGCCCCGCCGGGCCTCATCAGAGGAAGACGTATTCACTGTTTGGGGTATCTGTGCTATCAGACCTTCCAGAAACACCGGAAGATAGACCCTGAATAGGGTCTCTCCGGATTTGCTTTGTGCTTGAATGGTTCCCCCATGCTGTTTCACGATACCGTACACCGTTGCCAGCCCCAGCCCCGTACCTTTACCGATTTCCTTGGTGGTAAAAAAGGGTTCATAAAGGTGTTCCAGGGTGGTGGCCGTCATTCCAGCCCCCGTGTCTTTCACCGTCAGTATCACATGGGGTCCGGGGATTCCGCCTTCAAATCGTTCAACATCGGTTCCATCCAGCTCAATTTCAGTGGTTGTTATGGACAAATCCCCCCCATCGGGCATGGCATCCTGGGCATTGACCACAAGGTTCATCACCACCTGTTCCAACTGCCCCACATCCCCCTTGATAAAGGGAAGAGACGGATCCAGTTTCAAATGAATGGCCACGTCCTCCCGGATGGTGCGACGAAGCAGTTTTTCAAATCGGATCAACAGCTCGTTTAGATCAAGGGGCGCAAATTCAAGGGTCTGCTTGCGACTGAAGGCCAGAAGCTGGCGTACCAAATCCCTTGCCCGCTTGCCGGCATGAACGATTTGGTTCAACGGCTCCCGGCTGGGATCATTCTCAAGGGTATCTTCCAGGAGCATCTCTCCATAGCCCAGAATGGGGGAGAGCAAATTATTCAAGTCATGGGCCACCCCTCCGGCCAGACGTCCAATGGATTCGAGCTTCTGGGCCTGGGCAAACTGCTCCTGAAGATGCAGGGTTTGGCTTTCGGCAAGGGCAAGGCGCCTTTCGGTTTCCAGTTCCCGCACCACCCGACGAAAAATATTGGGCAGTTGCTCAGAAAAATCAAACCCCTTCACCAGATAATCCCGGGCACCCATTTTCATCATTTCCACTGCGGTTTTCTCATTTCCCTGGCCGGTCATCGCCACAAAGGGAATCTGGAAATCCTGATCCTGCAAAGTTTTGATCAATTCGGTTCCGGTCATGTCGGGAAGAAACTGATCCACCAGAAGGATTCTGTCCGGATCTTCCAAGATACAAACCAAGGCATCGGCCCCGGTGAGCACCCCCTTTGTCTCAAAACCCACCCGTTTCAGCGCTTTTTGTGCCAGAAGGTTCAGCCCTTCATCATCCTCCACCACCAGCACCCGCATCAGTATCTCTTTTTCCATGAAAACGTCGTCAGATTTATCCTGGAATGTATCCTTCACTTTTCCATGACTCCATTAATTTCAGGGATCTGCACCACTGCAAGGAAAAGTCCCAGGCTCCGGATGGCATTGACAAATTTATCATAATCAATGGGTTTTGTAACATAATTACTGCATCCCAACTCATGGCAACGAGCCACCTCCCGGGGGTCATCCGTGGTGGAGACCATGATAATGGGCATTTTGCGCAATTCCGGGTCATTTTTCACCCGGGCAAGCACCTCAAAGCCGTCCACCCGGGGCATGCGTATATCAAGAAGAAGCACGTGGGGGATCCCGGTCTTTCGATGGGGGCCATCTCCCTGACAGAACAGAAAATCCAGGACCTTTTGTCCATCCTTGAAATGAAGCATTTCATTGACAATGCCTGCCCGTGACAGATTTTTTTTAATTAAACCCGCGTGTCCTTCATCATCCTCTGCCAATAGAATCACGACATTTTTTTCCATTTGTGTCTCTCCCTGTTAAAAATCAACTTGGGATGCCAGGCCTGAAGTGCCTGCATGGACATCCTTTATATCACTCCATCACTCCAGACCTGCTTTACGCTTTCAGGATATTATTTTCCATAACATTCAAACATTGGATTCTACATCAACCGGGCAGGGTAATGAAATATAAAAACGACTGCCCACCCCCTTTTCAGATTCCACCCAAATGGCCCCCTCCAATCGATCCAGAATCCGCTTGACAATGGACAACCCCAATCCTTCTCCCTGGCTGTGAGCCGGGTTCAGCCGATGAAAAATTTCAAATATCTTAGGCACAAATTTAGGATTCATGCCAATGCCGTTATCTTCCACGCAATAAATGGCCCGGTGCTCCTGGACGTTGCCGCTGATCTGGATTTTCCCCGGTCGAAGGGGATCAAGGAACTTCAATGCATTGCCGATGAGGTTTGAAAACACCTGGTTTATCTGCACCCCATCCCCCTGGCAGGACGGCAGATCATTAACAACCACCTCCACGCCGGCATCCTTAATTTGATATTCAATGGAATCAACCACCTGGGACAGCATGACATTCATATCAAGGGTGTCAATGGAAAGTACCCCCCGCCCCGATCGGGAAAGATGAAGCAATCCCATGAGCAGTTTATCCATCTTGGCGGCACTGGTGCGGATGAATCGCAAGGCTTCAGGCATATCTTCATCCAGCAGAACCGTCACCGCCGGGGGAATGTCGGAGGCCAATACTGTGGCCAGTTCCCGGCGCAGATCCTCCATGGCATAGGTCAATTCCCTGCTGTACCCGTCTATATTCACCAGAGGCGATCTTAAATCATGGGAGGCCACGTACACAATTTGCTCCAGTTCATCGTTCTTGGCGGCCAGATCGGCATTGGCCCGGGCAAGCTGTTGGGTTCGCTCTTCCACCAATTCCTTTAATCTATCCCGGTGATGCCGAAGCTCATCCTCCTGGGCCTTCATCAGCTTTTCGTGTTGCTTTCTCTGGGAAATATCTTTGATGGTACCCTCATGATAAAGGATGGTGCCCTGGTCATCACGCACCAGATGAATATTCACTGATACCCAGATGGATCTGCCATCCCGGAGCTTCAAGCGTGTTTCAAAATTTTGAAGAGCTCCTTCCCGGTTCAGGCGTTGAAGAAGGCGTTCCCTGTCATGGGGATTTTCATAAAGCCGTTGTGTAATATCCTGGTAATAAGCAATTAAAGAGGCTTGGTCATCAAAACCCAGCATCTTTATCAGGGCCGGATTACTGGCCAGAAAGCCCCCCTGGGGAATGATCTGGAAAATGCCCTCCGTGGCATTATCAAAAATAGTGCGAAACCGGGCTTCCGAATCTTTCAATTGGGCCTCTGTGCGCTTGCGGGAATGGATATTCATGATAAGTATCACCAATATCATCAAAAGACAAAGAAATGCCCCCACTGTGACCCAGATCAAGGCCTTATAGGTCTCATAAAACGAAAAAGGACGATGCAATACCAGGGCATGGGCTGGCAGCCGATCCATGGGTATATTAAAACGTTCAAGTTGATTAAAATCAAACAGATAGGCATTTACACCGGTATGAACAACGGGAAGGCTGGCAACCGGAACGCCGGCCAGAATTTCTTTCCCCAGACGCGCCATTTCCCGGCCCTGGGAATACCCACTGATGACATTTCCCCCCACCACACCGTCCCGGATGTTAAAATCAAGCAGACAATACACCGGCACGGGACTCATGGCGGTGAGCTTTGATCCCACACTTTCATAGGTGAGATAGGTACCCTCCCGGTCCGAAAAAAAAGACCCCAATAAAATAGCGGTATTTTTGTCAAAGCCCTTAATTTTTTCCTGGAGTTGGGTTATGGAAAGGTTTTCATTGAACTCAATGTCAAGGGTACCGCCAAGGGGTTTCAACGCGACTTCAATGTCCCGCTGCCAGGCCCGGCCAGTGGTGAGATAATCATTGATGACATAAATATGTTTCAGGTTGGGATGAAGCCGCTCCATAAGATCCACGGTGGTCACCGGAGAAATAACCTCAGCCACCCCGGTGATATCGTCATGTCCCTGGAGCATCTCTTTGTTAAAATTATTAACCCCGCCAAAGGAAATGGGCACTCCGGGAAAAAGTTTTTTCCGGCGTTGAAGCAGAAAATTAAAAGCGTTGTTGTCTGTACACATGATCAAAGACAGATTCAGGTCCCGATATTTATGGGCCAGGGATTGTTCCATGAGTTCGTAGTGCTGGGGATCATGATACCGCTTGGAATCCAGGTATTCAATGTGCAGGATCAGATTATTAGCGCTGTCGGGGCTCAATTCATCCAAAACAGCTTTTTCAATGTTTTTCACCCAGGTCATATCTGAATGGTAGGAGTGCAGTAATAATATGTGACGGGGTGGCATTTGAACTTCAAAGGCATCTGCTCCAGCTAAAAGAATCTGGAAAACGAGAACAGAAACAAAGAGCAGGCCCGGTATTTTAAACCAATTGTTTTTCATGGTAAAAGGCATCAAGTGAATATCCCTTGGGTTAGATATCGTTTAGATTCTTATCTCTGATTTTCGTGTTATTTTGGCAAAAAAATTTGAAAACCTTTTTGATTCTGGGTTGAAGAGATATCATGCCGCCCCCCCCCCGACGGGTAATGGGCCCGGCCCGGAACCGTTAGACGGCTCAATTGGCC
>CAYSSE010000306.1:0-4858 GCA_964433355.1 uncultured Desulfocicer sp.
ATAATGCCATTTGGCTCCGCGTCTACGACCCAATATTCGTTGTGTCCAGCAGGGCATGTCCACTTATATGAAAGAATAGATACGTATAATAGTCTTTTATGCTTCGTTGTGGGTAGGCCGGGGCCAGAATACGGTCTGCCCGTGGCAGTTATTCAAAAATCAAATTTCAAACAAAACAGGAAAGTTTCAATGAGATCAAAATTCAACTCAATTTCTCGGAAACACCGGGAAAAAAATATCACAAAACGCACTATTAGCCGCCCATCTTTCAGACCATTGATAGCAGTTTTTATGCTGATGATGATCTGTCTGTTTACAGGATGTTCATGCAACAAAACCACAGTGGTTTTGCTGCCAGATCATGACAACCATGTGGGCCAGGTGGAAATCACCAATGCCCATGGAACCACGCTCATTGATCAGGCGGGCTATGGTGTTACCCTGCGAGAACAGACGGCCCCCCAGGAGGCCGTTGCCATTGAGAAAAAAGAGATCCAGGCCCGTTTTGGATCTGTGCTGGGTGCAGAACCTGAGTTGCCGATAAAATTTATTCTTCAATTTAAAGGCGGATCGGATACTCTCACAGAAGAATCCCTGGCCCAGGTACCTGGAATTGTGACTGAAATCAAAAACCGATCTTCCATGGATATCAGCGTGGCAGGTCACTCTGATCGTGTGGGTAACGAAGACGCCAACATTGCCCTGTCTTTAAAGCGGGCCCAACGGGTGTTGAATCTTCTCTTAGAGCAGGGTGTTGATGCCCGATTTATCCAAACCAGTTCCCACGGGGAAGGAAATCCCCTTGTTCCAACGGCGGATGATGTACCGGAACCTAAAAACCGAAGGGTTGAAGTCATTGTGAGGTGAGCCTCGCATCCTTCAAAAGTAATTTACATTTTCTTTGAGCATTTTCCATTTGCAGGGACAGGGATTTTTTCAAAGAATTGTAAATTACTTTTGAGGTCAGATAAAGGATGTCATAAGCCTTTTGGGGAACTTGATTTCCACCACCTTCCCATATCAAAGTGGCCGAAATTAGAACATCACCCTGTGGCTTAAATCAGGCATCGTTTAAAAAAGGCATTTATTTTTTATGAAAGAAAACAGTCCAGATAAAAAAAAGACCCTCTTCCCAAACCGGGGAAGAAAAACCATTTTCAGTGCGGGCCTTTTCCTTACCCTTTTTTTCATCTGTTTTTTTCTGTATCGCCCTGCCTTTGTAACCTTTCTGGATCAAAAACTCTACGATGTCATGCATCTTTCCCTCACCGACCGAGGAACCACCCCCCAGCCGGTGATTGTGGATATCAATGATCAGAGCCTTGAAGCCTATGGACAATGGCCCTGGTCCCGGGATCTGCTGGCAAGACTTTGCACCATCATCACCCAGGGATCGCCCCGGGCCGTGGGCATGGATATTTTATTGTCGGAACCGGACAGGACCTCCATCCATCTGGCGCTAAGTACCCTTAAAAAACGTTCCGGTATCAGCATTCCCATTGTATCACCATCAGATACCCTGCTTGATAATGACCTGAACCTTACCCAAGTTTTACGGCAAGGGCCTTTTATTCTGGCCTGTAAATTCCTTGGGCAAGAGACCGCCCATTTGCCCCCCGGCCTTTTGCCCCTGGACACGACCCTGATCTCCAAGGACTCTCACACCGATTTATTTCAATGGTTCCCCCCATGGAAAGGAGTCTTGGCAGCCCTGCCCCAATTTTTACAGGCCACCCAGGGAAGCGGGTTTGTCAATGCCCTTTCCGATAGCGACGGCATTATCCGCAGAACCCCTTTTATTATGGGGTACAAAGGCAAATTTTATCCCAGCCTCTCCCTTGCCACCCTCATGCTGGCCATGGACACCAACAAGGTCTCGCTTGAAAGCAGTGCGGCCGGTCTGACATCCGTGTCCATAAAAAATCTTACCATACCCGTGTCGTCCCAGGGCCACCTTTTGCTGCATTTTCGAAAATCAACCTCCCCTTTCATAACCCTGTCTGCCAGTGATATTCTCCAGGGAAAGGTTGACCCCGGTATCCTGAAAAACCGAATTGTTTTCATGGGAACATCGGCATCTGGCCTGGGAGATCACCACACCACCCCCCTGGAACAATATTATTTTGGTGTGGGAATCCATGCCACGGCAATGGATAATATTTTAAATCAAAACCTTCTGGCCCGCCCCTCCTGGGCCATGGGCATGGAATGGGTTCTGGTCTTATTGATAGGGCTTTTGTCCACCCTGATGCTTGTGTTCCTTAATCCATGGCCCTGTACCCTGACACTGGCCGGGATAACAATGTTGCTCTGGTTTATGGAGCTGTTCTTTTTGCAAAAAATGCAAATTTTTATCTCTGTGACCTACCCGTTTATTACCCTGTTTGTAAATTTTTCCCTGTTAAGTGTTATTCGATTTCGCATGGAAGAGAAAAAAATGATCAGAAGAACCCGGGACATGGTGGCTGCCCAAAATCTAACCCTCATCGGCATCACCTCCCTTGCCGCCACAAGGGACAAGGAGACCGGCATGCACATCCGACGCACCGCCATTTTTGTTAAAGTTCTTGCCAAAAGATTGCGTCTGTCCCCCGGGTTTAAAGATCGCCTGGATGAGCACACCATTGAGGTGATGTTCAAATCGGCTCCCATGCACGACATCGGTAAGGTGGGGGTGCCCGATGCCGTCCTTCTTAAACCGGGAAAACTCACAGCGAGTGAGTTCAAAGAGATCCAGAAACACACAGAACATGGCTGGCTTGCCATTGAAGAGGCGGAAAAAATTTCAGGAATTCACGGAGATGCTTCCTTTCTCAAGGTTTCCAAAGAGATCATCCGGTGTCACCATGAAAAATGGGATGGTTCCGGATACAATCAGGGACTCAAAGGCGAAGACATCCCCCTGTCTGCAAGAATCATGGCGGTGGCCGATGTCTATGATGCCCTAACCTCCAAACGGGTATACAAGGCTTCCTTTGATCATAGTAAAGCCCGCAACATCATTGTGGAGGGCAGGGGCAGTCACTTTGATCCCGACGTGGTGGATGCCTTTCTTGAAGAGCAGGAACAATTTAAAAAAATCGCCATTGAAATGGCGGATGAGTGATATTTCCTTCAAAATATCCCAGACCATTCTAATTCTCACCATCAAAATGAATCAACAAGTTTTAAGTTTAATTATTTCATATAGTTATACAATACAATTAAAAAAAATACAGCGGACTTATGCCTGACGAGTTCAATGGTATTCACTTGAATATTATTCTCACAAAAACCTTGACAGGATTAACACCTACTGATATGTCATTTATAACATCAAGATGTTCTTGTGGTATACAAGAAATAAACCATTGCACTCAAGTCTCTGCCAGACTCGTCCATTTCGTTTTTTGCAAATGCCTGGTGTATGGACAATAATTAACAAAAACGCAATGATGAGCGAATGTCCCTCCCACGATTCTGTTCGCACAGATTGAAAAACTGCGGCGTTTGCTGAACTTTTCTTAGATAATCGCCACGGGCAGACCGATGACCTTGGTTCACCCACAACAAAGATTGAAAAACCTGTGACGTTGCTGGGGTTTTTCTTATAAACTGCCACGGGCAGACCGTATTCTGGCCCTGGCCTACCCATAACGAAGTATGAAAATCCGCCAGATTTGCCAGGATTTTCATATAAAAAAAAGGAAAAGGGTATGTTTTTCGACGTTTTGTTTATCGGGATCATGGTGGGGGCGATCTATACCCTGGTTACCATTGGCTACAGCATGGTATACAGTATATTAAAATTAATGAATTTTGCCCACGGAGATGTCTATATCTTCGGCACCTTTATCTGCTACACCCTGCTGGCAAAATACACTCTCAATCCCATCCTTGCCATCCTTATTGCAGTAGTCCTGGGCGGGGTTCTGGCATCTGTTGTGGAAATAGTTGCATACAGACGATTGAGATCAGATCAGCATCGTATGATATCCATGATCACTGCCCTGGGTGCAGCCTATGTCATCCAGAACAGCAATGAATTACAATGGGGAAATCAAGTGTTGTCATTTCCTTCCATCCTGAGTACCGAAAACCTTCACTTTCTTGGAATGAACATTCCCATTGCACAGATTGTTACATTGGGTATCGCCGTTGGCATTATCCTTCTTTTTACGCTGTTTTTAAAATATCACCCCTATGGCAAAGCCATTCTCTGTGTTTCAGAGGATATCCCAACGGCAAGTCTCATGGGAATCCCCATAAATAAAACCATCACAATGGTTTATTTCATCGGCGGCATGCTCGGGGTTCTGGGTGGCATATTGTATTCAACCTCATACAATGCCGTCTCCCTTGCCATGGGATTCAGGGGCACAATTATTGCATTTACAGCAGCGGTCATCGGCGGTATCGGCAGTTTGAGCGGTGCCCTTGTAGGGGGGATGTTCCTTGGCATCTGTGAAAATTTCATTGGCGTTTATGTCTCTTCCTCCTACCGGGATCCCATTACCTTTTTATTGTTAATCATTGTTCTTCTGGTCAAACCAACAGGGATAATGGGTGTGGTTGAGCAAAGTAAAGTATAATTATTCGTAACTATTCAGATAACACCCCAGAGTTGGGAAACCACTGCTCAGTATCTGTTTAGCAGTGGCCCATATTCGCCCAGTCAGGACTTCGAAGCATAAGTACCTACACATATGTTTTTTGGTATTCCACAACCATATATCATTGATATTTATGGATTTTATTTTGAAGAATATATGCACGGGTACTTACTATTGCTATTGGAGAAGGCTTGAATCGTCGAAGAGGGGATGCTGCTGAACAGATACAATTATTCAATACCAAAGCAAAGAGGACAATGGGTATG
>CAYSSE010000307.1:0-4852 GCA_964433355.1 uncultured Desulfocicer sp.
TATCATGCCGCCCCCCCCCGACGGGTAATGGGCCCGGCCGGAACCGTTAGACGGCCCAATTGGCCGGTTCCTATTACCCATCGGGGGGGGGCTCTGCTGAGGCTACTTGGACACTTCATTTTCATATAAAATATAGAGATCCACAACCCTCTGATTGTATTTGATTTTTTCATAGAGACATTTAAATACAACTTTTGGGAACCAAACGATGATCACGGCCGAAATACACATTGCTACCTAACTCTTTTTGTCATGTGTGCCCGTTCTGTAAGTGCTTTGTCAGACAGCATCTTTACACAGTTGGGACAATAATTATGATGTTCCTTTACATGGGGCTGGGATATCGTGACATCTTCCACATGGTGAAGAAATCGGGTGGTGGCATACCGTCTGCCGCAGCCTTCGCATCTTTCCAGGGGCAGTTGACAAAACACCTCACCTTTTATGGCAATGGATCTCATGGAATCTTTGTCCGTGGCCGTGATCACATGGGTGGGACAAATGTTGGCGCAGGTACCGCAACCAATGCAAAGGGAGGGGTCTGCCACCACTCTTTTCCCGGATTCATCAGATATCATTTTAAGGGCCTTGGCCTTGACAATATCATTGCATACCCGAATGCACAGTCGGCATTGGATACAGCCATCCGGGGGAGGGGTGACCTCCACATTAAATTCCCGGGCAATGGTTCGGATTCTTTCGGCGTCCGGGGCCATTTGAAGCAGTTTGTTAAACGCCTTGGTTCGTGCCTTTTGAACAAGGGGTGTGTCAGTTTTTACATTAAGACCTTGTTTAACCTTGATAATACAGGAGAGCATAACAACGGGTTTTCCCGAGTGCGACATCACTTCCACACCGCATAGTTTGCAGGCTCCCGATGGCTTTAATGCCGGATGATAGCAGAGGTGAGGAATCTTAATGCCATTTTTTTTTGCCACCTGAATGACGGTTTCACCCTTTTTTGCGGATATGGCTTGTCCATCTATGGTAATGTCAACCATGGAATCTGTTCCTCCTTAATCCTGGGCTGCTTCCTGGAGATCTGTTACATAGTCCTGGAGGTAATGAAGTTCCTGGGTCAATGCACCTACATGGTATTTCACCAGATCTTCCAATCCCAGGATGCCTTTGATGGCAGCATCTTCAATCACCGGCAGATGGCGGATTTTTGCCTTGATCATCATGCCCATGGCATCTTTTATTTCATCACCTGGTTCTGCCACTATAAGGTTGTGGGTCATCACCTCCCGGATCTTTATGTCTGCGGTGGTTTTTTCCGGAAACATCACATGACAGCGTAGTAAATCTCTTTCTGTGAAAATACCGGCAATTCGCTGATCATCCATGATCAGGAGGGCGGAGATGGAATAGCCGGACATGAGCTTCAGGGCTGCTGCCACTGTTTCTTCTTGATCAATGGTATGGAAAGGCCTTTTTTCTTTTTCCAATAATTGTTTTACCTGCATATGTCATCCTTTTTATGTATGTGATTCAAGGGGCCGGAGGCAATCCTGGGGTAACCGGTGGGTTCCCATGCCCTGGAGGCTTACCTCAATAAGTGCATCCGGATCATTAATGGCGGTATCCGGATCGGTGATGATGCCATGGCAACCGATGAAGTCGCCCATGTAGGATTCCCATGCCTCATCTTTGGATGGCTGGTATACTTCTATTTTTTGACCCCTTCGAAATTGCATGCTTCCTCCTTTTTTAAGTTGGGTGTCACAGGATGGGTGGCAACATTAAAAACAGCACTTTGTTCCCTTGAGCAGCTATTGCACAATAGGGCTTTCTGGGTGACGGGTCTGATGCCCTGGGTCTTTTTGTTGACGTAATCCAGATATTTTTGCGGTCCCATGATGGCTCCACAAGATTCGCAATGAACCAGCTTTTGGCGGTTGATTACGGTACCACATAACATTAAAAGCCGCTCGCCGTTTCGATCTTCCATGGTGATTGCATCATTGGGGCAAATGGCCACACAGGCCCCGCAGGCAATGCAGTTTTCTGCGGTTTTGCGAAAATCTGTTTCACCGGGGTTATCAAAATCCATGTAACCAAACTTAAGGGCATCAATGCCCATTTTATCCCGGCACACCTCCACGCATTTGCCACAGCGTCTACAGATATCACAGCGCAGACAGCGTCTGGCCTCTTCTCTGACCATGTTTTCAGTATAGCCAAGCTCTGCCTGTTGAAACATGGTTCTGCGTCGATCAATATTGAGCATGGGCATTTCCGGCCGTTTTAATACCATCTTGGTACTGGCGGGCATTTCTATGTGCTTTTCCCGTCGATACCGTACGGGTACCTTGGGGCTTCTGGGCTGGGGCATGCCGTTGAAATAGCGATCAATGGCTTCTGCTGCCCGTTTGCCACCGCCAATGGCTTCAATTACTGTGGCAGGGCCGGTGACGGCATCTCCGGCGGCAAAGACCCCGTGCTGGGAGGTTTCCATGGAGGCCCGGGCCACTTCAATGGTTCCCCTGCGGGTCCATTGAACTTCCTGGAATTGATCCATGCCATCGGTGTCCACAAACTGGCCAATGGCACTGATCACGGCATCGGCTTCCATGACATAATCGCTGCCCTCAACGGGCATGGGATAGAGGCGGTCGCTGTCCTCTTTCTTAACAAGTTCTCCCTGCAGGCAGTTAAGTCCGGTGACCTTTTCTTCATTTCCCACAATGGCAGTGGGGATGGTGAGAAAGGCAAATTTAATGCCTTCTTCTTCGGCATGTTCCACCTCTTCCACATCCGCAGGCATTTCGGATCGGGTTCTTCGATAGGCAATGGTCACCTCTTTGGCCCCCAGTCTCAGGCTGGTTCGGGCCGCATCAATGGCCACATTGCCACCGCCGATGACCACCACCCGATCCCCGGGAACGGTGCGTTGCCCCAGAGCCACATTTTTAAGGAACATTACGGAGTCAACAACCCCTTTGTCCTTGTACGCTTCTTCACCCTCCAGGCCCAACTGGTAGGATTTATGGGCACCAATGGCCAGAAAAAATGCGCCAAAGCCCTCTTTTTCCAGTGAGTCCCGGGTGACATCTTTGCCAAAAACAGTGTTGTAGCAGATTTCCACACCCAGGGCCGTGATCATGGCCACTTCCCGGTCAATGATCTCCCGGGGAAGGCGATATCTGGGAATACCCACCATGAGCATGCCGCCAGGTACGGGAAGGGATTCGAGTATCCGAACCCCATAGCCCATGAGGGCCAGGTAATAGGCAGCAGAAAGCCCGGCAGGACCCGCCCCCACCACACATACTTTTTTACCGTTCAGCGGTTTTTGGGGGGGATTTGTGTACAACCCATGGGACATGGCCCGCTCTGCGGCAAAGGCTTTTAAAAATTTGATGGACACCGGGGTGTCGATGCGGGCCCGGACGCACATCATTTCACAGGGCCGGGTACATACCAGACCACACACCCAGGGAAGGGGGTTGTCATGGCGGATCACCTCAATGGCTTCGGCATCTTTGCCTTCGGCAATGAGGGACAGATAGGTGGGCACATCAATGCCTGCCGGGCATGCCATCTGACAGGGAGAGGGGGCCAGGCGGATGCAGTCCATGAATGCGCAGTTGCCTGTTTCAATGTGACTTTCAAACACCGGTGTGTGTTTTTCCAGAACCTTTTTTAAATAGGTACCGGTTTTAAGTCCCTGGGGATTCCCCGGATTTTTGAAAAATTCTGCCACCCTGTCATTGACGCCGCTCAGATGGTCTTTGCCAGCATGACCGTTGGAGATCTCTTCCAGTAATTTTAAGATTTCTTCTGAAATCCGTATGGTTCTGGGTTCTGTCAGCGCACCTGAATCCAGTTGCCGGGATAAATGAAGGATGGTGCCATGAACCGGACAGACATTTTCAGCCATGTGAACTCCTTTTTCCATTGAAGATTGCCTGGGATACCCAAAAGTTCATCAGCATGCGAAGCATGTCTGTTGCAACTTTTGGTTGGAAGGCGAGCGCAGCGAGTCCTTCCAACATGGGATTATGACACAGAGTTATCAAGGGCAGCCACCAGTTTTGCATGTCGTTCCCGTCGAATCTGGGTCATGTCTTCCACTTTGCCAAATTTCAGGCATCCACTGATGCAGGTGGTGACGCAGGCCGGATCCAGACCTTCATCAATACGATCCATGCAATAGTCACACTTCACTACCTTGCCTGTCTCCTGATTCCACTGGGGGGCGCCCCAGGGGCAGGCAGATACGCAGGTTTTGCACCCCACACAAAGATCAGGATCAATGAAAACAATACCATCCTTGCTTCTTTTCTGCATGGCACCCGTGGGGCAGGCCGCCACACACCAAGGGGTTTCACAATGGAAACAGGGCATGAAAATATAGGATGTTCTGGGAAGCCCGCCAATGAGTTGGGGACCCACCTGGATGATCTGGCATGGGCGGGGACCTGTGGGCAGGTTTTTATTTGTTTTGCATTGGATTTCACAGGTGCGGCATCCAATACATTGTTTTTCATCCTGGAACAGATAGTATTTACTCATTCATAGCCTCCAAAAGAATTAATTCGCTCCGCTGCTGGTGCCGGAAAATATTTTTAATTCATGTATGCAATAACAATACCATAAAATATAATAATGTTACTATGCTGCCGGGGGGTTCCAGTGTCGGCATAGCTGGTGCGGAATTTTTATGATAGTAGCCACTGACAGCCCCTGTGTTGTCTTTAAAAAATAATGGAAATGGTGCCATGCCTCCCCCGACGGGGGTTCAGGTGTCGGTACTTTGCTGCTGGATTTTCATATAAACGGGCATGTCCTGCTGGACACAACGAATATTGAAAATGATATCATGCCGCCCCCCCCCCGACGGGCAATG
>CAYSSE010000308.1:0-4846 GCA_964433355.1 uncultured Desulfocicer sp.
TTGGAGCCCATGGAATTATCACAACAGCAGCAAAACGCAGTTAATCATTCCGGTTCTCCGGCCCTGGTGGTTGCCGGTGCCGGGTCTGGTAAAACACGAACCTTGACAGCAAAGATTTTACATTTGATTGAGACGGGTGAAAATCCTGGTAGAATTCTTGCCATCACCTTTACCAACAAAGCCGCCGAAGAGATGAAAAAACGGCTGTACAAACTTACGGGAATGGGATATTCCAAATTTTCCTGGGTGCGAACCTACCATTCTGCCTGTCTGTTGATTTTTAAAAAACATTGCCATCTTTTGGGATATGGGGAGCCCATACAGATCTGTTCCGTGTACCAGCAGAAGAAACTGGTCACCGAAGCCCTGGTGGAAAGTAATTTTGACAAGAAACACGCATCAAACTTTATGTCCGCCATCTCCCGGGCAAAAAACAGCGGGAATCCAGAACGTCATTTTGACTCAAAATCCCACATCGCAGGTATCCGGCTGGTGGATATATTTGCAAAATATGAACAAAAATTATTTGAAGCCAACAGCGTGGACTTTGATAATATTTTGTTGAAAACCCGGGATATTTTAAGGGATCATACTAAAATTCGGGAGTATTACCGGCAATTATTTACCCATATTCTGGTGGATGAGTACCAGGACACCAATAATCTCCAGGATGAGCTCACCCGATTGTTTTTGGGAAGTCATGGAAACCTTTTTTGCGTGGGGGATGACTGGCAGGCGGTGTATGGATTCCGGGGCAGTAATGTCAATCACTTTTTGGATTTTCCTAACCGCTATGATAATGCCAAAATTTTTCGCCTGGAGGAAAATTACCGATCCGCTGATGAGATTGTCCAGGTGGCCAACGGACTCATTGATTTCAATGCCGACAAGATGGAAAAAAAGTGTTTTTCCAAAAAACGGGGGGGCACGGTGGAAATTCACGATTTTTTCACCGATGGTGAAGAAGCCCAGTGGGTCACAGCCCGGGCCAAGGCCCTTAATGCCAAAGGGGATGGGATTCCTTTTGATCGGATGGCCGTGGTGTACCGGACCAAATTTTGTTCCCTGGCCTTTGAAAAAACCTTCAGGCTGTTCAAAATCCCCTATCGTCTCATGGGAGCCCAGGGTTTTTTTGAACGAATGGAAATATTGGATATTAACTCTTATCTCAGTGCGGCCCAGTTTCCCAACGATGATGTCTCCTTTGATCGGGTGATCAATACCCCCAAACGAGGCATCGGACCTGCCATGGTAAAAAAAATAGGAGCCCTTAAAGAACAGGGAATGGGCTTGCAGGCTTGTGCCCGGATTATGGTGAAAGAGCGGGTGCTCACCCCAAAGGTTCATAAAAATCTGGCCGATCTTCTGGATCTTCTGGATGATATCCGGGAGCTAACCCCGGATGTGGCCATTGATCGTGTGATTGAGACAACGGGCTATTATGAATATTTAAAGAAAAAGCTAAAAACCGAGGGAGAGTTTATCTCCAAGAAGGAAAACCTGGAGCAGCTAAGATACACTGCCCGGGAAAAATCAGATATCCTGGAATACCTTGAGGAGGCGGCGCTGATCCGGGAGGACACCAGTGATGAAGATGAGCCCGAGGCCGGGGTGGCCCTTTTGACCATCCATTCTGCCAAGGGACTTGAGTTTGATACGGTGTTTGTGGTGGGGTGTGAAGAAAAATTGTTTCCCCATTGGCGCTCCGTGGATTCTGGCCCAAAGGCGTTGCAGGAGGAGAGACGACTGATGTACGTGGCCATGACCCGGGCTGAACGGTTTCTTTACCTGACCCATGCCAGCTATCGTAAAGGTCAGTATGCAAACAAGAGCCGTTTTATTGATCAGATTGAAGAGTGTCTGTCTTAAATGATAGTGCAAATTTTTATTGCACCCCTTGCAGGGTTTTTTTATTAGAAAAGAACACCTCCGAGTACCCTCAGCAGAGACCCCGAAGTTCCCGTTCCGGTCAGTTCAGCCGTTGGGAGCGGCATACTCTTCTTTTAATTATTTACAAACCCATAACGCCTGTTTTTTATTGCGTTGAATCTTTTTTATTGCACATGAGCGCCCTGAAATTTTCTTACCTAAACCACTTAAATTATATTGTATATGAGTAAATAAATCTCCAAAAATAAGAATTACTGATATACATAGTGTGCTGTCATTGGTTAATTCAAACATTGTTGAGTCTGAACAATACCATGGGGCGGGACAAATTTCCTGATTGAGAGGTGCGGTATGAAAATTGCTTATAAAAATCTGGACATTTAAACAGGCTCTCAGGAGCATCCACACTTTCGAAATCAGTAATTGGATTGAATCTGGTACAATCCATAAAAACAGTGTGAATTACGTATTGCAAGGTGCCAAGGCAGCCGCAGGTACGTGGTTTTACATGGGAGGTTTATAAAAACGCATGGAGAAAACTTATAGCATTTGCGGTATGTGTACAGTTCGGTGCCCCATCGAGATTTTCACTGAAAATGGTCAAATAGTCAACATTGAGGGAAGCCGTCCCGGAGGCCTGAATGGCTCCGTGTGTCCAAGGGGAGCCGCAGGTGTAGGTCTTTTAAATGATCCTGAAAAACCCCAGAAACCCCTCATCCGGGTGGGTGAAAGGGGGGAGGGAAAATGGCGTGAAGCCACTTGGGAAGAGGCATTTTCCTATGTGGGGGATAAACTTAAAACTATCATGGCTGAATATGGCGGTAAAAGCGTTCTTTTGTCTGATCGGGGGGGGCCGTTTCCCGATCTTCACAAGGCCTTTATGCGAAGTATTGACTCTCCCAATTACTGTAACCATGATGCCTCCTGTGCCCGCAACGTCCACCATTCTGCCCAATCGGTCATGGGGCTGGGACGAAAAGGGGTCAGTTATGACCTTAAAAATGCAAAACATGTGGTACTCCAGAGCAGAAATATTTTTGAAGCTGTAAACGTAGGGGAAGTCAACCAACTGATGTCAGCCATGGAAAACGGCTGCAAATTGTCTGTCATTGACATTCGCTCCACGGTGACGGCATCCAAGGCCCATAACTTTTTTCTGGTTCGACCGGGAACAGACTATGGTTTTAACCTGGCTGTGATCAACACCCTTATTACCCATAACCTTTACGATGCAGACTATGTGGCGCGGCATTTTAAGGATTTTGACGCCCTGGCAGCCTTTGTAAAGCCCTATACCGCCCAGTGGGCCGCCGAAGTATGCGACATTGATCCCGATCAGTTGGTGGCCTTTTGTCGGCAACTTTCCAAGGCGGCTCCCCGGGTGCTCTGGCATCCCGGCTGGAACACGGCCCGCTTTAAAAATTCTTTTTACGTGAGTCGCACCGCCTATCTCATCAACGGACTTCTCGGGTCTTTGGGAGCCAAGGGGGGCCTTGCCATCACTAACAAAGCCAAGGACTGTAACCAAAATGGATTAAAGGCCCTGGCAGATCTCTATCCCAAACCCGATGAAAAACGGGCAGATGGAGTGGGCTGGAAATACAACCATTTTGATGCGGGCCCAGGTCTTCTTCATCTGGCATTTAAAGCCATTGAAACGGCAGATCCCTATCCGGTGAAGGCATACATTGCCTTTCGCCATGATCCCCTGATGGCCTTTCCAGACCCCGAGGCCCAGAAAAAGATTTTTGAAAACCTGGATCTGTTGGTCTCCATCACCTTTTCCTGGAGTGATACAGCATGGCATTCCGATGTGGTGCTACCCCTGTCCACCTACATGGAGCGGGAAAGTATCATTGCCCACAAAGGGGGCTTGAAACCCAAGTTCTTCATGAGAAAAAGGGCCTTGGAGCCCCGCTATGACTCCCTTGCCGACTGGGAAATATTCACGGGTCTTGCCCGGGAACTGGGGGCGGGTAAGCTGGGAGAATTTAAAACCATTGAAGAGATCTGGAACTATCAACTCCAGGACACCGGTCTGACCATTGAAGATTTTGATGAAGGTGCCCAGGTGTCCCTGGCCAAGGCTCCCATTTACCATGACATGGATGCCTTTACCTGGAAAACCCCTTCGGGAAAACTTGAAGTTATCAGTGAGAAGCTCACCCAGGCAGGAGTGGATTCTCTGCCGCCTTACCAAGATCCGGAATCGGATGCAAACCCAGATGGAGAAAAGCGTTTCCGGGTGATTTTTGGCCGCTGCGCCCTGCACACCCAGGGGCACACCGTGAATAATCCCCTTCTCCATGAGATGATGCCCACCAACACCGTGTGGATTCATACGGACGTGGCCCAGGAGATGGGCATCCGGGACGGTGACCCGGTTGAAGTCAGTGGGCCTGGCTATGCGGCGGTGACCGGTGCCAATGTAACCGATGTGATTCATAGAGATTGTGTTTTTATGGTTCACGGTTTCGGGCATAAGTTACCAGTGGAATCCAGGGCTTTTGGCAAGGGAGTGGCCGACCATGAACTAATGGTTGGGGGCCTTGAAAAATGGGATCAAGCCGGTGGGGCAGTTGCCATGCAGGAGCATTTTGTCACCATTAAAAAAGCCTCTTAATTAGGCATCCTTCATATGACATCAAAAATACTTTACAGTCTTTTGAGAAAAATCCCTACAAATGGGGAGTGATCAAAAAAAGTGTAAAGTACTTTTGAAGGATGTCCTTAATTATTACTTAATTATTACTCCCCATTCGCTCATTTTAAGGTTTAAATCATTAGTTTTGAAGATCAGGCATTGTTATCAAATAGAATTTAACAAATTTGTACATTTCAAAATTATGCTTTGGTCTTTTTTGATTTTAAATCATGTTTTCAAATCAACTAACCACAACATATTGTGGTATTAAAATTAATGATTACATAAAAAAAATAAGCGAATAGGGAGTTA
>CAYSSE010000309.1:0-4844 GCA_964433355.1 uncultured Desulfocicer sp.
AATTCCTCCCCTACCCTAAAGGGATAGGGGTTTCCTTGCCACAAAAACATATGAACATAAACAAAATCAATTGCTGGGAATATATGAAATGCGGCAGGGGGCCGGAACAGGAGAATGATGTCTGCCCTGCGGCATCAGACCCCTCATTTAATGCTATGAATGATGGTATAAATGCGGGCCGAAGTTGTTGGCTTGTAGCTGGAAGTGCCTGCAAAGGAAGTGCATCAGGGACTTTTGCAAAAGAATTTCAAAACTGTAGAAAATGTGAATTCTATAAACAAGTTCATGCCAAAAATGACCAGATAACCTTGGGAATAAAAAATATAGACGTTGTCGCCTGCACCCATACCGGTCTTGTCTTAAAAACCAATGAAGATCGCTACTTTGTAAGAAACATGAATGATAATGCCCTGCTGCTTGGGGTTGCAGATGGGTTAGGGGGAGACGTTTCCAGTGATGTTGCCGCTGAACTGGCCAAGGGCAGACTGGCAACGTTAGACAATTTACCTGAAGGCAATGAGGCAGAATTTCTTGATAAATTTGCCAGAGATGTTGATTTGGTTATTAATAAAAAAGCTGAAGATCATCCCAGTTTGACATATATGGCAACCACCCTGGTTTGTTCGATTTTGAAAAATGATATGATCCACTGGGTGAATATAGGAGACAGCAGACTTTATGTTTTAAGGAATGGTAAACTCATCCAGATCACAAAAGACCAGACGCTGGCCAAAGCGCTTGTTGAAAAAGGTGAATTAAAGCCCGAGGATGCCAAGGGACATTATTCACAAAAAATTCTTGATCAATGTTTGGGATATGGCATGTGTGAACCTGATACCGGTAAGTTCAAGGTTAAAAAGAATGATGTCATTATTCTGGTTACAGATGGGCTTTATAAAATGGTGGCACACGATTTAATGATAAAAATTTTAAATGTTGACAATAATTTGAAACAAAAAATAACGGCCTTGATGGATGCAGCACTATCCTTTGGAGGCGAGGATAATATCACCATTATACTCGCCCATATTAAACAGACACTTTAATCAAGGCAATTTATCATCAAAGGAAGAAAATAGAGGCGGATCGTTTAAAAGCAGTACAAGAAGCAAAAGAATTGTTAGAAAAAATAAAAGTGCTTCGCGGTCTTCTTCCAATCTGTGCTTCTTGCAAAAAGATTCGGGATGATAAAGGTTATTGGAATCAAATTGAAGTGTTTATTGAAAAACATTCGGCGTTTAAAGGGTACCCAGCCTTTCCCACCCCGAGCTATTGAGAATTTGCGAAAATTAGAAATAAGAATCTAAATTTATTATAAATAACAATCATAAGGAGATATCGTGAAACAGCTTAAAATCAAATACGGCCTGGATGAACGTCCCCCATTGATTCAAACCCTGATATTTGGAATGCAATGGCTGGCCATTACCATTGCCACAGTGATCATTATCGGCAAAGTGGTGGCTGGGCTGCATTTTACCGATTTCGGACAGCAGCTTCTCTACATGCAGAAATTGTTTTTTGTCGTTGCCGTATCCCTATTTTTCCAGGTGTTGTGGGGTCACCGACTGCCGATTATCACAGGGCCTGCCACGGTGCTGCTGGTGGCCATTCTGGCCGGAACCGGCAGGGACATCGACGCCATATATACAAGCATTGCAATGGGAGGGGCTTTTCTGGTGGTGCTGAGTGTGACGGGGTTGTTCTCCTGGATATCCCGCTATTTTACCCCCCGGGTGGTTGCCACCATTCTGATATTGATTGCACTGACCATTACCCCAACCATCTTGAATTTGGTCCTCACCCCCACCGCAACTGAAATGCCATTGACCAACCTGGGGTTTGCCCTGATTTTTTTCATGGCCATGATAACAGCCGACCGGCTGCTTCCAGGCATATGGAAAACCACCATGATTGTCTGGGCCATTATTGTCGGCAGCATGGCCTACCTGGTGGTGGTACAGCCCGAGGTTTGGCATGACCGGGGTCAACTGGGATTGGTGTCTGGTTTTTTCAACGATCTCACCACCGATCTGATCTGGGATCCGGGTTTGCTTATATCGTTTCTGATCTGCTTTATCGCCCTTTCCATCAACGATTTAGGTTCCATTCAGGCAGTGGGTCAAATTGTAAATCCTACGGACATGAAACGCAGGGTGACCCATGGCATAACTCTGAGCGGTCTGTCCAACATGCTGGCCGGTTTCTTTGGTGTCATCGGATCTGTAAATTTCTCCATGAGCGTCGGAATCATCGCAGCCAATGGCAATGCATCACGCTTTACCCTGATTCCCACCAGCCTGGCCCTGATGGTCATGGCCTTTTTACCCGGCGTGGTGGCTTTTATCTGGAATGTACCGGCAGTTGTGATAGGAACGATTCTCCTCTATATCATGTGCGCTCAACTTGCGGCTGGCCTGATGATGGCCTTTGCCTCTAAAGAGTTCTCTTTTCAGGACGGCCTCATCATTGGGATTCCCATGATGATCAGTATCCTGGTCTCCTATCTTCCCCTCCCGGTCAAGGCAGCCTTTCCCCCTTTACTGCTGCCGGTGATAGGAAATGGGTTTGCCATGGGCGTGCTGGCGGTACTGATCCTGGAACACATCGTTTATGGTCGGTGCCGGGTATCCTCTCCTAATACGCCAGCCAAAAAATAGGGAACAGCCACACCGAAATCGTAAAAATAAAACCACCCATTTTTACATGGAGAACTCCGGATAGTGGGTATGGAATTCATTAACATGGGTACATTATTTCCCATGAACTCCCTAAGGGGTTCGCCCACCTTGACATAAACCATGAAACGATACCCACCGGATCCGAGGTAAAGTTGCTAATATCGTCCGGGAATATGGAGCATCAGCCTAATCAACCAGTCCAATAACAAGGAACCTACACTATGTCATCGACCATTCTTCTATCTATTCTTTCGGGTATCTCTTTTGCAGGGGCAGGGCTTGGGTATAAAATGGCAGAACGTTGGCAATGCCGGACATCGGTATTTATACTTATTTTTGCCATAACCGGTGGCGTTTTTGCAGGAATTAAGACTTTCTTTGAAATTACTGCATGGTTGGATCCAAAGTTGTGGCTACTTGGAGTTGCCATGGGGCTTCTATTTGATCTGGCTATTTATTTTATCATGCAGGCCAATCGGCTCGGGCCAGCATCGGCGAGCTGGACAGTATTGAACTTGGGCTTATTGGTACCAATTTTTGTTTCACCGTTCATAATGGACGAAGCAGTGCTATGGTTGGATCCGATTATTGTAGTGCTGTTTATATTGATGTTATTAGTGTTTGCCCGTGGGATGAAAGACACGGGGGAGGTTGTCAGCGGGAGTCATAGGCAGCATATCCTGATGCTGTTAGGAGTATTCTTTGCTCAGGGCTTGTTTCTGCTGGGCAACAAAGTCAAGTATGTGCTGTTCAATGATGCAAACACGGCTGGGCTGACGTTTATTGTTTATCTGAGCGGAGCGGCGGCGATATTGCTTGTTATTTATAGCTCCCCAAAGCGACTAAATTGTACCATGAAGGAGTTAAAAGCTGGCACTTTAACGGGTGTATGTAATAGCCTTGGGGTCATTTTGTTATTAGGCGCAATGAGCTTACCATCTACGATAGTATTTCCCCTGAGCGCATCTATCGCGCTGTTGGGCGGTGTATTATTGACCAGTTTTATTTATGGAGAACGACTGAATCGGTTAAAAACGACAGGAGTAATGTTGGGGTTAATGGCATTAATCTTGGCTGTCTTCAGGGAAAAAGTGGTAAACGTCTTAACCGAACTCCTGAAGGGTTAAATTGGATGATCAGTGTGAAGAACTCGTCAGTCCTAAGTTCTCTGCATGTTGTGTACGGATATTTGATAATCCCTTGAAATCATAGAGTCTGTACCTTAAAGCTTGATTTGATATCTCTTAATGATTTTAATGAGTTATGAGAACTTAGGACTCTTGAGTGAAGAAGATATCCGATTTTCGGGGATTTGACTCAACAAAGTGTAAATTACTTCGATGGAGATATGAAAGGGCGCATTTCCATTTTTCAGGCTCATCATATAACCCATTGAATGGTAAGGGCTTCGTTTAAAGCCTGCGTAAATATTCGGCCAGCACCCCATCTTCACTTAGTTGGGCCTGCTCACATAGCAATAGTATGCTACGCAGTCCCAACTAAGCGAATATGGGGCACTGGCCAAACATTTACAGCGACAACCCGAATATTTACAAGCCTGCCCAAATGTTTTTTGATTCATGGCACGACTCCTTTCAGGCATTAGGGGGTTGAACAAACACATCGGTCAGGGCAGTTTCAGGTCCGGGATAGGGACTTGCGTCACCAAAGGCCACGGCGGCTTCCACACGGGCCGTTGCTTCCTGGTCAATGGCCCGGATCTGATCGGTGTTGAGTACACCGTCATCAAGGAGTTTTTTGCGGTAGCGGCGGATCGGACATTTTTTTTCCCAGATGGCAAGCTCTTTTGGATCCACATAATGCTGCCGATCCTGTTCACCATGACCGCGCATGCGATAGGTCAAGGCTTCCATAAAAGCGGGGCCGCTGCCGGAACGGCAGTGTTGAGACAGCTTTCGGCCAAAACAGATCAAAATGATATGTAAGTACCCACACATATGTTTTTCGATATTCCACAGACATATTCCATTGATATTTATGGATTTTATTTTGAGGAATATATGCCCGGGTACTTAACTTCTCATCTCACGCGCCGTAGCTGTGAAGTCCCGGCAGCA
This sequence comes from uncultured Desulfocicer sp., assembly GCA_964433355.1. Lineage (GTDB taxonomy): Bacteria > Desulfobacterota > Desulfobacteria > Desulfobacterales > Desulfobacteraceae > Desulfocicer. Next base: position 4,760 of record CAYSSE010000309.1, read on the forward strand.
GATTAACACCAAAGTAGGTAAAAAGCACCGCAGCAAACCCAATAATGGAAAGTAAAGCGATTCTTTTTCCCTTCCAGCCGCGCAT
>CAYSSE010000310.1:0-4823 GCA_964433355.1 uncultured Desulfocicer sp.
TAGAACAGGAAGCGTGCCTACAATCTCATCAGGAGAATCATGATGATTATCATACTGAACTTCAGAAAATTTCGCTTTCAGTGCATCCCTTTAATGAAAGCAACGGTGAAGCACAAACCACAGAAGATGTAGTCAAAAGGCTACAGACTTGCACCGATGAATTTGCAGAAATCGCAGCATCCGTATCTATTTCGGATAACCGTGATGCTTTGGGGAAATTTACTCGCCAAATTGAAGATGTTGCTTCCAATGTCGGTGTGTGGTGGGTGTGGGTAAGAGAAAATCTTACTCAATATAACCTCAACCAAGCCACGCAGGAGTGGGTGACATCTTTATTGCTACCCGTATTTTATTGGTACAGGCAGATGGAGAGGACAAAAAATCCTGTCATGAAAGCTTCATACAAAAAGGCTTGGCAAGAAGCCTTGAATGCGTGGCAAGCATATCAACTGTCACACATTTTAAGTGATGAGGAAATAAAGCGTTGGAATAATTGGGCTATATGGATGGTTGAAAAATTCCAACGAACCTCTTCTGCTGTAGAAGGCAGGAATGGATGGCTCTCTCAAATGTATTGTAACGGAAGGTGTCTGAACACACTACGGTTAAAAGCACTTACTGCTATACATAATTTTGATCTACGTCGTGCCGACGGCACGACTAGTGCGGAACGATTGTTCGATAAAAAATTTCCGGATTTGTTCGAGTGGACTTTAGAAAGAGTTGGCTCATTACCACTGCCGCGAGAACGTAGAAAAGGCTCTGTTTCTAACCCATTGAATTTACAGAATTGTCCCGCCTTAAGTGGGTAGCCTATCGGCCAACAAAACATTCAACCCGACCGCCTAGGTCGTAGCGACTTTGAGCTATTTAGCTTCGTTGGAGTTTTGGGCGAAACCACTGAGTCGTTCTTTCCCAGCGGCCGGTTAATTCGGCGATAAGTGGACCGCTCCGCGCTCCACTTATCGGGCCGGGCTGATCAACGCCGTGGACAGGTTCCGCGCTGCGCGCTCCACCTATCCACGGCGTTGAAGCCGACTGCGATTCTCAGCCATGAAAGGAAATAGAAAGCCATTTCCTTTCATGGCCTGCGAGTCTCGCGGCTTAACAGCCCGGCCCGTTCTTTTTTTTTGAATGACCGGCATGCTGGCATTCTAAAAAAAATAAACTTTGAACAGAATTTTTATAGTAATAGCTTATATATTTATACCTCTAACATCTCGAATTAAAAGGGGGCTTTTTGTCGTTATTTGATCGCGTATTTAGGAATGAAAAAAAAATAAAGTCCAAGCCAAAGGGCGGAGGTTTGGGAGTATTTGGCCGAAAAGACACGTACAAAATAGGTGACAAAATCGGCAACGAGTACAAGGTGGAGGCAATTTTTGGGGGTGAAGGTAAGTCAGGGATGGGCATCGTTTATAAGGTCAAGCACGAGAAAGAACCACTGCCCTTGGCGCTAAAGACATTCCAAGGAGACTACTCGGCTGAAACGACGGATAAACTTCGACAGGAAGTCAATGTATGGGCATCCCTGGAATACCACCCGAATATTGTAAAAGTACGGTTTGTCGATGAACTCGATTTTCGACTGTTTGTTGGTTCGGAGTTTATTGTCGGACCACAAGCTGATTTTGCGTCGTTGCGTGATGCCATTCAATTTCAGCATATCCGCATCAGGGTTGCCGTTTCCTGGGCGAAGCAGTTCTGTGATGCAATGAATTTTGCCATGAAGTTGGGTCTGCAATCCCACCGTGATATCAAACCAGAGAACCTGTTGATTGATCAAAATGGGGTTCTGAAGGTCACCGATTTTGGAATGGCATCAATGGTCGGAGAAGAAGGCCACCGTGGCGGGACTTTACCTTATATGGCCCCTGAACAGTTCAACCTGGACCAGCCGATTGATCATCGTGCAGATATATATGCTTTCGGAGTCATCCTATATGAATTGGTTTCTGGTGGCAAATACCCCTACATAATACCGCCTGGGTCACGGGATTTATTCCGGACATACGCTGAGATACATCGAAACGCGGAAGTAAGAATTCAGCAAACGCCGCTGAACCAAATAGTAAAAAAGTGTATGCAAAAAAATCCCGCGAAACGGTACCAAACCTTTGGTGCATTTCGTTCGGACATCCTAAAAATTGCTAAAAAATATAACTTGGCGCTGATGCCTGTGCCACGGACATCGGCCGATGAGGCTTATCGTGGCCGTTACGCTAAAGCCTTGGTTTACAGAGAAAATGGAAAGCTAAAGGAATGCACGGCACTGCTACGGGAGCTTCAAAAAGAAGATCCGACTGATCCCGGCATTTCCAATGAATTAGGGCTTGTTCATTACCAGAACGAGAATTGGGATCAGGCAATAAAGTGGTTCGAGAAGGCTGTGTCGGTATATGAGAGTTATTCAGTCGCTTGGAACAACCTGGGTCTGGCGTACAAGAAGGTTGACAAGTACAAACGCGCCTGGAACGCGTTTACAAAAGCAATCGAGGCCGACCCTGCGAATTCGGGGGCGTATCTGAATCTGATAAGCGCCTATTTCGAGGCAGGCAAACACTCGGAGGCAGTTGAGGTAGCAATTCGAGCGCTACACCTGTTTCCCCAAAAAATGACCCTGGTATTCAGCTGCGAAAACATGGCAGAGGAACTGCTTAGTGAACATAAAATGGTGTTAGCTGTGAAATTTTTTAGCACTCTTGTAGAAATTGGAGAGCCGAAGGCTAGCCGGTTTCAGAATTTGGCTGTGGCCCTTATCGCTACGGGCCAGGAAGATGACGCAATCGGACCGCTTACCACGCTTCTAAAGTTGGAAAAGGATAACGCCTTCGCCATAGAAAACCTGATACGTCTGTATGTATCTCGGGGGGATGTTTCAAACGCCCTGACATTTTGTGACATTGGAATGAAACATAAAAATACAGGTTTCAAGAGCGCGACGATGAAGGCCCAACTTCTGTGCCAGATTGGAAAGCTTCGAGAAGGGATTGGCCTTCTGGATTCACTTATAAGGACCTTTCCACGGGAAGACAGCTTGTATTTTGTAAAGGCGACCGAGTTGGCGGGGGCAGGCCAAAGAACGAAAGCGCTGCTGGCCGCTAAAAAAAGCCTGGAACTGGGCAGACGGAAACCTGGGATTGACCCCCAGAATTTGCGTATGTGTGAGCAGTTAATTCAACAACTTCAGGGGTAGTAGTTCCCCTCGCTGGAATTAGGGAATTCGAGGGACAGTATTCATAATCCCAACAAGTGAAATGCTGGCGGGTAAACCGCAGATTTCAATGTTATGTAACCAACTTGGATACGGTCCCTTTATTTTACGGATTCTTTGGGTGGATTTTGACACCATTTTTCACCCAAAAACACCTTGATATTTGGCAAATAATTGTGAAGAGATGGAAGAAGAGGAAAAATATGTTTCTTATTAAACCATTTAAATATAAGGAGAGCGTGGCAAAACAAAAAAGTCACCAACTGGCGGTACTGGTGATAGCGATTTTGATTTTAACCATCAACGACGGAGGCTATAATAATGTTTAAAAATTTCTTCAAAAAACGTATCGAAAAAGATATTTCAAAGCTTGAAGAGGCACGGGTAAAATGTATATCAGTAATGCAAAACAAAGGTATGTCAGATGAAGAAATATCTCAAGTTGAAGGCATATCTCACAAAAAAGCATCTGTTGCTTATGTTGACAACCCTAATGTTCAAGCTGCATTGCAAATCTATTTCAAATCACTAGTAGAAGAAGCAAAAAAGATAGGATACGACATTTCTTAGCTCTTTGCCGTAATATGGGAAATAAATCAGAAGACACAAAAGATTTCTTTGCGTTTTGCAATTAGCACAAGAACGGCCTGATTGTTTTAATTTTTATCACCAACCAGTAAAAGTTAAATACATATTGGTATCAAAAGAGGCAATTATGGAAGTAACAATAATTGAAAAAGAAAGTGGAAAGATTATCGCCAATTACCCCATATATTTAGATGGGTTAAATTACACACCTTCAGAAAATGAATATTTTTCTGAAGCATGGCGGAATGCAGTTGATGACAACGAAGTACCTGCTGATAGTCGTGACAAATACGACTTTCGTCTGAACAAATAGGGAATAACAAATCATTAAGCTCGGACAACCTTAAGCTCGGGGTAATGGAACGAATGGGCAAAAGAAAAATCATACAAGATTCAGTTTCAGAGGCCTAACGTCGGTTGCCGGTTAATTCCACGTTAGCACTCTGCCAGTCATTTGTTTTTATTTAATCCGATTAAGGAATTCTTATTGTGGATAGGTTCTTTGCTAATATTTGTTCGGCCTCAATTATTGCTTTGTTTTCAAGTGTTACTTATCTGAGCGTTAAACATTACAAGATTTATAATGATCTTTTCGGCAAATTTATGGTGGTCATTGTTTTGATATACCTTTGTGTTTTTTCTTATCTTACTGGATACTCAGTTTGTTTAAAGAAGATACAAGACTTTGCGGAAATAAAACTCTAATTGCTCAGATTGAAATACCTATTTCGGAATATATGCTCTGTTCATCGATTGCTTTTTCGATAACTGGTTTCTATTTAATTTTCCTTCATTATCTTGGTCACCATATTGAAAATAATAGTATCCAAAATACAAAATGATAAAGAAAGATTTTGATTGCGAATATCAAATTTTTCATGTCCCTCCCGTGCCAACAAATCGGTAGAGCAGACCGGGAGAAAGCCAGCGACTTTCCGTAAGTAATTGGCCCGGCAGCTCACCTTGGCGTTATGTGGTTACAAAATATGAAACATTGAGAAAAATATTTATTGAATTTTAA
>CAYSSE010000311.1:0-4812 GCA_964433355.1 uncultured Desulfocicer sp.
AAATAGACACCCTGATTTTTGTGCCGGACGGGGTGTTTCGCATGCTGCCCATTGCTGCCCTTTATGACGGAGAACAATTCCTTGTGGAAAAATATGCCGTGGCCACGGAACCCGGCCTGTCCCTGCTGGACCCGAAACCCCTTCCCCGTGGGGACATGAGGGCGCTTCTTGCGGGGATGAGTCAGCCAGGGCCTGTGATTCTGGATCTTCCTAAACCGCTTTGGGATGCACTTTGCCGCACCGAGATAGACCCCATGAACCGGGGCATTCGCGGGATATCCCTCAAAGCAAGGGATGGTGACAAGTTTTCCTCCTCCTCCTCCTCCTCCTCCTCCTCCTCATCATCATCATCATCAGCATCATCATCAGCAGCAGCAGCAGAAACCCCCGATCCCTTATCACAGAAAAATGACATGGAGCATGTAAAAAAGCTCCTTGCTCTTCCCGGTGTTGATAAGGAAATCGAATCCCTTTCCAAAAGCCTGCCCAACCAGACATTGATGAACAACACCTTTCTCATGGAGTCGTTTTCCAAAGATCTCAAACAAGCGGATTTCAGAATTGTCCACATCGCATCCCATGGATATTTCGGGGGAACCCCGGAGCAGAATTTTATCATGACCTATGATAAATGCCTGAACATGAACCAACTGGAAGCCAATATCAAGCCAAAGCAGCTGGCAGAGCATCCAGTGGAACTGATCACGTTAAGCGCCTGTCAAACCGCTGAGGGCGATGACCGTTCCCCCTTGGGCCTTGCCGGGGTTGCATTAAAATCCGGGGCACGCAGTGTCATGGGGTCTTTGTGGCCAGTATCCGATCAGGCCACCCAGCAGCTGTTAACCGACTTTTATCTGAATCTTAAAAATCCAGATTTGTCAAAGGCCGAGGCGTTGCGCCGGGCCCAAGTGAAACTGATAAAGACAGACGGGTTTGAGCATCCGTTTTATTGGTCTGCTTTTATTTTGGTGGGGAATTGGCTGTAAAAGCTGCAATCCGTTATGTCATCCCAAAACTATTTTTCAAGTTTGGGAAATGATTCCCGAAAACGGGTGCCCCAATTTTAAAATTAGTTTTGAATTTGCAACACCTTTGCCAAATTTAGAATCAATTTGAATCCTTAAAATTTGGCTACCATAAATTGTGTCACTATGACTTTTAATTTTCCATATATTGATTTAAATTTAATCCAAAATAAAATTGGCGAAGGTATTCTTTCCTCATAGAAGATTTAAGTTTCGGACTGCTGTTTAAATGAACGGGGCGTGCCTTTACCACTGGTGGACCCAAGATAGATGGAAGACAATGCCAGGGCCACCCCACACCACGCCATGGGGGAGGTTGCCCGGTGGAAAAAAAGCACGTCCCAGACAAAGGCAAGGGAAGGCTGGAGCAGCAGAATCAGTCCGGCAATGGCCGCTGGAATTCGTGGCAGAGATCGGGTGATGAACAGCCAGCCCACGGTCTGGCTCATAAGCCCCAGCCCCACCAGCGCCACGGCGCTCTGGATATCTGGAATGGCAAAGGTATCCTGGGTGCGAACCATATCCAACGCAAGAAAAATTGCTGTGGAAAAGGAGACCACCATGAGATTAAAACCGGCAGAGGGATGGGAAGGGTGGGATTGGATTTTTCGCAGTGTGATTAAAAAGCCGGTGTAAAAAACTGCGGTGAGAAAGCCATACCAGATCCCCATGTGGTAATCCGGCGAGAATTGATCCCATCGTATGCCCACAATCATGAAAAGTCCTGCCACTGCCAGTGGTACAGATAAGATAAATCGAATATTTAACCGTTCACCATAAAGCATTAAACCCGCCAGCGGCACAAGAAACACCTGAAAACTGCTTAAAATAGTGGCCAGCCCTGGCCCCACATATTGGATACTGCGGTGCCAGGCATATAAGTCCAGGGCAAAAAAAATTCCTGCCACCATGGAGAGCCCTGAAAACAGATTCCTCTTTATTATGCTTTTTTTGCGCACCAGAATAAAGATCAGCAGGAATACGCCCCCCAAAAAAACCCGGTAAAAAGCAGAGGCTGTTGGGGTGACATGGGCAAGCTTGACCCACACCGCAGAAAAACTGATCATCGTGGCCCCCATGGTGGTTCTGAGCATGGCTTGATCTGATGTCAATTGTTGATTATGGGACATGAATATCTCCGAATTTTTGGTGGATAAATTTACTGGAATATTTTTGGCATCCTTCATATCTTCCCCAAAGTAATTTACAGTCTTTTGGGAAAAAGCCCCTGCAAATGGGGAATGCTCTAACACTACAGCGACACTTCATGATCTACACTGTTTGGAGGGGATTTTAAAGCGTGCTTCCCCACCTTTCGATACTCGATTTTTAGTGAAACAAGCAAAGTGTCGCTGTAGTGCTAAGAGAGTGTAAAGCACTTTTGAAGGATGCCATATTTCTCTTAGATTCTTTGGAATATTTACGGGAATTGTTTTGTTCTATGAAACGGGTTGCCGCAATAACTCATCTTTAATGGCCTGGCCAAGTTTTTCAATGGTATAGGGTTTTTTGATGTAGGGCCCAGCCCCCAGTGCCTGAAGGGTTTTTACCCGGTTATTTTCTGCATACCCGGATACGATGAGGGCTTTTTGTCCGGGATGTATCTCAATTATTTTTTCATAGGTTTCAAGCCCATCCATACCCGGTTCCATGATCATATCCAGAATCAACAGATCCGCACAATGGTTTTTCAGATAGGTGACAGCGGCCTCTCCACTGGACATCGCCACCGGTGTATAGTCAAGTTTTTTCAGAATCCCCGTGGCAATTTCCATCTGTTCTCTTACATCATCAATGATCAGTATGGTTTCATGGTGACCCATATGGGAGGCCAGTGATGGTTTTTTTGCCTTCAGGATCAGATCCTCCTTTGTCACCGGGAAAAAAAGTTCAAAGGTGGTTCCCAAGTTTAGTTCACTCTTAATATTGATGTACCCCTGGTGATCCTGGATGGTGCCCCATACCACAGCCATGCCAAGCCCTGTCCCACTGCGTCCCATGGTTTTTTTTGGTGTAAAAAGGCTCGAATATTTTTTCCTGGTCATGTTCAGAAATGCCCATGCCGGTGTCTTTTACTTCCACTATGACATAGTCGCCCTCTTTAATCTGTTGATACCCCTGGATGGGTTTATCCACATACCGATTATATGTACTCAAGTGGATGCTGCCGCCTTTTGGTTGGGCTTCTGCGGCATTGGAAATGAGGTTCATGATGGTTTTCTTTAAATGAAGGGGAGATCCTTTGATGTTGAGCAAATCTTCCTGGAGCAGCATTTCCATGGTAATGTTGCTATGAAACATCATCAGCTTCTGATGTTCCGGTGACGTACAATATTCCGATATGATGGCGTTTAAGTCTATGACCTCATTACAGATAACCCCCCTTCGGGCCAGGGTCAGAAGATCCTGGACAATGGCCGCCGCCTTTTGACCGGATTCCTTGATGGTCATGATGGGGTTATACATGGGATGATCCGGGAATAGATCCAGCAACAGCAGATCCGGGTAGCTGACAATTCCGGAAAGAACATTATTCAGATCATGGGCCACTCCCCCGGCAAGTAAGCCCAATGTCTCCATTTTTTTTGAACGATCCAGGCGTTTTTCAAGTTCACGCTTTTCCCTGTAGGCTCTCTGGCGCTCATCTATTTCTGCCTGTAACTGATGGTTGCTTTTAATGACTTCTGCGGTGCGCTCCTGGACTCTGGTTTCCAGGTTTTTATTCAATAATTCAAGTGCCATATTGCTCTTTTGAAGCTTTAGTGCATAGGCATCTTTGGCGGTGATGGCATCGGTTAGATCCGCTTTTTGCTGACAAAGCATGGTGGACATCTCGTTGAAGGCAGATGCCATCTGCCCAATTTCATCCCGGGAGGAAATGGATACCTGAACTCCGAGTTTCCCCTTTTGTAGTTTCCCCATGGCATTGCGAAGACGGGAGGTGGGCAGGATAACGGAATGGCTTAAAAACATATTAAGAAAAATAATGATTACAAGAAGAACAAAAAAAAGAATACCAAAGAAGACAACAACCATCTGGGATTCTTTTTCAAAGGCATTTAAATTATATAGAACTCGTATGTATCCCACATGTACGCCAATGACTTCAATGGGTGAAAAAAAATTGGCATACTGGTTTTCCATGGTTTGTATTTGGATAAATTCTGGTGCTGAGTCAATGGATTTGAGATCTATTGTTGCAAACATCTTCAGGATATTAGACCCGGTTCCTTGGGATGCTGACACTTGGCCCTTGGTATTATATATAAACACATATGATACTTTTTTTATCTCCTTGAGTTCTTTGAGAGAAAGCATTAGCGCCTCTTTTTGGTCGGCGTAAATTTCATTGGCAATCTGCGTTTTTTTTTGATTAAAAACTGCATTTAAAAGCACATGAATATTTTCAAGGCGGGTGTGGCGACGTTCTTTTTCAAAGGGATAGAGAAGGGTTGCGATACTTAGTGAAATAAAAAAACCGGTCACAATGATGGCCGCACTGATCTTGATCCTGAGATTGTTGAACTTCAATGAATTTCTCCGCTTCTTGTTTTTTATTTTTTATTTTCGTGTTGATTTATGAGCCTGTTGATTTAGTACAAATTGAGGAACACCAGGTACAATATAATGTATGATAGGCTATTTGAGTAAATACATATTGTGTATTCATTTATGAAAATTCGACTAAATCAACAGAGTCATTTATCAGGAAAAATAAAAATCTTTCTGGGTTTGGCTTTTATTAGAAAATACAACTTCAGGGCAACCTCAGCAGAGCCCCCCCCCC
>CAYSSE010000312.1:0-4776 GCA_964433355.1 uncultured Desulfocicer sp.
TACCTTACAGTGACAAGGAAACCGATGCCACAAAATGGGAACAGCGGGACGGCAAATTTATCCTGCACATGGAACGAAAGATCCCAAAACTGGTGGTGCGGACGGACAAAAACTATAAGAATCGACTGCATCTGTCGGATCAAACAATTGATCTCAATCAATGGGAAGATCAGGCCCTGCTGCTGGAAATTACCCCGGCTGATATTCACCAGTAATAGGTATGGGATCAACCGGGCGCATTCCTAATGGGCCCAGCCCGGAACCATAGACGGCCCAATTGGCCGGTTCCTATTACCCATCGGGGGGGGCTCTGCTGAGGGTACTTAGACACTTCATTTTCATATAAACTGCCACGGGCAGACCGTACTTTGGCTCCGGCCTGCCCACAACGAAGCGTGAAAGAATGTTAGGCTCGCCTACTCTTTCATATAAAAAGAGGAACACAATATGGCTGTGGATGTTGATAATCATCTAAAAACAAAAGAACCGCCGCTGGTGCAAGAAGAAGAGCGACAGATGGATGCCTCTGAGGTGGAGGCCATTGTAAAAAAATATGATGTAGAGTCCAATTTCCGAAACCTTAGCGGCATCACCGCTAAGATCACCGGGTTACTTTGTATTTTGTTGAGTCTTTTTCATGTCTACACGGCAGGATTTGGCCTACTCAATGAGGTGATTCACCGAACGGTGCATTTGACCTTGGTACTGGGGCTGGTGTTCCTGGTATTTCCCCGGAGAAAACCGGACAGCCCCATACATGACTGGGGTTTTGGTACCTGTTTTGCTATTTTTTATCTATTTCTTGCCTGGCAGCTCATCAACCGTTTTGCAGGGGATCTCTCCCCCCTGGCCCAGGGGGGCATAACGGTAATGATAGGTTTCATCGCACTAACTGCGCTTCCCATTCGCCAATTCAAGGGGGAAGGGGATGAACTCTCCTTTGCAGACTGGCCCCTGGCCATTGCCGCAGCAGGTGTTTCCCTTTATCTCATTGTTTTTTTCAAACAAATTTTTATCGTCAACATTGGCTTCCCCCAGATCGAAGAGTATGTCATGGGTCTTCTGGCCATCATCATGGTCACCGAGGCATGCCGTCGGGTCATGGGCAACACCCTTCCCGTCATTGGGGGCATTGCCATGATTTACGGCCTTTTGGGCCCCTGGCTTCCCGGCGTGCTGGGCCACCGGGGGTATGATATTGTGCGTATTGTGGAGCATCTCTATCTGGGCACAGAAGGTATTTATGGTGTGGCCGTAGGCGTTGTGGCCACCTATGTATTTCATTTTGTACTCTTTGGCGTCATGGCCCAGGCATCGGGTCTTGGGCAGTTATTCATTGATCTTGCCATGATTCTTGCCGGTAAATATGCGGGGGGACCTGCCAAGGTGTCTGTTGTCTCTTCTGGTTTTTTTGGCATGATCTCCGGTTCTCCCATTGCCAACACTGCCACCACCGGCTCCTTTACCATCCCCATGATGAAAAAAAATGGATTTTCTGCGGAATTTGCATCGGCAGTGGAGGCATCCGCCTCCTGCGGCGGCCAGGTAACGCCCCCCATCATGGGTGCATCGGCCTTTGTGATGACAGAAATGCTTGGCATTCCGTACAATGAAATCATCCTCATTGCCATTATTCCGGCCATGTTTCACTACCTTGCCTGCATTAGCATGGTACACATGGAAGCCAAACGCCTGGGGCTTAAAGGCATGGCAAAGGAACAGATTCCCCAGTTTCTCCATGTGCTCAAACGCTCCTGGCATTTGATGATTCCCTTAACAGTCATGGTCACCCTGCTGTTAATGCAGTTCACCCCCTATCTTGCCGCCTTCTGGGGTATTATCCTCACCATTGTCTGTTCTTGGATCCCCCCCCTGACAAAAAAAATAGGCTTTGGAGACCTGGATGACTCCAATACATTGACCCCCAAACGCATTGCCAACGGTCTGGACGAAGGAGCCCGGTATGCCCTTGCCATTGGTGCAGCCTGCGCCTGTGTGGGATTTATTCTGGGCATGATCACCTTAACCGGTATGGGATTTAAGTTTTCAGGGGCCGTACTGCAAATTGCCTCATCCATGGGTGCTGCCGTCTCCTCCTGGGTTCCCTTTGGGCTGATCACCCTCCATGGTTCCACCCTGTTTTTTGGATTGATCATGGTGGCCATTGCCTGCATCGTCATGGGAGCCGGTATTCCCACCACCCCCTGCTATATCATCCTTGCCTCCATTGCGGGTCCTGCCCTGGATAACCTTGGAGTTCCCCTGGTGGCCACCCACTTTTTTGTTTTTTATTATGGGGTGCTGGCCGACGTAACTCCCCCTGTGGCTCTTGCGGCCTATGCCGGTGCCGGTATTGGCGGGGCCGATCCCATGCGAACCGGGGTTACAGCCTTTCGGCTCTCCATGGGTAAAGCGTTGGTGCCCTTTATGTTTGTCTATGCGCCAAGCATGCTGTTCATCAACTTTACCTGGACGGAGTTTTCCCTGGCCATCATCAGTGGTGTCCTTGGGGTGATTGCCCTGTCTGCCGCCTACATTGGCCATTTCAGAAGTGAAATCACATTTCTTGGTAAAACCATGCTCACCATTGGCGGGCTCTTGTTGGTTTCCAGCGATGTCAAGGTGATTATCGTGGGTTCCATCCTGGTTCTGGCGGTTCTGGTTCCCAAGTTTTTACAGGAAGAATCCTCCGGCATCATAAAAACGGCTGGTAGCGAGGCATAGTGTTTTTTTCAGTTAGGGACTTCCCCGAAAATAGGCTACCACTATGCCCAGCTTAGTACGCTGATATTGCATTATAAAAAATTTTAATTTGGTAATTTATTATCGTCCAAGTCCCTTATGGCTTTTTACAACAAATAGAATCCCATGGAATTGCACCACCCATTTGAAGCTCTTTCCGGGAACTCACACATAGCTGTCATCAACAATTCTAATTATGACACTTGATGGCTCTCCCAACTGCAAATTTGCAGTTTCGCTCAACGTAAACTCAGCACGTTACGCACCATTGGTGCCGTTTGGAAATCCATAATTAGAATTGCTGGGATAACATAGATCCAGGGCCGTCAAATAAGTACCCGGGCATATATTCCTCAAAATAAAATCCATAAATATCAATGGAATATGTCTGTTGAATACCGAAAAATATATGTGTAAGTATTTAGCACAGCTCCTTGAAAAAACAACAATGGGCCATGATCTGAGAATTCAGACCATGGCCCATTGTTAATTTGGAGGAAAATAATAAGTTTTTCGGCATCCTTCATATAGCCCCAAAAGTACTTTACACTTTTTTTGGGGATTAGTACCGGGAAATGGAAATATTGCTCCAACAAGTGTAAACTGGCAAATGAAGGATGCCAGTTTTTCAGGAAAGATCAGATAATGCACTGATATGTGCTTTTCTGAAAACACACTTTTTTAGTGGCATCCCCCCATTTCTTACCCTGCTCCAGCAATTTAAAAAACAGATCACTGTCTGTCACCACACGTCCCCCAACCACATCCACACCCCGGGCAAACACCGGATCAGGAAAGTAGCCTGCCGTAGGTCCCACAATGGAAACAAAAGCATCTGGATCACAATGTGCCATGATTTCATCCAGGGAGTTGTTTAATATGGTGGTGCTGGTGCAGAGCACCTTATTGCATGATTTCAGCTCAGACGGATCCAAGGTGATGTTCAAATGGGGAAATTTTTTCATCAATTCCGGCTTTTTTTCAAGGATCAAAAGCTCAGCCCCTGTTTTTTTAATCTCTCCCATGAGGGGCATGAACAACCCCACCATGCCGATGCGATCCCCGGCACAAAGATTCAAAAGGCCCAGGGAATCACTGGTACTGTCCACCTCCACTCCCATCTTGACCATGGCAAAGTGAGAAATAGCATTGATGGCAGCCAGGCTGATCATCTCTTTAACCGGATCATCAGATCCAAACTCCAGGGCCAAGGCCACTGGATCTTGTCCAACAAACTGTTCCGTATGCAGTTTATTGTATGTCAACGCCGCTGTTGTATCCCCAATCAATACAAAGCTGATCCCCGCAGCGCCGCCTTCAAGCCCCATGGCCATGAACTCTGCATTTCTGGGTTGTCCACCTTCATACAGGGGAGGAAAAAACATTTTTTCAATGGGCGGAACGGAAAACCGTTTTGCCAGGGTTGTTATAATTTTGCGAAACTCATCTTTCATATCCATCACACACTCTCCCATTTCGGAATGAGTCCGAAATAACTTTTCCATTTCAAAGCAGGGACAGATTTAAAAATCTGTCCCCTAAGCGATAAAGGGCACACTAAGCGCACACTAAGGGACTCGGTATAAAATAATTGTCCGAATCTCCCCCTCGCCAGTTACACAGATGGGCAAGGAGGTGAGGTAATGGAACCGTTATTTTTTATTGAGTTCCTAAGTGTACAAATGGATAACTTATTTAAAACTCATCCCTTATTTAATTTAATGTTCAGGCTTAAGCTTTGATCAAAGGATCAGGCTCATTTTATTTGCGTTATCGAGCATTTTTCCGACAATGTCAATTCTGGCAACATAATATTATTCACTTGACTAAATTTAATCGAGTGGATAGATTCCCATAACACTGAATATAATTCAGTAAAAAGGAAAAAAATGGCCACTTATACAAGCAGCAAACATACCAAAGAGGTACTCATAAATGCAACGGGAGAACTCGTTGCGAAATTGGGTTTCAGTAACGTTTCAACCAGGGCCATTGCCGACAAGGCAGCGCAGAACATCGGCAGCATCCACTACC
>CAYSSE010000313.1:0-4733 GCA_964433355.1 uncultured Desulfocicer sp.
ATCACCGAGTACGACGCCCTCATGTTTCTGCCCTCCAAGGCTCCCTTTGATATGTTCCGCCCGGAAAGAAAGCATGGTATGCAGCTTTATTGCAAGCGCGTGTTCATCATGGATGACTGCAAAGAACTTCTGCCGGAATACTTAAGTTTTGTCCAGGGCGTGGTGGATGCCCCAGATCTCAACCTCAATGTAAGCCGTGAAATTCTCCAGGAAGATCGACTGGTGAGAAATATCCGGAAAAACCTGGTGAAAAAAGTATTCAGCCTGCTTGAGGATATGGACAAAGAAAAATACGAATCCTTTTACGAAGAGTTCGGCCAGGCCATTAAGGCGGGTATTCCCACGGATTTTGAAAACAAAGACCGTATTGCCTCTTTATTGCGTTATAAGACCACCAAATCCGATGGGAAATATATCTCCCTGGATGAATACATTGAGAAAATGCCAGAAGGTCAGAAGGAAATCTATTATATCACCGGTGAAAATATAACCGCCCTGATTAACAGCCCCCTTTTAGAAGCCCTTAAGGCCAAAGACTATGAAGTCATTCTCATGGTGGATCCTGTGGATGAATGGGTGACCCAGTCCCTTTCTGAGTACAAGGAGAAAAAACTCAAAAGTGCGGAAAAAGGGGAGCTTGATCTGGACAAGGTGGATGAAAAGAAAAAAGACGCCTACACCCCGCTTTTTAATTTCATCAAGGAGAAACTCAGCGACAAGGTTAAAGATGTCCAGATTTCCAATCGCCTGAAAGATTCTGTGGCCTGCCTGTCCGGGGATGACTTTGGCATGAGTGCCTACATGGAAAAAATCATGAAGGCATCGGGCCAGGATGCACCGGAGCAGAAAAGATCCCTGGAACTGAATGTAGATCATCCAGTCATTGGCAAAATCAAAGAGCTCTTTGAAACAGACACCACCAATCCCGCACTCCAGGACTACAGTGAGCTGCTTTTAGACATTGCCATCATCAGTGAAGGGGGCAAAATCGACAACCCGACCCGGTTCAGTAAACTGCTGGGGGACATAATGGCCAAGGCTTTATGATCATCTTTCTTGAAACACTGGGATGCTGCCGAAACCAGGTGGACAGCGAAGTCATGCTGGGCCGGCTGGCATCCCGGGGTCATGTTATCACCTCTGATCCCTCCGGGGCGGAGGTGATTATTGTCAATACCTGTGGGTTCATTGCAGCGGCCTCGGCCGAGGCCATTGATACCATCCTTGATCTGGCACAATATAAAAAAGAGGGCTCTTGCAGACGTCTGGTGGTCACCGGATGCCTGCCGGAACGCTTCCGGGAAGATACCCTGCTGGATGCCCTGCCCGAGGTGGATGCTTTCCTTGGCACCGGGGCCTGTGACCGCATTGTTGAGGCAGTTGAGGACACGTCAGGAACAGTGATGACTCTGCTGCCAGATCCCTGCGCCAGGGAACTCCAGGGGCTTCCCCTGCCCCGGAAAATCACCCAGGATTACATGGCCTATGTCAAGGTATCCGAGGGGTGTAACCGTAAATGCACCTACTGCATCATTCCCACACTCCGGGGAATTCAGCGCAGTCGTTCGGTGGACAGCGTGGTGGAAGAGAGCGCCCTCCTGGTTGCCCAGGGAGTCAATGAGATTGTCCTGGTGGGGGAAAATACCACGGATTATGGACTGGATTTTACTCCACCTGTGCCCCTGAGTCACCTTCTGGAGGCGGTGTCCACACGGGTTGCCAAAATACAAAAACCCCACCCTACCTGGATACGCCTGCTTTACACCCACCCCTCTTCCATTGATAAAAACGTCATTAAAGCCATTGCCGACAATGAGAATATTTGCAGCTATTATGATATTCCCATACAGCATGCCGACTCCCGAACCCTCAAACGCATGGGCCGTAATTACACCCAAGAAGATCTATACACCTTGTTTGAGACCATCCGCACCATTGATCCCCAGGCGGTGTTAAGAACCACTTTGATCACCGGTTTTCCCGGAGAAACTGAATCCGAATTTGAAACCCTGGTAAAGTTTGTTGAGGATATCCGCTTTGACCATCTGGGGGTTTTTTCCTATTCCGATTCAGAGGATCTGTCATCCCATCATTTGAAACACCACGTGCCGGAGCTTCTCAGTGAAGAGCGCCACGACACCCTCATGGCAAGGCAGGCAGAAATTTCCGATGAGATCAACCAGAAATATTTAGGACAGACAATTTCGGTGCTGGTGGAAGAAAATCCCGATGAGGGGATATACCTTGGCAGGACACGCTTTCAGGCCCCTGAAGTGGACGGTATTACATTTATTTATGGATCAGGGCTTGAAATTGGCACCTTTACTGATGTAAAGATTACAGAAACCCATGAATATGATCTGTCAGGAGAAATTGCATGAAACAGGAATTGAAGCGCAGACTGATATCACTGGTGGAAAAAGATCTGATTGACATTGAAGCTGCGCTCCATGAGAACCTGTCCCCCAACCTTTCCCTGGTAAAGGACATTGCTGGCCATTTATTGTTCAGCGGGGGTAAGCGCATCAGACCCCTGTTGATGATTTTGAGTGCCCGCCTGTGCCAGTACCAGGGAGAGGATGCCATTGATTTCTCCACCCTCTTTGAATATCTCCACGCCGCCACTCTGCTCCATGATGATGTGGTGGATGAGGCCAATTTAAGGCGGGGAAAACCGGCTGCTCACACCCAATGGAGTCGTCCCAAGGTGGTGCTCACCGGGGATTTTCTCCTGGCCAGATCCCTGTCCCTTGCGGCAAAAACGGGCCTGCCCGATATCATCTCCGTTATGGCAGGCATCACCGAAGATATGTCCCAGGGCGAGATTGAACAGATGGAACAAAAGGGCAATGCCAATCTCACCGAAGCTCAGTACATGACTGTTATCCAGCGAAAAACCGCTGTATTGCTCCAAGGGGCCTGTAAAAGTGGCGCTATATTAGCCCGGGCCGGTAAAGAAAAGGAAGCGGCCCTGGATGCCTTTGGGTATCATTTGGGCGTTGCCTTTCAGATGGCCGACGATCTGTTGGATTATACAGCCCAGGCAGAGACCCTTGGCAAAAACCCCGGTGCAGATATCCGGGAGGGAAAATTAACCCTGCCCCTGATCAAGGCCCTGGAAAATGCCTCGGATGAGGATTGCGCCTGGATGCTTACTATTATTGCCAATCCTGACTTTGATGAAAATGATTTCAAACTACTTCAAAAAAAACTTCATCAATATAAAGGCATTGACTATACACGACAACAGGCCTCCCACCATATAGACATGGCCAAACAAAGCCTTAAAATATTTATACCCTGCCAGGCCATGGATACCATGATGCTCATCGCAGATTATGCCATTGCCCGAGACGTTTAGGAGGATGTTTGTGTTTAATCCACCATGTTAACACTACAGCGACACTTCGCTCATTTCACTCAAAATTGACTGTGACAAGGTGAGGAAGCGCATTTTAAAATTCCCTCCAAACAGGGTGGATCATAAAAGTGTCGCTGTAATGTTAACATATCGCATATTGGACAAACAGCCTTCCAATCTGTGTGAAATGGGGTTACTCGCATTTGTAAGGTTTGGTTATAGCTTCGAGCATTTGATGCTAACCCCAATGATCCATGAATTATTCAGGATGACCGAAATTCAAACCAAGCCCCATTTGCACCCCTTCAGGAGGAAAAATGAACGGATTTAAACCGGCTGCCATGGCAGCCACAGGCCTGTTTTTTTTATTAACCTGTTTAACCAGTTTTTATCATACCACACCAGCTCTGGCCCAGGAAAACCCCACGGTGGTTTCCCTTGGCAAACAAACCATTTCAGGCGATGACATCTCCAAAGCAAAAAAACAAGCCATTGCAGATGCGCTGGATGCGGCAGTATCCCAAGCCGTTCTTGCCATGCTCACCCCCCCGGAAATATCCTCCAGCCTGCCCCTGCTGGCCAATGTGCTCACTGGGTCTGCCCAGGAACATATAATTACCTACAAGGTGTTGGGCGAAATGGAAAAGGAAAAACAGTATATTGTTGCTGTGGAGTCAACCCTCAATGGTCAAACCTTGAATGCCCTTTTTTCAAAATATCGAATACTGGATAAAGGTAAAGACCTGCCACGAATTTTAATTTTCATGTCCGAACAGGTGCCAGGCGAAATTTTGCCCCGGTATTGGTGGGGAAATAATCCCTTACCATTTCAATCCCTTGCCCAGACTGCCTTTACCAAGGTATTGGCCAGTAAAAATTACATACCCATGGATCAACCTCCTTCGGAACAGATCCAGTCCCTGGGGGTTCAATTTAATTTTATCCATGATGCCGATGCCGCATTGATTATTGCCGCAAAACTCAACGCTGATGTGATGATCATGGCCAAAGCCACGGCACAGGAAGCTTCCAATGTCATGGGCACAGAAAAAGCCTATAAATCCACCGTGGCTCTGGAAGCGTTTCAGGTGAGTTCAGGAGAAAGGCTCACCTCCTTTACCACGGATGCAGTGGTAAAAAGTGATTTCAGCCAGACAGGCATAGAAGACAGCCTCACACAATCCGGCACCCAGGCAGCTCAGAGCCTGTTATCCCGGCTGGAGGCCGCGTGGTCAGGAAAGGTAAGTGGTCCACAGACCATTGAAACCAGAATCGAAGGGGATGACTACCTGTCAAGCTTTATCATGCTCAGGAAAATTCTCAACTCCATGTCCGGCATTAAAGATATCCAGACCAGGGAGCTCAGCTCGGA
>CAYSSE010000314.1:0-4718 GCA_964433355.1 uncultured Desulfocicer sp.
TGCACTCTAAGCGCAAAAAAGCCCCTTTTTTGAACCCATAACTCATTAATAACAACCACTTAACGGGGTCAGACCCCGACTATTTAAGGTGGTGATTAGGATGAATGGTATTATCCGGATGATATTGGAGGCACCCATGAAAAATATTGAATTGCTGAAGAAAGAAATTGTAAAGCGTCTACGTCCAGTTGATCCGGAATCTGTTATTTTATTTGGGAGCCATGCCTATGGAAAACCTAAGGTACCACGAACGCACTCAACATTGAAATTGTATGGAATGATCAAGGATGAATTGGCGATTGAGATTGACATTGATCTTTTAACAGATTTTGATTCGCTTTACATTGATGCAAGATATCCCGGGGATTTGGGGCTTTTACCGGACGGGAAACCATCCCTGATGGATGCCCGTGAATTCTACGATGTTGCACAAAGTGTTTTGCCGCCATCTTCAAAGAAGCGGGAATAATTGAAAAATATGGATCAGGTATCAAACGGGTGCGCCAGGCAATGGCGGATATCGGGTCCATCTGAGCCAATTTTTGAAATATTGGGTGATAATTTTAAAGTGACGTTGTTTCCAATTAGAGAAACAAAAAGTGGCGGAGTAAATGGCGGAGTAAGTGGCGGAGTAAGTGAATTATTTGATTTCATCAGAGCCAATCCCGGGCTGAAAACTATAGAACAGATTCCGAATGTCCGCTTACCTCAGATCAGTTTGACCGGGTCAACCCTTTTTTACAGAAAATGTCCCGTAAAAAATGAACAAGGCACATTTTTTCACACTAATCCGCGATGAGCCATAAAAAAATACCACATACTTTCATTTTTTGAAAGTATGTGGTATTTTTTAGAGCATGCATACCCTAACTAATAAAATCATTGAACAGGGATTTACGAACAGAATCTTCAGAGCTTCTCAATTGAAGCGACTGGTGAGTGGAAGCCCACAGTGCCGTTACAACCTGGTTAACCGTGCAATAAAAGCGGGAGAGGTGCTTCGATTTCAGCGTGGTCTGTATATGCTCAATGAGCGCTTTCGCGATTATTCGTGCCACCCATTTGTTCTGGCCCAGGCCCTTGCTCCTGGCAGTTACATTTCATTTGAGACAGCATTGGCCTACCATGGTTGGATTCCCGAGGCGGTTTTTACAACGGCAAGTGTAATATCAGGTCGAAAGTCCCGACAATTTGAAGATGAAAAAATGGGAATTCTCGCTTTTCATC
The DNA here is from genome assembly GCA_964433355.1 of uncultured Desulfocicer sp. Classification (GTDB taxonomy): domain Bacteria; phylum Desulfobacterota; class Desulfobacteria; order Desulfobacterales; family Desulfobacteraceae; genus Desulfocicer. The sequence continues at coordinate 1,228 of CAYSSE010000314.1, forward strand.
CCCTTGCAATTCACCGAAAATATTTCCTGGAACTGGTGAACAGATATTCTGTAAATGCTCAAGCCATGCTGGTGGCAAAACCATGCAGGGCATTAATGGATCTGGTCTGTTTGAGAAAACTTTCCTGGGAAGGAATGGACTGGCTTTTAAAAGGATTGCGCATCGACAGTGAATTATTAACTGCCATTACCGGGGATGAAATTAAAATACTGGAATCGATTTACAAACATAAGCGGGTAAAATCGTATCTATCATCTCTTGCCAGGGGGTTACCCCTTGATTGACCTTATTCAAAAAAAATTAACTGACTATGACGCGGCAAATCAGGTGGAAGAAGCCCATGCCATTAAAGAAATACTCCAGGACATTGCCTTGTATGGTTTGTGGCGTGCTGATTTCTTTGAAGTGGCGGGTTTCCAGGGAGGTACCAGCCTGCGGATTTTATATGGAATGAGAAGATTTTCCGAAGATCTTGATTTCATATTAAAAGTACCTGATCCTGAATTTGCCTGGCCTGTTTACCTTCAGGGTCTGGTTGATTGTTTTGAGGAATTTGGATTAAGGTCAGAGGTGCTGAATAAAAGTAGAATGGATCAACGGATAAAAAAAGCCCTGATCAAAGATAACTCAATCTGCAATCAGCTCAATCTGTCCTTTTATAGAGGCGACCCGAGGCAGACACAAAAAATAAAATTGGAAATTGATGTAGACCCTCCGGCCAGTTCCAATTTTGAATATACTTACCTGGATTTTCCTTTGGATTTTGAAGTCTGCCATCAGGATTTGAGCAGTAATTTCTCATTAAAAATACATGCATTGCTTTGCAGGCCGTATTTGAAAGGCAGAGACTGGTATGATTTTAACTGGTATGTAAAGCAAGGTACAAGAATTAACTTTCCGCATTTGCACGCAGCCTTGGTTCAGTGGGGACCCTGGGCAAATAAGAAAATAGATCTGAATATAAAATGGCTGAAATATGAGCTGACCCGAAAAGCATCTATCATTGACTGGCAGACTGCAGCAACTGATGTTCAACGATTTCTCAGACCGTCAGAACAGCATGGTCTGAGCTTGTGGAGTGAAAAATTTTTTGTGCATAAAATAGAAAAACTGCTTTTATCTGCTTAATCACAGTCAGCATTCACAATAAACCGCCCTGGCCCATGTTTTAGGTTTGAAATGACCTTCTTCAGTTGGAGCCATGACAGCATACGTTACCCCCCAATAACAGCAATAAGCGAAGCCTGACCCCCACATATTCCGATCAGACCATGCTGGTCAACTGGGTGAAATCCATGCCCAAGCCCCCGGGAAAAATAACCCTGGTTCACGGAGAACCCCATGCCCAAAAAGCCCTGGCCCAACGCCTGGGTTTAAAATAATGCCATAAGCCGAGCCCGACCCCACGGCAGCCTTGTATTCACGGCGGCGCAGCCGCAGTAAATACAAACCAGGCCCCAGTCCAAAACCCAGCACCCAGCACCTAACACCCAGAACCTAACACACAGCACCCAAAGTCCTTAAACCCCGCTTTTAGCCCCCAAAAAGTGCACTCTAAGGGCAAAAACACCCCTTTTTTAAACCCATAACGCATTAATAACAGCCACTTAGCGGGGTCAGACTCCATGCTTAAAATCCCAAAGAAAATCAAATGCAAATAAACCTGCACAACGACATAGTGTTCAAATGGATATTCGGCCGTCAGGAACATACCGTACCGCTGATATCCCTTCTCAATGCAGCCACAGGCATACCGGGTAAATTTTCCGATGTCCGTATACTTAATCCCTTTGATCTTTCTGAACCCCTGACCAATGAAAAACAGGGAATACTCGATATCCGTGGAAAAGATACAGATACCGACGAGTGGTTTGACCTTGAGGTACAGGTGATTGGCAGTGTGTTTTATCCCCAGCGTTCCAAATACTATCTTGCCGGGATGTACAGAGAGCAGTTGAAAAAAAATGCAAAGGTGAATTATCACAAACTGAGGCCCTGTTACGGTATCCATATTTTAGTTGATACCATTTTTGATGAGGAAGCAGATGAGCATTTCTGGTACAATCATTTTACCATGCTCAACTCCCGTTCTCACAAACCCCTGGCGGATCACTGGCATCTGTATTATATTGAACTGAAGAAGTTTAAGAACTGTTTCCGTAAAAGATCCAGCTCAATACCGGGAACAGCACTTGAGGAGTGGAGTTATTTTCTTGCCAGTGGTCAGGACAATACCAAACCACTTGATAGCAGACTCAGTCATAACAGTGCAATACAGGAGGTACACAAGATGCTTCAGACATTTACAAAGAATGATAAACTCAGGGAGCAGTATCGCCTTCACGAAGAGTTTTTAAGAGTCCAGAGTACTGATAGAGCGGTGAACAAAGAGTTGAATAAGGCTTATCTTTTAATTCAAAAAGCTCACAAAAGGGAAAAAGAGGAAAAAGAGGCAGCCTTGAAAGCCAAGGAAGTTGCCACGAAAGATAAGAATAATGCCCTAAAAGCTCAGGAAAAAGAAAAAAGGGAAAAAGAACAGTTGCAACGAAATTCAGTAAAGTTCATGCAAAAACAGGGAAGCTCAGTGGAAGAGATCGCCGAAATATTGAATATCCCCATTGAAGATGTTGAACGATGTCTGGTTTAGAGCTGGCTTCCACCTCACCCCCACCGGCATAGAGGCAAAGCTGCAACTGGCCTACCACTTTCTCAAGCGCCGCCTGAAAGAATACACCGATATCAAGGATCAGATCCAAACCCTGAGCACCGAGCTGGCCGACCAGGACCCCGGGCTGCTGAACGACCTGGACTTCAAGGATATACTGACTCCATCCCCAACAAGCCAAACCTGATCCCAAGCGTGATTGACCCGGGTTTGTATTTACGGCGGCGCAGCCGCAGTAAAAACAAACCTGCCCTCTGTCCAAAAAGTCGAGAAGCCAACACCCAATACCAGCACCCGTAACAAGGCTCAAAATCCTTAAACCCCACTTTTTACCCCAAAAAAGTACACTCTAATCGCAATATAACCCCTTTTTTGAGCCCATAACGCATTAATAACAACCACTTAGCTGGGTCAGACCCCATGAAACCATGAAAATAGTTTGAATAGGAGGTGAACAAATGAAATTTCGTTTAACTGAAGAAATATGGAAAGAAGGAAGTATGTATGTAGCGTTTTGTCCAGAGTTAGATATATCTTCATGTGGAGAAGATGTTCAGCAGGCTAAGACAAACCTGTTAGAAGCTATACATATTAATATTGAAGAAACTCGAAATATGGGGACTTTCGAGCAGCTCTTGGATGAGTGTGGTTTAGAACCGGCTGATGATGGTGATATTTTTTATGTTCGGAAAGAATTGGTTGGATTCACACCTATACAGGTAGCTATTTGATGCAGATCAAGCCGACACATTATCAAGATCAAGTCAAAATTTTTGAAAAAGCAGGATGTGTATATGTTAGGACAAAAGGCGATCACCTGATCTAT
>CAYSSE010000315.1:0-4709 GCA_964433355.1 uncultured Desulfocicer sp.
TTTCGTAAACATTGAGTCGGTCAGAAACACTGCCCCGATTAGAGGGGATTAAGACCGGAAAAATACTCTTCAATTGTGAAAGTTCGTTCTTTGGTCAGAAACACTGCCCCGATTAGAGGGGATTAAGACTCATTAATATCGCTATCTATTTGTGTTAAAATTTCTGTCAGAAACACTGCCCCGATTAGAGGGGATTAAGACTATATGACAGTTATTACGGCCAAGAGGCCGTAAAACGTCAGAAACACTGCCCCGATTAGAGGGGATTAAGACATTACTTCATCATCTAACCAATGATCTTGAAGTGCAAGTCAGAAACACTGCCCCGATTAGAGGGGATTAAGACTTGCAATTCTCGATATCGTACCCGTCTTTCGACAGGGTAGTCAGAAACACTGCCCCGATTAGAGGGGATTAAGACAATTTTGACCGTTGTTATAAACGAGCAGGATATTCTGGGGATTTAAGTCAGAAACACTGCCCCGATTAGAGGGGATTAAGACCTGAGGAAATAGCATGATTGGTGGATTTTATTGAAAATGGCAGGAATTAGGGTGGTGAAGGGGGCGGCGTGATGGAAGGGAAAGAGATGCGAAGGATTTGAATATTATGCAATTCTCAGGGCATATGCCGTGATTGAAGAGGTTGATTTCTTGATTCTGATGACCATGTAGGACTGCCAGCCCTTAGTGAACAAGTGTAAACGGATGATTTTTCCAAAATACAGTTTGTCAGAAAATGAGTCACTCGGGAATGGGATTATTTTTCGTGAAAATATGTCGATTAGGGTGATTTTGATTGTCATAAAATTGGCTACCTTTCTTAATTACTCGTCAGTTGTAAGTTCTCTTTTTAAATTTGAAAATTAAATTGAATTTGTGTATAATGGGCATATTATTCCAGCGTTTCTTAAAATCTATCAAAAGGAGGTTAATATGCTCACCTATCTATATGACGGATTGGAAGGTTTTCGTAAAGAATTTTCTCGGCAACGTACCTGGTTTTTTTGTATGGGCATATTGGGCTTTATTGGTGGTAATGAAATGTCGGGAGTAACTTCTTTTTGCCGATTCTGGCTGATGGATGATCGCAGATATGCTTCCTTAGCTTTGGGTATTGGAACTTTCGCCAATCTTAAGTATTGAGATGCCTGCTTGACAAGGCGTGAAAATACACAAATATCAGAATTTTCCGAGCTTTCACCACACAATCAGGCAAAATACATAGGCCTTTAAAATATTAAGCAAACTAAAACGATTTAGGTCAGGGAGAAAAAATGCGACGAATTTATATCAGCTTTCTTGGCGCAGGTAAGTATTTAGAAACAAAATATCATTTTAACGGTAACGTAGCGCCATCAAGCTGCTACGTCCAGGCAGCAGAGTTACAGCTGTTTGGGTCAGGATATTTTGACAAAATCTTTGTAGTTATGACCCAAACGTCCAGAAAAAAACATTTTGAACTATTATCTGCTGAACTAACAGCAGCAGGCATCGGTCCAGTGGATTCTATCGATATTACTGAAGAACTGGGGCCGGAAAATCAATGGTCATGGTTTGAAAATATTTTGAGCTGTATAGACCATGGGGATGAACTTACCGTTGATTTAACCCATGGATACCGAATTGTTCCCATTGTTTTTTCAACTGCCCTTAATTTTTTGCAGAAAGCAAAGAATATCTCAATACAATCTGTTTTATATGGCGCATATGAAAAAGATACTGAAAATTCTCCCATTGTCGATCTTAAAGCGTTTTATGTGATCAATGAATGGACAGATGCGGTAAGCCGTTTGATAGAGGATGCCGACCCTGGAAAACTGGCCCGGGTGGCAGAGCAAGACACATCAGGAACAATCAGTGCCTTTGATGATCCAGAACTGATTAACGCCTTTGATGCATTGACGGGCTCATTGAAAAATGTTGATGTTCATAATGTAAGAAATAGGGCAGAAGATGCCTTGGAGATCATCAGTGCAAAAGAGAAGAATACATCATTGACGGGAAAAATTCTTTTGGAACTGGTAAAAGAAAAATTTGTTTCCCTGGTTTCCGATCAACCGGCCAGTGGGAGGTATGATGAAAATTATTTTTCAATGCAGCTTGCCATAGTCAAATTACTCATTAAACATAAGCTATTTATGCAGGCTTACACTGTTATGAGAGAGTTTATTGGCTCTCTGGGACTTATTGAAATGGATAAAAAGGCCAAAATCGGGAACAAAAAGGGGCGTTCACAAAGACACAAAGCAGAGGTTTTTGTGAATATGCTCCAGAATACCGAAGAGAAGTGGAATTTCAACGGCGATAAAAAGATAATTCAAGAGAATCTTATGCCGATTTATATAAAGTTTAAAGATGCAGATTTAATCTTTACTTTAAGGAGCCTCTGTCAAGAACTGGTTCAGTACCGAAATGGGTTTGATCATGCCTGGACCGCAAAAAAAGAAGCTTTCCATGATATTGAGACAAAAGGGTTGAATTTTCAAATGCTGCTTAATGATATTGTGGAAAAAATGAAACAAAAACAAATTTTTTGACATAACTGTACTTGTTAAGGGGAAATGCCGAGACATCTGCTGTTTTGTGCCAGGTTTTTTTATGTAATCTTATAAGGGAGTTAATGGGAAATAATATACCCATGTTAATGAATTCCATACACACTATCCAGACATCTCCATGCAAAAATGGGTAGTTTTATTATCACGAACTCCCTAAATAGACAATAGAACACCGCCCCACTAATCCTTTTGAAAAAATGGGTCTGACTATAAAAGCGTGAGTGCCAGTCGTGACCACAGTTCCAGATTGCACTGGACAATTTCTTCTGGTGGAAGCCATACCAGATTGTGCAATTCTTCGGCCGGTTCCGGTGGTTTGGCGCTGCTGAGCTTAATTTTGTAAACAATACCAAGGTGTACCCGACCCACGGATGTCTTTGTCTCACTGATGAACCCCAGAAGGCTCGTGGTACAAGTGCTGGGGGCCTTGAATTCTTCATTGAGTTCCCGGTTTGCACCGTTTTTAAGTGTCTGAGAAACGGTGTCTGCCCCGTCTTTGGGGTTAACATGCCCCCCCACACCGCAGGAGCAGAGACCATGAAGTCGTTGTTCCGTCCCATTACGATGATAGACGGCAAAAAGGCTGTCCTGGCTTTCCACCAGAAGATAGGGGATAAGCTGTCGGTAGGATTCATTCTTTTCTGCCAGATCCCGGGACAGCCATTCCGTTTGAAGAAGATTTATGTTAAGGGCACTGTTGGGCTGAACACTGGTATCCGCCATGACCCATTGGGGTAGGGTCTCTGTTTTTACCGCCATTACTTTTTCTGCCATATACCTGTCCTTTCGTTAATTAATTTCATGATTTGCGTTTCAGCATCCACCAGGCATTTGTTTTTGGTTTTGTGGGAAGCAAAGGCTGCCCGGTAGCCGTTGCGAATCAGTTGAAGGATTTCCCAGGTGCTAAGCCCGTCCTGGGTCATTTCCGCTGCTCTGAGATATTCGTTGGAAAGCGTAGTCCTGGACATGCCGGGATCGTCGGTGTTTATCGTTACTTTGATTCCTTTGTTCAGGTATTCTTTCAGTGGGTAAATACGGGTGCTTCTAACTGCAATCCCATTATCCCGGTACCCCACAATCTGAAAATTGCTGGATGGACACAGCTCCACAACGATTTTTCGGTCTATGAAACGCTGCATCAGTTCTGGTTTGTCCGCCAGGGTTAACCCGTGTCCGATGCGATCAGCGCTGAGGTGATAAACCGCCTGCCAGATATTTTCAACGGACTCATTTTCACCTGCATGGATGGTCAACTGCAGGCACCTTTCCATGAGAGGGAGAAAGGCTGTGCGAAGTTCTACTGGCTTCTTTGCAGATTCAGCACCGGCCAGGTCAAATCCGGAAAAATGGGTTTTGAATTGTTTGCTGGTGTCGAGCATGGTTTGTGCCAATGTGATGTGTTCCTTGATTTTATCCATGGCACCGTGTCTGCTGGCAATAAAAATCAGCTGAAAACGACAGGGAAACTGCCCGTCACCGGCAAGTTCGTCCAGGATAATGGAAACCACTTGTCCCCCCGTGAGACCGCCCCGGGTATAGTTGTTTGGTGAACAACGCAGTTCCAGGTAAGAAATATTATCTTTTTGTGTCTGGCGTTTTAATATCATGCATGCCTGGCGTATAGCAGCTTCGGATTGGAGCAGGCCCGATCCCTGTAGATCTCCCAGGGGTTCATACCGTTCAATGCCGATACCAAAAAAATTTTTCGGGGAGATAAGATCTTTGTATATTAATTGTTCCAGCAGATCCGGCTCATGGGAAAAGATGGTTAGAAAGCCACAGACGGTTAAAGGCTCGGGAACATCATGGAATTTGTGCCTAAGTGCCTTGCCGGAACCGTTAAGTTCCTGGGTAAGTAAGCTGATATCTTTTTGTGACACAGCCGTTTCAATTTTGTTCATCCAGGTATTAAATTCTTTACTGAGTTTGCGATGCCTGTAAATTGCGTCGCCTTCCGCATGGGCAACCAGAATCATTTCTTTGGGTGATAAAATTCCACCGAAATGACAATGAAGTTCCGCCTTGGGCAGTGCCCTGAGCCAGGATAATTCCGCCTGACGTTTTTCCGGTTCCACACCGATGCGGGTTTGTTTGAGCAATTGTATCTGGTCTGGGGACAGGATATAAAGCTGACGGAAACTGGACTGTT
>CAYSSE010000316.1:0-4693 GCA_964433355.1 uncultured Desulfocicer sp.
ATAGTATTACACATAAAAACAAAAAGTTATCGGGGTCAGACCCTGCCATCCTGCATCAGACCCTGCCATCCTGCAACACCTGGTTCAGATAGTAGCCAGTATAACTTTTTTTAGAGCGTGCCACCTTTTCCGGGGAACCCTGGGCCACGATTTTACCCCCTTGGCTGCCCCCTTCTGGACCCAGATCAATGAGCCAGTCCATGGTTTTTATTACATCCAGATTGTGCTCAATGACCAGGACGGTGTTGCCTGAATCCCGCAGTCGTTTCAACACTTCAAGTAACATGCGGATGTCCCTGAAATGGAGTCCGGTGGTGGGTTCGTCCAAAATATACAGGGTTTTGCCTGTATCCCGTTTGGCCAGTTCTCGTGCCAGTTTGATGCGCTGGGCCTCTCCGCCGGATAAGGTGGTGGCTGCCTGACCCAGTTTAATGTAGGAGAGCCCCACATCCATGAGGGTTTGCAATATCCGGATGATTTTGGGGTGGCTGGCAAAGAGTTCCATGGCCTCCACCACGGATAGCTCCAGGATGTCTGCAATGGAGTGATCCCGGTATTTGATCTCCAGTGTGGCCTGGTTAAATCGCTTGCCCTTGCACACCTCGCAGGGGACAAACACGTCTGCCAGAAAATGCATCTCCACCTTGATATATCCATCTCCCTTACAGGATTCGCAACGTCCTCCCTTGACATTGAACGAGTACCGTCCCTTCAGGTAACCCCTGGCCCGGGATTCCGGGAGCAGGGCAAACAGATCTCTTATGGGATCAAACAGCTTGGTGTAGGTGGCTGGATTGCTCCGGGGGGTGCGGCCAATGGGTTTTTGGTCGATGTTGATGATCTTGTCCATCAACGACAGGCCGGTGATTTTTTGATGTTTCCCCACCTCCAGGGTGGCGTTGTGCAGCTTCCTTGCCAGGGCAGGGTAGAGGATCTGGTTGATGAGGGTGGATTTGCCGGCTCCAGAGACCCCGGTGATGCCCACCAGGAGTCCCAGGGGGATTTTTACATTAATGTTTTGCAGGTTGTTCTCAGCGGCCCGGTGCATGGTAATCCATTTGTTTCCCGCATCTTCTGGACGTTTTCGGGTGGAGGGAATCTCGATTTTTTCCCTGCCGTTTAAAAAGGCTCCGGTCACCGATGCTGGGTTGTTTCGGATTTCCTCTGGGGTGCCCTGGGCAATAACTTGTCCCCCCAGTCGTCCGGCTCCAGGACCAATGTCCAGAATCCAATCCGCCTGCTGCATGGTCTCTTCATCGTGCTCCACCACAATGAGGGTGTTGCCGATGTCCCTTAAATGTCGCAGGGTTTTTAAGAGTTTTGCATTGTCCCTCTGGTGCAGACCAATGGAGGGTTCATCCAGGATGTACAGCACTCCGGTGAGTTCCGATCCCACCTGGGAGGCCAGGCGGATGCGCTGGGATTCCCCCCCGGACAGGGTGGGCCCTTTGCGATCCAGGGACAGGTAATCCAGCCCCACATTCACCAGAAAGCCCAGTCTATTGGTGATCTCCTTGAGGAGTTCCCCGGCGATGAGCTGTTTGTTGCCGGAAAGTTCCAGGGTGCGGATGAAATCATGGGCCTGTCGAATGGTCATTTCTGTGATATCAATGATGGATTTTTCCTCAATGAACACATGGAGCACTTCGGGTTTCAGGCGTTTGCCTTTACAGGCAGTGCAGGTATTTTCCCCCATGAATTTGGCATAATATTTTTTGGCTCCCTCGGACTGGGTCATGCGGTATCGTCGCATCAAGGTATGCATGACGCCTTCGTGGGTTCTTTCCACCTCACCTTTGATTTTGGCGGAGTTCCAGTTGACTGTTAATTTGCGGTTACCGGCACCTTTGAGAATGAGGTCTCGTTGTTTTTTGGGCAGATCCTTCCAGGGCGTATCAAAATCAATGCCCCATTGTTCTTCCATGGCCAAGAGTTGACCCAGGCCCCAGGCATTGTTGTGATTGTTATATTTACTCTTTTTTAGAAAGTAGTTTTTCCAGGGTACCACCGCCCCCTGGCGGATGGTGAGAGTAGTGTCGGGTACGATTTTATCTGGATCCATGGTGAGCAGGGTACCAATGCCATTGCAGGCAGGGCACATGCCCAGGGGGGAGTTAAAGGAAAACAGGCCGGGTTCCGGCTCGGGGTAGGCAATGCCGCAGCAGGATCGGGCCTCGCTCATTTTCATGTCTTCCCGTCCGGGGATGTGAACAATGAGTTCACTGTTGCCAAGCTTCAGGGCCGCCTCAACGGAATCGGTGAGTCGTTTTTTAAATACCTCATCTTCCTTGATCACCAGGCGATCCACCACCACCTCAATGTTGTGTTTTTTGTGCCGGGCCAGGGTCTGGACATCTTCAAGGTTCTGAACCACACCGTCGATGCGGATGCGGGCATATCCCTCTTTTTTCAGGTTTTCCAGCATCTCTTTGTATTCTCCCTTGCGGTTTTCCACAATGGGGGCAAGGAGCATGATCTTGGAAGAGTGGGGAAGGGCCAGGAGCTGGCTGACCATGCTCTGGGCATTGCCCCTTCCCACTTTTTCTCCGCATTTGATGCAGTATTGCTCTCCGATGCGGGCAAAGAGAACCCTGAGATAATCATAGATTTCAGTGATGGTGCCCACGGTGGACCGGGGGTTTTTACTGGCCGCCTTCTGCTCAATGGCAATGGTGGGCGATAAACCCCTGATGGTTTCGTACTGGGGTTTCACCATCTGGCCGATGAATTGCCGGGCGTAGGCGGATAAAGATTCCACATAGCGTCGTTGGCCTTCGGCAAATATGGTGTCAAAGGCCAGGCTCGATTTGCCTGATCCTGAGACCCCTGTGAACACTATGAGCTTTTTTTTGGGAAGCTCCACATCTATGTTTTTGAGATTGTGTTCCCGGGCTCCTTTGACAATGATGGCATTGAGTTCCCGGGTGTTAGCCTCTTCATTGAATACGCCTACTTCAGTGTCAGGGGGGAGGGTGGCAAGATTTCCTTTCATGGATGTTACGCAACTCCTAAAAAAATGGGGTCAGGCTTGGCTTATTGGTGTTATTATTAATTCAGCTTCATACAAGTCGCCAACTATGAAAATCCAATAAATAATTTTCATAAATCAAGCCTGATCTTCTTTAATATTAGCAAAACTTGATCATCGAGTATCAAGCTATGTATTTGAAAACGTGTCTGAAAATTGAGATGGCAGGTGCTGACATTATCACCAATCAGCGGAAGGCCGTCACATTCCATGGACATGGAAAATATGATAAGCACATCCTCGGGATTGTAAAGGTGGGGGGAGGGGTAGGGGAGCTTACCTCCTCCGAAGGTTGCTCCCTATTACTTTTTTTAGGGGATTAATGCCAGGGCCTGGTCAAGATCATTGATAATATCATCGGGATGCTCAAGGCCCACGACCAGGGGGAGGCCATGGACCCTGGCAAGGGAGCCCCATAAGGCAATGTCTATGATATCAAGGGTGGGATTGGAGATGCGGGAGTATAGATACCCCTCCTGGGTGCCGGCAAATACTTCCTGGGCGTGGCGCTGTATGGCTTTAATTCAGAGTCCAGTTAAATGATTTGGGCCATTAAATTACACCAGATGGTCCAGTTATTCCGGAAATCAGACCTGAAAATGGATCATCAGGTTAAAAACTATTTTACAGATTTGCAAAATAAAGGTTGATTGCATGAACAAGTATTCATATAATCATGTGAGAGATAAAGAAAGTTTCTGCACAACTTAAATTCTTTTTATATGAAAGAGTAGATGCGACTAACATTCTTTCACACTTCGTTGTGGGCAGGCCGAGGCCAGAATACGGTCTGCCCGTGGCAGTTATTGAGAATAGATTCAACCCGATCCAGTAGGTGCGGTTTGGGGCCAAAAGAGGCGTTGGAAATTAAATGGGCATTATGCCATGCCCCAAAAATCAAGTGAATAAGAATGATTGATATGAGAAAGATAAAAACAGATATCTGTCAAGTTCAATGTATACACCCTGAAGCTGTGGAACGGGTAAAAGAGCAGATGCCGTCACAGGATATTTTGATGGATCTGGCCGATTTTTTTAAGGTTTTCGGGGACCACACCCGCATTCGTATCCTCACTGCCCTGTATCAGGAAGAGTTGTGTGTGTGTGATCTGGTGGAGGTGCTGGGCATGAATCAGTCGGCAGTGTCCCACCAGCTTAGGGTGTTGCGGGGAGCAAAGGTGGTCAAGTTTCGGAAAGAGGGAAAGATGGTCTACTACAGCCTGGATGATGAGCATGTGCGTGAACTTTTAAGTGATGGGCTGGCGCATATTCAAGAGGATCGTGGGTAGTGAGTGGGGGCAGGGTCGTCATGATTTGGCCAAGCCGCAATGTTTGTTTAATGGCTTTTTATGTTTAAAACATATGAATATATTATCATGTATTGATTGATTGGAGGCATTATGGTTGACACACTTATAAGTATTATGGCCGCGTGGTGGGACATTCTTTTGGAATCGTCCCTGTTTATTCTGTTTGGTTTTTCCATTGCAGGGTTGCTCAAGGCATTTATCCCCAATGATTTTATCCAAAAACATCTGGGGCAGGGGAAAGCGTCAAGTGTGCTCAAAGCATCGTTATTTGGTGTGCCCATTCCCCTTTGCAGTTGTGGGGTGATTCCTGCGGCTGCGGGATTGCGGGAGCAGGGCGCAAGTAAAGGGGCCACCG
>CAYSSE010000317.1:0-4679 GCA_964433355.1 uncultured Desulfocicer sp.
CAGATGTTTTTTACAAAACTTGATAAAAACATGAAAACCCTTTAATATGATTAGAAGTAAATTTTGAACAATAGCAGTTTTCATGTTTTTCGTACTTTCTATAAAAAACATGAAAACTGATTAATTTTATTAGGAATATGACACCATGATCCCTTTTACGGAATTGCAATCAAAAACTCATATCAATGCGACTCAATTATATGAAAGTTTTAGAGATGCTCAAAAAAAAGCACGATCTTATCGGGGTAGCATGACATGGAAAAAAGCCAAGGGCAAAGAATATCTTTTCAAAGTTCAAGACAATTATGGAAACGGGAAAAGCTTAGGTGTCAGGACGCCCGAAACAGAAGAAATTCATGAGGCTTTTTACAAAAACAAAGCCAACGCCAAAGAGAGGTTTAAAAGTCTTAGAAACGAAGTCAAAGCGCAAGCCCCACTTTGTAAATCCGTAAAGATTCAAAGGGTTCCAATCATTGCGTCTAAAATCTTACGAGAATTAGATCAGCGGAACCTGCTTGGCAACCATGTAATGGTGGTTGGAACCAACGTTTTGTACGCCTATGAAGCGGCTGCTGGTATCTTTTTCGACAATAAATCAATCGCAACAGAAGATATGGATATCCTTTGGGACATCCGATCTAAGTTAAGGTTGGGAATTGAAGAAGATGCTGATCCAAAAGATTTTATTGATGTTCTTCGTAAAGTAGATAAATCATTTGAACTCTACCATGGCCAAACATTTCGAGTAGCTAATGAGAAAGGTTATATGGTTGATTTGTTAAAAGCTATGCCGCAACGAATGACAATGGTAGAAAGAGATCGTATAGGTGGCCCCAGCGATATGAGAGCTGTCGAAGTCAAGAATATCTCCTGGCTTTTATCTGCTCAAAAATTCGAACAGGTTGCGATAGGCTATGATGGGATTCCTGTTCGAATCATTGCTCCTGACCCGAGGGCATTTGCGCTACACAAATTCTGGGTCAGCGAACAAAAGGATCGTGACCCTAGAAAAAAAGGCCGAGACCGAGAACAAGCCATTGCTGTTGCTCGGATGGTCATGGAGTATTTGCCACACCTCGAATTCACCAGCGAAGATATGCAGATGTTCCCGGCTGAACTATTAATGGATTTCAAAACCATCATTGATGATCAAGAAGAAGATGATGATGACTTTTCTCTTCATTTTTAACTTCCTACACCACCCGAAGGAACGGGCCTTCCCAGCGCATGGGGTAAAAAAGAAATTCCGGGGACACCATACTTAATTATTTCTGCAATATATTAAGGGGATTCTGTATGGGTAAAAAAATATTTTTATGTCCTGCGGCCCGTTCTTGCCTGTATCTGGATTGAGCCTGGATTCGGAATTGTTCCCACCGATTTTGAAATTCTTGTTAACAGGATTGTCAGAGAAAAAGAATTGAAAGCAGTCATTGCCAGACTTCTCACAAAAAAGAAAGCTGGAAATGAGCTTGATACGGGAAAATCAATTCCTGTCATATCAGATTCTCTCAATAATGAAATCAGTCTTCTCGCTGTTGAAAACGAACGTCCGGCTGTAACTAAAAATTATGAGAAACTGAATAGGTTGTTCATTGAGACAATAAAAAAAATAAACGGAGCAAACTTATAAACAGAGAAATAGACCGCCTTTTGACCTCCAACGAGATGCTCAGCATCCGCACTTCATTTTTTGTCCCGTAAATCATTGTACTCTGGGTTAAAAAAACTTAAACTCAACAAAACGTTGGCATAAAAGCAAGTAAAACAATACCAGACACCAGCAGGAAGGACCCAAATGGCAAAAATAGAAGGCATCAGAATTAAAAACTTCAAAGTGCTGAAAGATGTAACCCTTGGAAGATTATGGAATCAGCAGAAAATCAAACCACTTTCCCCCATGACCGCTGTGATTGGAAAAAACGGTGTGGGTAAAAGCACTTTGTTTGACGCATTTGGCTTTCTGGCAGACTGCCTCAAGGTTGGTGTTGAGGAGGCCTGCGACCTGCGTGGTCGGGGTGGCTTTGAGAAAATTAGATCCCAGGGTCAGCAAGGGGGCATTGAGTTTGAAATTTATTATAAAGAAGATAGAAATACCAGACCGATCACCTATGAGTTGTCCATTGAACTTGATAAAACAAATCGTCCCGCTGTACAAAAAGAACGTTTAAGGCAAAGACGCAAAGGGCAAAAGCATGGATGGCCCTTTTCTTTCCTGATTTTAAATCATGGCAGTGGGGTTGCCTGGAAAGGTGAAAAAGAAGGGGAGCAGATAGATGAGGAAAAAGGGGATTTTGATCTTTTCAGTCTCATGGAAAATATCAGTGAAGAACGGGAAGAAAGCAGAGAAACTGAGGTGGTCAGCCTTGAAGATACCCGAAAACTTGGGATAGCAACCCTTGGTTCCCTTAAACAGCATCCGAGGATATCAGCTTTTAGAAAATTTATTGAAGGCTGGTATCTGAGCTATTTCACACCGGATGCTGCACGAAATTTGCCCCTGGCAGGTCCCCAGCAACACCTTAACATCCATGGAGATAATTTGAGCAATGTGGTTCAATTCATGGAGCGTGAGCACCCCAAACGCTTCAAAGACATTCTTGCCCGTATTGCAGATAAAATCCCAGGTATTGACAGAATAGATTCCCATAAGACCCCGGATGGCAGGCTGTTGATGCGTTTCAATGACAGAGGTTTTGAAGATCCGTTTTATGCCCAACAGATGTCAGACGGCACGCTAAAGGTCTTTGCGTATCTGCTTCTTTTGGAAGACCCGACACCGCGGCCATTCTTATGTATAGAAGAACCGGAAAACGGTTTGTACCATAAACTGCTGGAATCTCTGGCCAGGGAGTTTAGAGAACATGCCACCGGTAGAAAAGGCAGTTCTCAAATTTTCATTACCACCCACCAGCCATATTTTGTAGATGCACTGTCCCCTGAAGAAGTGTGGGTGCTGGAAAAAGGGCCTGATGGATTTTCCACCATCAGGCGTACCAGTGATGACCCCATGGTGGAAAACATGGTTAAGCAGGGCCTGCCCCTTGGCGGACTCTGGTACAGCGATTATCTGGACGAAAGGTAAACGGATGCATCTGGAAATACTGATTGAAGATCTTTCTGGTAAAAAAGCCCTGGATATTCTTATCCCGAAAATCATAGGCCGGGAACATACATTTAAAGTCCATCCATACAAAGGGATTGGGCATATTCCCAAAGGACTCAAAGGCAAATCAGATCCCAACAAACGGATTCTGCTCGACCAGCTTCCAAAATTACTGAAAGGTTATGGTGAAACATTTGCCCACTATCCCGCAGATTATCCGGCAGCTGTAATTTTGGTATGTGACCTTGACGACAAATGCCGTAAAGCTTTCAAAAAAGAATTGCTGGAAATGTTAAACACCTTTCAACCAAAGCCTGAAACGAAATTTTGCTTTGCTATTGAGGAGGGTGAGGCTTGGTTTCTGGGCGATCTTCAGGCCATAAAAACAGTTTATCCAAAAGCTAAAAACGTTGTTCTTTCTGCATATGTAAATGATTCAATCTGTGGCACGTGGGAATGTCTGGCAGATGCTGTTTTTCCTGGAGGATCAAAGGCCTTGTCTGCTCAAGGATGGCAAAAAATCGGTGCTGAAAAGTCAGAATGGGCCAAAAAGATTTCCCCCAACATGGAGATAACGGCAAACAAATCCCCCAGTTTTCAATATTTTTGTGAAAAAATTTTTGAATTGATTCAGAGGACTTGATTTTACAGGCAGCAGGAGATCTTCAAAAATTCAAGTTACAAGGGGGTGGCATTGAAATTAGACAAAATGTCGGTGCACCCCTGCCGGAGGATGCCCAGGATACTTCTGAAAATGCCCATGATAAAAAAGACCGGGATAACAATGGCATCAGATATGCGTTGAAAGTGGGGAAAACCTTTGGCAGTCATAGACTGGATATGGACAGGCGCCTTGTGATTGATCACCACCTACCAGACATTAAGGGATTATCAGTTCTCTTTGTGTCGCATTGACTGGTCCTTTGTGATCTTTGATGAAGCGCAGCATATCAAGAATCCCAATACCCTGGCAACCCGGGCGGCCAAAGGATTGAAAGCGCAGTTTAAATTGCTGGCCACTGGTACGCCTGTGGAAAATCATCTGGGTGACTTCTGGTGCCTTATGGATACGGCAAGTCCTGGAACTCTGGGTGCCTATCAGTCCTTTCGCAAAACCTATATTGCCCCCATCCGACAGGCAGGAGCTTCAGAGGTTTCCCAAGTACGACTTGATGTGGGAAGGCAGTTGAGAAAAGAAACAGGCGCTTTGATGCTGCGAAGACTGAAAGAGGATAATATTGAAGGGCTTCCCTCCAAAATTTTTCATTTGGGAATTAAAGTTGATGACGATTACTATGCATACCATGCCGCATTGGATAAAACCATGGAAGGAGAGCAACTCCAGCGATATAATACCATCATAGATGTTGTACTGGAATCAAAAGAACAGGAGGATTCCCGGGGGCAGACGCTTTCCGGTCTTCACCGCTTAAGGGAAATATCTTTGCATCCGTTCTTGTTGAACCAGGGAACCCTTAACGCTCCTAAAAATATTGAGAAAGCCCGGGATACTTTTAAGCTTTCCGGAAAATTGCATTCCCTTTTGTCCATCCTGGATGAAAAGGAAATTCTT
>CAYSSE010000318.1:0-4659 GCA_964433355.1 uncultured Desulfocicer sp.
GGGGGGGGGGCGGCATAATGCCATTTTCAATATTCGTTGTGGCAGTGGTGACTGCCATGTATGTTATAAGAACTTAGGACTCTTGAGTTGAGTTAAGAAGATAGTTCAAATGAGTCCGAGTGGTTAAGAAAAAAGGAAACAAATTAGATGAGAATATTACACTTGGCGTCCCATTGGGGACTGATCCGGGGAGGGGCTGTGCAGTTGTCCCGCATGGCCCGGGAACAACACACCCGGGGGGATGACGTCACAGTGGTCTTCCCTGATAAACTGCTGAAAAATCCCCTGGTGCGAACCCGGGATATCCAGTCATGGAAGCCCCTTTCTAAAAGTGGCGTCACAGTAACACGACTTCGGTATAGATCCATCCACGGGGTAAAAAAGTTGGGTAAATTTTTGGAACAGGAAAAATTTGATATCATACATGCCCACCGCAACGAAGCCATGATCGCCGCCACAAAGGCCCTTGCTTTGACAGGGCTTTCCACCCCGGTGGTGATCCAGCGCGGCACCATCAGTGTTCCTGGTAAACCCCATTTATTAAAAGCCTTATCCGCTCCCAATGTAAAAGCCCACGTGGTGGTGGCCCATGCAGTCAAAGATATCCTGCTCACAGCTTTGGGACAGGAAAAAAAGAATCTGATTCACACAGTTTACGGCAGCGTGGAGGTGGATCGTTTTTCCCACCGCCCACCAGACAAAAACGTTCTTTCACAAATGGGGTTCCCCTCCCAGGCCAGGATCATCGGCAGCCTCTCCTCCTATCGCAAGGCCAAACGGCTGGATCTGATCATCCATGTGCTGGCGGATATCATGCAACAGGACGAACAGGTGTTTGGCCTCTTCCTGGGGGATAATCTCCACCGTGAGATCATTCCCCTGGCTAAATCCCGGGGCATATTTCACAGATGCTTTTTTGCAGGATTTCAACAGGATATTCGGCCCTGGCTTTCGGTTATGGATGTAACCGTGATGGCAGCCAATGCCCAGGAGGGATTGTCCGGTGTTCTTCGGGAATCCCTGGCCATGGAGATCCCGGCCATCTCCACCCAATGTGCCGGAAATCAAGAAATCATTCATCATGGGAAAACAGGCTTATTGATACCTGTGGATGACCCACCCGCCTTGAAACAGGCCATCCTCTGGGCCCTGGATAATCCCCGGGAGATGAAAATAATGGCCAAAAAAGGCCGTGAATGGGTCATTTCCCACTGTTCTGTAAAGGCCCAGGTGGATCAACTCAACAAAATCTATTTAGACATCCAGGGAGGATGATATGCCACGACAATACTTTATTCCCGCTCACACACCCAACCCCATAACGCGTATAAAATATATGCTTCTGGACAAAAAACGCCCCCAACCCCGGGCACCCCGGGCCATCCAGATTCAAACCATATCCGGGTGCAACGGCAACTGCATTTTCTGCCCCAATAAAAAAACAAAAATCAAAATTCCTTATGGGAAGCCCATGGAGGAGACTCTTTTTCGCAGCATTATTGACCAGTGCGTCACCCTGAAGGTGCGCCGCATTTCTCCTTATTTGATGAATGAACCTCTAATGGATCCGGAACTTCCCCGGCATATTGATTACATCTCCCAAAAGAAAAGGCGCAGGCAATACACAAAAATCAACAGCAACGGGTCATTGTTAACGGAAAAAATGGCAAAGGGTTTGATGGATGCAGGCCTTGACAAACTGCACATTTCAGTCCAGGGCATTGATCCTGGGGATTACACCCATCTCATGAAACTTGACTTTGATATGGCCATTAAAAACGTGGAACAGGCCGTAAAAATTAAACAAAAAGAAAACTATGCCACCCAGATACGGGTGGTCATGCTGGACACCGGCGAAATCCATCCCCATCTGGATGCCATCAGGGCCTTTTGGAAGGAACGGGGGGTGGAAATTAATGTCAACCAGATGGAAAATCGGGGCACCCATAATGAAATCGAAACAGGCAAGATCTCTGCCAATAAACTCAGTGTCTTTCGATGGTGCGACCGCCTGTTCCGCCAGGCCTACGTCTTGTATGACGGCCGTATGGTCCAGTGCTGTGCTGACTGGGAACAGACCAAAATACTGGGTGACCTGTCACAAGAGTCCCTGGACACCATTTGGAACGGCCCGGATTACATGGCCTATCGTCAAAAATTCATTGATGGAGATCTCAGGGGATCCATCTGCAACGGGTGTATGAAAGATCCTGGAAAAACAGACTGAGCCCTGGCGCATACCCACCGGAAAAAAGGGAATGCGCCTAAGTACCGATACATATGTTTTTCGGTATTCCACAGACATATTCTGGGGTGTCCAAAAACCCACTTATCCTTCCATGTTTTTTGCTCGGTTTTCAGACCTGACAATATTGATTGCAATCCTTGCTTTTAAGGTCTTTTCAACAATCATAGACGTATCCAGAAACCGAGCAAAAGAAGTGATGGATTTAGACACCCCAGACATATTCCATTAATATTTATGAATTTTATTTTGAGGAATATATGCTCGGGTACTTATGAGTCCTCACCAGCGGTAATACCGATATTTGAATCTGATTTTCATGCGGCGCACCAGGTTCAGGGGTTTATGCCCCATCAGGTGTTTTTTATTTTCCAGGAAATCATGCACAGCAGCCAGAACCCTGGCGCTGGAGCACCCATCATCATAGGGATGAATATCGGCAATGTAATTTTCAATGGCAGTCATCAGGGAGGGTGGCCGGGTCAGGGCATGGGCAATGGCGTTGTTCAGATCCTGGGCGTCTGTGATATTGATTAGATGATCACCGGGTACACGGTTACAAAAGGTCACCACCGGCTTTTTCTGGAGGATAAATTCTGAAATGATGGAGGAGGTATCCGACAGCATCACATCTGCCTGTTTTAGTAGGGGGATCACGTCATCCCCCCCATAAAAAGTTGCCTGGTACGCCTGGCAGAGTTTTTTATATTTTAACATTACATCAGGATCCATCTTGGGATGAAAGGTGATGATCCAACGCCAGGTTTTCTGGTGCATCATGGCTGCCACGACATCGTGGATTTCATGGGCCGCGCTCAGGGTCGGTGTGAATGTGGAGGTAAACAGCACCACCGGCCGAGGGTCTGACAGGTCAGCCAAATCTAAATCTTCCTCTATTTTATTCCGGGAAGCAATGCCCCCCTTAAATAAAGGATCCACCTTGGCCCATCCCGTTTCGGTCACTTTGAAATACCCCTGTTTTTTTTCCAATGCCTTAAAAGGTATGGTGGTGGAAGGCCCCTGGGTGCAATAAAGGTCAAAAAACCCCCGAACTTTAAAATGGCCCCGGGAGGCATCCCTCTTTTGAGCGTTGAATCCATGGAAGAGTTGTACCTTGATTCCCGGAAAAAAATCAGGCACCACATTACTGGCCACAAACACAACATCCGGCTGAAATTTCATCACCGCATCCACGGTTTCCAACAGGCGTTCACCCTTTTTAAGACGGGGAATATATTTTTTCTGTGCCAGAAACCATGCCACAGTCCCCCCCTGGCGAAGAATCTCTTCCTGTAGGGGGCGTACAATGGCAAAGGCGTAAAGATGGGAAACATAAAGAAGATATTTTCTCATTGTTTTTTAGATCCGTTTGAGTCTTGGGGCAGATTGGCATTGAGCCGTGCCATACGCTGCAAACTCCACAACCCCGCATATTTGTTAAATGCCCCTTGGCTGTACATGGCTGCCACCAGAAATCCCACCTGACCGTCCAGAAATCCCCTGCGGATGACATAACAGCGGAAAAAAACCCAGAAGGCTCTGAACACTGCCCCGGGCAGTCCCCACCCTCTTTTACCCCCATCAAACCGTTTCCGAGCCCCCAGCCATGAATAGGTGCGATTCTTGATCAGATAATGTTCAAAGTCCCGGATGGAATAATGGATCAGCCGGTTCTTGAGTTTTCCCACACGACTTCCCGGGGGAAGGAGTACGGCCTCATGGACAATGGCAGTGGTAAACCTTGCACCCTCCCGCCGGAACAGGCGTTTAACACTGCGGGCGCTGTTGCCGTAGCCCAGTCGTTTTCCAAAATTAATCACAGCCCAGGGAATTCTAAAGGCCACTTCCCCGGGATCTTGGCTTAATACCTCAACGATCTCCCGGGCAAGCTCCGGGGAGACCACCTCATCGGCGTCAATGGACAACACCCAGTCACATTTGGCACTGGATAGAGCCCGCTGCTTCTGGGGGCCATATCCAGGCCAATCGGTTTGAAAAATTTTGTGGGTATACCGGGTAGCAATCTCCAGGGTATTGTCCTGGCTGCCACTGTCATAAATAATAATCTCATGGGCAATACTTGCTATGGATGCCAGGCACCGATCCAGCCGATCTGCTTCATTTTTGGTGATAACAATAACGGAGAGGGTAAATTTATTTTCCATCCAACGGCTCCCTGAAATATTTCTCATTATTTATTGTGTCGCTGGCCGACATCTGACCAACCTCCTTGCATGATTCCCACTGTTTGTCAGGAAGAAATTGTGATATAAAGCCTTTTATATGAAACTCCGTCCAATGCACTGAAATCATGAGAGTTTCATTTTTAGTTGTGGCTGGTGGTTACAGCCATGTATGTTTTTTTATATGAAAATGAAGTGTCCAAGCAACCTCAGCAGAGCCCCCCCCCGATG
>CAYSSE010000319.1:0-4653 GCA_964433355.1 uncultured Desulfocicer sp.
AAACTGGTTAAAGAAAGGAGATATTTGATTATGGAAAATGTATGTAAATCATGTGGCGTAATACTTTTGAAAGATCAGAAAACCTGTCCCTGTTGCGGTTCGGTAAAGAAGTTTGAATCCGACACCACCATCCCCTATCCTGAAACCGAACTGAACGACTCTCTAAGAGATCCCTTTATAGGCGATCGCCACGTAGGCTACTGACCTGATTCTTCCTCCTGTTTTTGTTTTTCCCATTCAGACAATCTGTGTTGATTGTTCACTCTTTTGGCAAATGCTGCCGATGCGCATTGGTGTGCCTTTTTGTTTGCCTGAAAGCTGTCCACATCCTGCCTGGAGGCTTCGGCCCTTGGCCCATCGCTTGACCACAAAAAGTCCTGCGGTTTCCAAAATGGCGGCGAATTTATGTAGCGCTTCATCGTCAACGGATTGCAAGGATAATTGAGCGCCATCTTTTCCTGATATTTGCTCTGTTTCATGATCAGGGACAGTGGGATTGTAGGCGATGAGATTCACCCGCACCGTTAGTCCTGAAAGGTATGTCACCAGTTTCTCTGCGTCTTTTCGTGAGTCATTGATCTCTTTGATCAGAATGTATTCAATGAGGATCACCCGGCGGGAAAGAAGGGGATATGCCAGCAGGGCATCCTTTAATTTTGCCAGGGAATATCGTTGATTCACCGGCATGAGCATGGATCGGATCCCCTCATCTGCACTGTTGATGGAAACAGCCAGATTGATTTGGGGCATCTCTTGCCGGGCAAGGGATTGGATGCCCGGTATCAGGCCACAGGTGGAGACGGTCATGTGTCGAAGGGCCACATCAAATCCCCGGGGGTCGTTGAACACCCGGATGGCCTGGAACAGCGCATCCGGATTGTCAAAGGGTTCGCCCATGCCCATGAAAACAATATTCTTGATTTTTTTTTGGAGTGTAAATCTGGCGGAAAAAAGTTGGCCTGTGATTTCATGTACGGCCAGATTTCGGTGAAACCCCTGTTTTGCCGTTTCGCAGAAAATGCATCCCATGCGACAGCCTGCCTGGGTGGAGACACACAGGGTGCTGTAGCGTTTCATGGGGAGGATAACCGATTCAATGGTAAGGCCGTCTTTAAGTTGTGTGACAAACTTCAGGGTGCCCGATGCTTCCCGTTGCTCAATTATTTCCATGGATGGGAAAAAAAGATCTTTGGTTAGCCCCTCTGTTAAACGGGGAGAGTCCTGGAATTCCCGGGCCAGATTAAATTTTAGGTTTCCCATTTTAATGATTTCACGGATCAGTGCCTGTGCATGAAATTTTCCCTTGCCGTGGTTCTCTTGCAAATACCGGGTAATTTGGCTGCATGTCAGTGCCAGAATATTAAGACTCATCGGTAGGTATCTGCATTGATGATAAATCGTTTCATGATTTGTTGCAGGGCCTGGCGTTCCAAGCCGCATTGCCGGGCCGCCTGGGTGACATTTCCCCCTGTAAGAGAGAGAAGGGTGCCGATGTAATTATGGTTAAATTGCTGGAGTAACGCCTCTTTTGCCTCTTTATAAGGCAATTTAAAGAGATTTTCTGCATCGGGGGAAGTGGCTTGAAGTGGTTTTTTTTGATCCGCCAGAACCATATCCGCCGGGGATATGATGTCGCCATCGCTGTGAAGAATTCCCTGGATCAGCATATTTTCCAACTCCCGGACATTCCCCTTCCAGTGTTGTTTTAAAAGAAGATTCATTAATGCCGGGTCAATTTTTTTTTCCGGTTTATTTAATTTTTTACAATGCTTGCTCACCAGGTGACGGGCAATGGGGGGAATATCGGTGATACGATCCCTTAACGGGGGAAGGGTGATGGTAAAAACGCTGAGCCGGTAGAAAAAATCTTCACGAAATTCGCCTTTTTCTATTTTTTGGGCAAGATCGCGATTGGTGGAGGCCACAATGCGGACATCCACCTTTCTGGATCGGGTATCTCCCAATGGTTTAATCTCTTTTTCCTGGAGTACCCGCAAGAGCTTGGTCTGGATGGTGGGGCCAATGTCACCAATTTCATCCAGAAAAATAGTGCCTCCATGGGCTTCCTGGAACAGCCCTGATTTGTCCCGCATGGCATTGGTAAAGGCCCCTTTCTTGTAGCCAAACAGCTCACTTTCTAAAATTGATTCCGGAACAGTGGGGCAGTTCACGGGCACGAATTTACTTTTTGTACGTTGACTCAGGGCGTGGATGGACTGGGCCGTGAGATCCTTTCCCGTGCCGGACTCACCGGTGATGAGTACGGTGACATCACTTTGGGCCACCATGGATATTTTGTCATATACCTCCTGCATGGCCGGGCTTTCCCCAATGAGCTTGCCAAAGGTGGCTGATTTTTTCCGGTGCAGTTTTTTGTTTTCTTTTATGAGCCCCCCCCGTTCCAGGGCTTTTTTTACCCGGAAGAGGATCTCGTCCTGCTCAAAGGGTTTGGACACAAAATCATAGGCCCCACTTTTAATGGCTTTAATGGCCACATCAATGCTGCCAAAGGCGGTGATCATTAGCACCGTGAGGTCTGGGTAATGGGTGCTGGCGTGTTTCAGCAGTTCAAACCCGTCCATGCCCGGCATTTTAATATCACACAGCATGAGGTCAAAGGAGTCTCTGGCAAGAATGTTCACGGCGGTTTCCCCGGAAAAAGCCATGGTGACCTGGCAGTTAAATTCCATTTCCAAGGTGCGCTTTAATAGTCTTGTCATATCTTTTTCATCATCCACAACAAGGATCTGGGCGGGCATTAATAATCTCCTTTATCCGGTGGTGAGGGCAGGGTGATGGTAAATGTAGCCCCTTTGTTTTCTTCACTTTCAGCCCGGATGCGGCCACCGTGTTTTTTAATGATGCCATAACTCACGGAAAGACCCAATCCTGTCCCCTGTCCCACAGGTTTAGTGGTGAAAAAAGGATGGAATATCCGGGTAATATTTTTAGGGCTGATCCCCTTTCCATTATCTTTTACCACAATTACAGCCTCGTCTGAACGGTTTTTCCGGGTGGTGAGAAATATATCCCCTTTTTTGTCCAGGGCATGGCAGGCATTGATTAGCAGATTGATGATCACCTGTCTGAATTCTTGCTCATTTCCCATGACATTGAGGGAACCCTGGTCAAAAAGATCCAGCCCCATGTTGATTTGTCTGAAATCAGCGTGGTTATGAACAAATCCCACCACATCACTAACCACCTGGTTTAAATTGATGATGCCCCATTCCAGGGTGTCCTTGCGGGCAAAGGCCAGCATATCTGAAACCACTGTTTTGCAGTTTTTTACATGTTTTTCAATGATTTTAAGATCATCGTGGTAGGGGGATGCCTCCTTGTTTCCTGCCTCTGATTTGAGCATTAGCTGGGTATATCCCAATATGATGCCCAACGGATTGTTAATTTCATGGGCCACTCCGGCCGACAGTTCCCCCAGGGCTGCCAACTTATCTGCCTGGGCGATCTGTTCTTCCATCTCTTTTTTTTCATTGATGTTTTTAATGATAAAATGAAATGTCTTTGCGCATCCAAAGGCACCATAATCAATACCGCCGGTGATAATTACGTAAAGTTTGTTTCCTTGGGCCCCCTTGAAATAAGTCTCTTCATTGAGAATAAATTCATTTTCCATAATTAACTGACTGATGCGCTGCCAGTCTTGCTCTGAGGAAAATAGCTGGCCCATGGACATGTTGCCCATGACCAGGGTGTCCTTGGTATATCCGGTTATGGCCACCCCTGCGGGGTTGATTTCCCGGATACACCAATGGGCATCTGTGACCAGAATAGTGTCCAGGGATTGTTCAAAAATACGACGACATTTGTGCTCTGATGTGGTGAGCATTTCGGTGCGTTCCACCACCTTTTGTTCCAGGGTCTGGTTCAGGCTCACCAACTGGGCATGGGTCTCTTCCAGGGCCTTGCGGCTGGATAGAATTTTGGTGTTAATGGTCCAGCTCTGGTTGAAAAAAAGGGTCACCAGTCCCACAAGCATGAAAGAGACGGTGTTGATGGTACCACTGTACGGAGCAATGGCAGACCAGGTATGGCCGTGGGATGTGAGCAGGAGTACCTGTTTTAAAATATGACCAAAGGAGCGGGACAGGGCAAAAAGGGTGAGGCCGGAGCAGATCCACACAAGATAAAGAAATATGGCATTGTCCGGTTCCTTTGCCCTTAGTTTACGGGCCTTTAAAAGAGATAGGGTTGCAACGAAGATCATCCCCAGTGACCCCAGGACGTCAATGACCAGAATGGGCGTATAAGGAAATATCATGGGGTTTTCCTTTGAAGTAAATGGGAAAGTCCCCTGTGGAGAAGGAGCATTGCTGGCAGGCAAAGAAGATGATCCAGTCGTAGCAAGTAGTAAAGCCGGGAAAGATCATAATGGGTCTCCAGGGTTTTTATGCGGATGTGATCCATGGATATCAGGGTGGTGGAGATGAAGGAACTCTGGTTATCGAGAAAGTGTACCAAAATAGCATCTATATTCCAGAGGATGAAAAAAAGGGCGCTGTATTGGATCAATCGCCATCCCCTCTCCATGTGAAGTTTTTTCCCCTGGATGGTGAGGATGAGAATGGCCATGGATACCAGAAAAAAAAGATGTCCCAACTGGTGAACCAGAATACCTTCTTTGGTGCTGTGCAT
>CAYSSE010000320.1:0-2831 GCA_964433355.1 uncultured Desulfocicer sp.
TCTTGATACCCGCAGCAATGCCGCTGAATTGAAATCCCTTCATTGTATTTTAATCCCCCTGTTTGACTTTTATGGATGGCGTATTATCGTAATTCGGTGTCCCTGTTATTTTCTTATCTGTCCTAAGTTCTCTGCCCGTGGCAGTTATAATCAAGTCCTTTTAGACACCTTTTAGACACCTTTTAACAGAAAAATAGCCATAAGGAAATATGGAAGTATGGAAGATTTTACGGTGAACTGCCCCCATTGCGACGGCAGATTAATCCTGAAGCGAACCTGAACACGGGTTTATTTAAGCTGCAGAGTCTGTGGCAAAGATTTCCCCCAGGAAAAATACAAAGAACTCATGGATGACTACTTTGAAGCCGTGCTGGCCAATGTGCCATGCAACCGACTCTAAATTTTTCACACCTATCCCTCAACCTTAAAGGCCCATGACCCAGCCCCGGAAAAATTTTAAAATCACCATTGAATATGACGGTACCCCCTATGCCGGTTGGCAGATTCAGCCCCGGCAAATGACCATCCAGGGGGAAATCCAAAAGGCGCTTTCCATCATATTGAACCAGCCCATCACCCTCACGGGATCGGGCCGCACCGATGCCGGGGTTCATGCCCTGGGACAAACCGCCAATTTCCATGCCACCACGGCCATGCCCTGCCCGGCCCTGAAACGGGGATTGAACAGCATGATCAAAGGCCCCATTGTTATCCGGGAAATCCAGGAGGTGCCAGACCATTTCCATGCCAGATACCATGCCCAGGCCAAAATTTACCACTATCATATATTGAACCGATCAGAACCCTGTGCCGTGGGAAGAAATTACCGATGGCACATCCCCCTTCCCCTGGACATCGCTGCCATGACCCATTGTTGTGAGCTGATCAAAGGGAAACATGATTTTAAATCCTTTGAAGGGGCCGGAAGCCCCAGGGCCCATACCGTTCGCCATATTTATGACGCTGGAGTAGAACCCCATGAAAAGGGCAATGCGGAGAGATTGGTTTTTAAGGTAAAAGGGAATGGATTTTTAAGGTACATGGTAAGAAACATTGTGGGCACCCTGGTTCAGGCAGGCCTCTCAAAACTGAGCCCAGCAGAATTTTCTGCCATTCTGCTGGCCCGGGACCGACGCCGGGCCGCCGCCACGGCCCCGGCCCAGGGACTTTTTCTCATGAAGGTGGAATACCCTTTGGTTCCCGCATTTTTTGAATCACTTGGTTGTAATGATTGATCACATCCCGACGATATAGAAGCCCCACAAACTGGCCATGATCGTCCTCCTGCACCACGGGCAGCGCATCAATATTTTTTTGGGTCAACTTTAAAAGCACAGTATTGAGATCCTCAGAAGTAGTGGTCACAATAATGTCTGACACCATAATATCCCGCATCACCACAAGATCCTCCAGGTGAATGGTGAAAATCACCTCTCTAATGTCAGTGCTGGAGAAAATGCCACAAAAGCGGTTGTCCCGGTTCATCACCGGAAAATAGTGCTGTTTGGTGGCAGAAAATATCTTTTTAAATTTGGAAAAGGGCATGTCCTCACGGACATGGGACACGTTTTTCACCAGATGCATGAGATCACCCACCTTCATGGTCTGGAGAATATCCATCATGAACTCCCCGGCATGGGCCGGTGAATCCACCCGATTTTTTACCTGTTTTTCATAGATGGTCCAGCGTTGGGAAATAAGATAACAGATGGAGCACACCAGAAGGCTGGGCAGCAGCAGATGGTAGGAATTGGTCATTTCACTGACAAAGATAATCGTGGAGATGGGGGTGTTGGAGACCGCCGTGAAAAAACCTGCCATGCCCACAATGACAAAAGTCCCAGGCGCTGTGACCACCCCGGGTATGAGCATGTGAAACAATTTACCCACCACCCCGCCCATGGCACCACCAATAACCACCGATGGACCAAACACCCCCCCACTGCCACCGGAACCGATGGAAAAGGAGGTGGTGAAAATTTTGCCTATGGCCAGGGCAAAAAGAATGGAGATGGAGAGTTCATTAAAAATGGCCTTTTGTGCAAAGCCATACCCAAAGGCCAGGGTATAGGGAAGGAAAAACCCGATGATACCGGTGATCAACCCCCCAATGGCAGGCTTGATATGATTGGGGATGCGAAATCGCCGAAAAAGGTGGGTGACCCCATAAAAGGTCTTAATATAAAACACCGCAGTGATCACAAGAACCAGGGCCAGTACCACATAAGGCCCAAGTTCCAGGGGATTTTGAAATTTAAATCCCGGAGAGTCAAACAAAGATCCCCAGCCAAACACCAGGCAAAAAATGCAATAGGCCACCACAGATGAGATACCTGCGGGGATGATTACATCTGCTTCAAATTCAGGATCCCGGTACAATACTTCGGCGGCAAACAATGCCCCGGCCAGGGGAGCCCTAAAAATACTTCCCACTCCGGCCCCTACACCGGCGGCCATCATGATACGGCGCTCCCGGTCAGACAGGTGCATTTTTGTGGCCAGAAACGAACCAAACCCGGCACCAATCTGGGCAATGGGACCTTCCCTTCCCCCGGATCCACCTGTGGTCAATGTGATGGCTGAAGCAATGGTTTTAATGATGGGCACTCTGCCACGGATATAACCGCCTTTCTGGTGATAGGCTTCAATGGCAGCGTCGGTGCCGTGACCTTCTGCTTCCGGGGCAAATGTATACACCAGCCAGCCACTGATAAGGCCGCCCATCGCAGGCAGGAGCAAGAGTATCCATCTATTAAAGGGGGTCTCTGTGGGAGCGAACAAAGAGTGCTCCCCTGCCGGTGTACCCGGTCGATATCCGGCCATGAGATCCA
>CAYSSE010000320.1:2931-4641 GCA_964433355.1 uncultured Desulfocicer sp.
AACAAAGAGTGCTCCCCTGCCGGTGTACCCGGTCGATATCCGGCCATGAGATCCAGAAAATAGTGTACCCCCAGTCCACAGAGGTAGTGAAACAAAACCGAGCCAAGCCCGGCAATGATTCCAATGAGAATAAAGCGGAAAAGCCACCGCCCGGCATGGGCTATCTCGCCGGAGGAGAACCAGTCTGTCAAGCGTGTCAGGTACGTTCCTTTTTTATCCATGATTTTTATCTTTTGACCTTTGGGCCGTAAAACTCAATCCTTCAGCTTTGGATATAAGCGTTGCTCTATCAAGATTTTTTCTTGACAAAAACAACTATGGAATGAGTCCGAAATAACATACCCTTTTAAAAATTGGGAACACTATCCTTAAACAGTGGTGTGTTCTGAAAGGGGCAAGTTATTTGAGACTGGTTCCTATATTTGTTTCAGATCTTTAATTCCCTTCAGGATAATGTCAAACAACACCTTAACCTCATCTTCTTCCATGCAGGAAAAGGCAACTCGAATATTTCTCTGACCAATGGCAATAAGCCCCACCCCATAGGTATTCAATAAATGGAGGCGAAGGGTTTCCGCATCCACACCCCTAAGGCGAATACACATAAAGTAGCCTGAATTAAAGGGATACACGTCCCAGGCATCCTGGTAGGCAGAATCCTCTAACACCGATTTGATGGCTTGAGCCCGGGATTTGAGGATGTTAAACTTTTCTCTTTTTTCATCCAGGTATCCGGCACTTCCCATGGCCTTTAAGACAATGGACTGGCCCAAATGGGAGACATTGGAAATATTGCCCCGGATGCACCCGGCTGTTTTCTGTTCCATGGCGGCATAGAGGGGGCCAAGATCCTGATTCTGCGCCTGAGAGAAGGCAGAAAATCCATAGGTGACAAACCCGATGCGCAGGCCCCAGACGTAATCTTCCTTTGTGGCACCATCCAATTTAACGGCGACAATGCGCTCATGGCTGCCAGCCAGAAGGGAAAAAATGGATTCTTTCATGGTTTCTTGTTCAAAGAAAAGACCGAAATAGGCGTCATCACAGCCCACCACCACATTGGTGCCCTGCTGGGCAATGTCCAGAAAAATGGCAGCCATTTTTTCAGCTTCGGCAAGGGTGGGGGAATATCCGCTGGGATTATTGGGGAAATTTAAAATGGTGATGAGTTTATTCCCCGTGGCGGCCCGATCTCTCATGGCTTTTTCAAAGGCTTCCAGATCCAGGCCGGTAAGGGTGGTATTGAATGTATTGTAGGTCACCACCTCTGCCTGATTTCTGACCCCAAAGGTCATATTGTAATTGCCCCACATCATATCTGGCAATATTACAACATCACCGGGATCAATCCACAAATCAGCAAAGGTGCTGACGGCATGGGTAATTCCCGATGTGACCACAGGAAGGCTGACACATTTCCCGTCCAGGGAGGGATTTTTTTCAAACAGCGATTTCTGCCACTGCTCCCGCAGGGAAGGCAGCCCAAATGAGGAGGCATAGGGGAGAAATTCATCGGGTTCCAGTCCGCCCACCGGGGAGGTAATGGCAGAAAGACTCATCACCTGCCCTTTTTCTTTGGCAATGCCAATGGTGGCATTTATTTTGTGGGCCTTAAGTTTTGCTTCAGCGCTTTGGGTCAATATCCCCCGGGGGAAAAAAAGTTCTTTTCCCATGCGGGATAACATATCATAAACATATGGATTTAACTGC
>CAYSSE010000321.1:0-4625 GCA_964433355.1 uncultured Desulfocicer sp.
GTCAAGGGGGTATAGCACTGTTCACAAAAACGGGGCAAAACAAGGATCAAAGGGATAATGTCATCGGGGCCTTTGCAGCAATTAACCTCCATCTGTCTTATTTCATAATCAGAGATACCGGTTTCTCTCAGCTCTTCCAGATAATTTTGAAACAAAGAGATAGTGATGCCAGCCTTTTTCTGTGCCATCTTTTTTCCCGACGGCGTAAACATGTTGGCCTCCAGGGAAGCCGCATAGGTCAGTTCCTTGCTCATGGCCTTGAGGATGCTGTTTCGAATCACCATGCCCCGCAAAACAGACTTTTCAAAGAAATTGGCAAATCCCATGTGGCCGAACTTGATGAGAAAGTCAGAGTCATGGACGATGCGAGTGTTAATATTGTCCATCTTATCTTCGTTGTAAAGTGCCAGCAGGCTCTCCTTGACCAGATGAACATCTGCTTTGGGAAAACCAACATCTTTAAGCAGGCGTGATGCAATTTCTGCCCCGGCTTCTTCTTCTGGTTTTTCACCCTCATGGTACTTTCCGTTTTCAAATTTTCCACAATCATGGAACAAGGCTGTAACCACTGGCAACACGGGATCAATGAGTTCTGCATAGGAAATTTTCATGGCCATGGATGCCACATAAATCGTGTGCTGCCACAGGAAACTCTCGCTGCGGGAGCCCTTGCAATATTTAAACTCTGAGTCTTCAATGACACGCTTCACACCATTGATCAATCCAGGAAAACGATCATCCAGCAATTCATATATGTTTTTTTTCTGGGGCATCCATTTTTTCTCTGGATATCCATGGGCATTGATATCCCCGGGAACTGACATACTATCGTTTAAAATTAACATCACAGCCTCTTCACCCATTTTAAAAAAAACAAGGAGTAACCGCCGCAGCGCCCATCCGTGATAAATTCGGATGCCTTGCCACGGCGATCATTAATTATTTAACCAACACGGTTATCGCCCCGGTATTATTTTCGATTTATTTCCCATCTTACCCTGTTTCTGCATCTGTTTTACCTTTTCCACAAGTGAGGCCAATGATTTCTCCATGGCCTTTGGAAAGCCGTCAATGGCTTCTTCAAGGTTGGTGGCAGACAACATGGATCGAACGGGAATGGGACCTTCAGGGGAAACCATCTGGGTCTCACCAAAATATCGTTTTGTCCGGCTCTCATCTGCCGTGCCATCAAGGTGAATGGGAGTCAGCACTTTAATTGTGGCAATCTTAAAGTCCGTTATGGTTTCTTCCCGATACAAATTATCTTTGGCCACTGTAAAATCATCATGCTTGATCTGATCGTTCATTAAAATCCATCCTTGTTAGTTTCGTAAAATTTTTACCGGGAAAGACCTGGTAAAAAAGTTTCAATTATTGCTCCGGTAAACTCAATTACCTCGTTTCGATAGCCATCATAACATACTTTGCGCTCATAGGTAAGGATGCCTGATTATCAATTCATTAAATTAGGCAAAAATAGAATAATCTGTGGAAACGCAATCATCAAAACAATCTGAAGAAAATCTGCAATAAGAAAGGGGAAAACCCCCTTGAAAACCGTTTCCATGGGAACATTGGTGATTCCCTTTATGATAAAGACATTGAGCCCCACAGGCGGAGTTATCAACCCCATCTCCGTGACCCGTACGACCAGGATACCAAACCAGATGGGATTAAATCCCAAATCCATGATCAACGGATAAAACACCGGCACCGTCAGGAGCACAATGGCCAAAGAGTCCATGAGGCATCCCAACACCAGAACCACCAGAAGAATCAAAGCCAGAATTACGTAGCGGTTCACCGGTAGTGCAGACACAGCAGAGGACAATTCAAAGGGCAGACGGGTGATGGAAAAAAAATATCCCAGAATCATGGCCCCCAATACAATGAGAAACAGCATACCTGAAGTCTGCATGGTACTGGCAAGACTTTCTGTGAAATTTTTCCAGTTCATTTTTTTTCGAAACAGGGCAAAAAGAAAGGTACAAAAGGCACCAATTCCCGCCGCTTCGGTGGGGGTAAACACCCCGGTATAAATGCCACCGATGACCACCATAAAAAGAACGATCACTTCCCATGTTTTTAGTAAGGCCATCAATTTTTCTGTGGTGCTGGTTCGAGGCCCAGGAGGCCCAAGCTCCGGCTTGAAATGGGTTAAGATCATGATGGTAATGATGTAAAATATTGCTTCAAGTACCCCCGGAACAAAGCCTGCCAGGAACAATTTACCAATGGATTGCTCCGTTAATATCCCGTAGATAATCAAGATGACACTGGGGGGGATCAGAATCCCGATACTACCACCGGCAGCAATGGAGCCCGTGGCCAGAGCATCATCGTATTTATATTTTTTCATCTCCGGCATGGCCACCCGCCCCAGTGTCGCTGCTGTGGCAAGGCTGGAACCGCTGATGGCGGCAAAACATGCACAGGCCGCCACCGTGGCCATGGCAAGACCGCCCCTGAGACTGCCAAACAGCTTATGCACGGCCCGGTAAAGATCTTCACTCATTCCGGCGGCAAAGGCAAAGGACCCCATGAGGATAAACAGAGGAATCACACTCATGCCATGGCTTGCAAAGGTGGTATAAGGAACGGTTTTGAGTATCCCCAGTGCCGGCTCCATCCCCGCTATCCAGGCAAATCCCAAAAATCCCACAAGCCCCATGCAGATACCAATATGCATTCGAAACAAAATCAGTACAATCAGCACGCATATCCCGATAAAACCAATGGTGGTTGGGCTCATTTTGTCCCCCCTTCCGGCGTATTGTTAAACAATTCATTCAATATAATCAAAGCAAAAACCGCCATACCCAGGGCAATGGGGATCACAAAGGGATAGGTGACAATGAGCAATACAGAGGAGGTGATGTTAGATTTAAAGGTTTCTACGACATAAAGACAGGTTTGCCATGAGATCACCGCCAAAAATAGCAATGTGACAATACTCATGGGAACATCAATAAATTTTTGGATTTTTTTGGGAAATTGATCCATAATAAATTCCACGGCAACATGGGATTTAGAAAATGCACAATACGCCACGCTGAACGGAATCACAATGGCCATCATGTACTCCACCAGTTCCAGGGCACCGGCAATGGGACTGTTAAACAAATAGCGGCAGGCCACGTCCACCGCCGTGAGGAACATCATCAGGGCCAAAAAAAAAGAGCCAACCCATTTCAAGATGAAAATGATCCCGGCAATACTCTTTTCCAGCATATTCTTAGGGGAATCTGTTTCCAAAATTTTACACTCCTGTCCAACAAAATATCTATAATATGGGACTATGCCGTCGGGGGCTCTGCTGAGGGTACTTGGGCACTTCATTTTCATATAAAATCATCCGGAAGGTGCCAAGACAGCGCCTGGCACCTTCAAGATCTTAACTATTATTTGCCGGATTCCAGAACAAAGTTGAGCATCTGACGGGCATTTTTGTGCCCCTTGGCTTCCATTTTTGTTACCCAGTTCTCCCAAATCGGTTCTCCACCCACCTTGAGCCACCGTTTTTTCTCATCGACGCTCAGGGTATGAATGTTATCACCCTGTCCCTGGGCTTTGACTTTATTGATCCCTTCTTCTTTCATTTTGTCGAAAAAATTACGACCCCAGTAGCGTGATCCATACTCTCCGGAAACCTTGGTAATGGCATCCTTTACATCCTGGGGCAGGCTGTTCCATTTCCCTTTATTCATGGAAATTGAAAAATAAACTGCAGGAAAGGGAACCTGGGTATAGTGGTTCACCACTTCGTAAAAGCGCCACACATTAATGGCTTCCCAGGGGGCACCCATGCCATCGATGACGCCTTTTTGCAGGGAAATATAATTATCCGGCATGGGGATGAGCATGGGGATACCGCCAATGGCCTGCATCATCTCTGTTGGAGGACCACCTGACATTCTGATTTTCATACCCTTGATGTCTTCAAGGCTTGTAACCGGTTTGTCCACCGTGATCAGGGTGTAAGGCTCGCTGGTGTAGAAAAGCAATACCTTGACATCTTTATACTCTTTTTGAATTTCAGGAAATTTTTCGTATAACTTCCAAAGAGTTGCACTACCCTCTTCTGCACTTTCAAAGGGCATGGCAGGCAGGCTGATAACATCGGACAAAGGGGTCATACCGGGCCAGTATCCATGGAAGCACCAGCCTATGTCGGTGATACCCATCTTTGTGGCATTCCAGATATCTTTCCCCTTGGACAGGGTCTGGCCATAATACCGCTGGATTTTGACCTTGCCCTTGGTGGCTTCTTCCACTTTGTCCAACCAGGGATCCACACAATTAATGGAACTCAATCCCGTGGCAGGATTTTGATGAGCAAACCGCAAGGTGATTGTTTTTGCAGAGCAGAGCCCTGAAACAAAAAGCACCATGACAGCAGCAGCAAGAACACTTAGTATTTGCTTTTTCATTTTTTTCTCCTCCTAAATAAATGAGTGTTAATATTTATGAATTCAAACAACGACCATGGACAGGCGAACTTTATCACAACAAGAATCACCCCTGATTAAGCGTGGGTGTTGTGAAACAAACAAAACAGAAAGGCATCTGTACCCTTCAAGATACCACAGATGCCTTTGCTGGAATCAAAATAAATTTATTCAGCC
>CAYSSE010000322.1:0-4617 GCA_964433355.1 uncultured Desulfocicer sp.
AAGATGTTGAAGATTGGAGAATGTTAAAAGATACCAGATCAGAGACAACGATTCCGGCATCCCTGTGAGGGTCTGACCCAGTTAAGTTTTTGTTTTTATAAGGAATATTGCCTTAAAAATGGGCAAAATGGCTCTTAGCGGGTACTTTTTGATGCCAAAACGGGGCTTTTAAGCAATGACAGAGTTTACGAAATTCTCACTTGAAAAAAAAGGAATTGTTATGCCGACAATTCTACAGATACTCGGATGGCGTTTGTTTTTCTATGCCAATGAGGGTCACGAACCCATGCATATTCACTGTAGAAAGGGTGGAATGGAGTGCAAATACTGGTTGGATAGTGAAAAATTTGAAATTTCAGAAGCATACGCGTATAATATGAATAATAAATCCCGACGGGAGATTCGAAAGATCATCTACCATCATTTTGAATACCTTGCGGATGCGTGGAATGAGTTTCAAACGAGGAGATAAGATGATGGCTTTGCATCATGATGTCAGAATGGTTCGATTTAAAGGCAGCCAGTTGATTCTTGAAATTAACGGCAAGGAAAAGGCCTTTGATTTAAAAAATATATCTTCGGCTTTGTTAAATGCATCAGATATTGAAAGAGAAACTTTTGAGATTTCTCCATCCGGTTATGGTATTTATTGGCCATTGCTTGATGAAGACATGAGTATCGACGGACTTCTTGGGGTTGTTCATTCTTCCGAATTTGCATAGTGAGATACTTGGGGCCAGGCTTGGCTTATTGGTGTTTTTGGGGGGTAATTGATGCATGGCAAGTATCTCCCGATGGCCATTTAGCTACCTGTTCCTGGCGGCTGCGCCACCGTGAGTCTCGGTGCTGACTTCATCCGCACAGCAGTTTATAAATGAATTCTTGTTCACGGGTATCTCCTATTGTAAAGGTGGTGTCGTGCTAACTTTATAAGGGATTATCCGTGAACAATCAAGTTTCCGAGTGGTTGGGCAGATGTTGAACTTTAGTTCGGTAACATTACATGAAAGAGGACATTATGGAAAATAGACGCTTCCAGATTAAAATTGATGGGCCGCCCGTGAAAGATGGCCAGGTTTCTTTTGATCTGCTCGGACGTGTAGTGAAAGGTGTCCAGGAAACAATTTATTATCTGGCGTTGTCTGATTTGCAATATGATTATCGCCAACGGATCAGGATTCCACAGGATGTGAAGGAGTCATGTTGCATTTATCGGGTGGTGGAGGAAAAAGGCAGTTATTGCTTGACAGCGGAAATAGCATCCCGGCGACAAGTAGGGGGTATAAATGATATTGGTCTGGCCGCAAAGCAGAAATATCTTGAAGTTGTTGACTGTTTGAAAAAAGAAACCACTGAAGCACTGAATAACATCATTCCAGACAGTAATTATCGACGTAAGGTATTACGTTCCATTTCAGCATATTGCCCGAAAAGCGGAGATAAGTGGAATCTCGGCATTGGTGATTTTGATAAGCCGTTAACGACGTTGGAACCTGGTATTCGAAAGTCTATTCGCAGTGCTTTAATAACACCTGACTTTGAGCATATGAAGATATCCGGGGAGCTGGTACAGCTTCATTTAGATGAGAATAAGCTGGGTTTATATTATGCACCTTCCCAAAGGGTTATTCACTGCACGTACGAGCCTGACCTTGAAGATTTTATTGTTTCCAATCTCCGGGAGACGATACAGGTATATGGCCGGGTGCAGATGAATAATAGAGGCGAACCTGAAAAGATCCTGGATGTCCTGGAAATTGAAGAAATTGACGTGAGTCCCATGGAAATTTCTGAAATACACGTTGAAGGTACCGTTTTAGTGCTGGAAAACGCTTTGAGCCTGCCGGTGGAGTTTGATCAGGAAGGCCAGGAATTTGTTTTGGAATATCCTGAGATGGGTATTGTGGCAGGAGCTGAAAATCGCGATGCTTTATTGAATGAATTTTGTGATGACTTCTATTGGGTTTGGCAGGAGTATGGAAAAGGAGATACCGTGTCCATGAGTCAAGGTGCTCTTAAGCTCAGTCAGATGCTTAAAGACATGGTGAAGGAGATAAAAACTGCATGAATCCGCGTAAACGTAAAAATGTTGAAAAAGGGCTTGAGAGAAAAGGTTTCCAGAAAAATCAAACGGATCATCGAAAATTTATCTACCACAAAGATACAGGGGAAAAGACAGCAGTTTGGACCAAAACAAGTCATGGCAGCAGCCATAAAGATATATCCCCCAATAATTTGCGTAAAATGGCAAAACAATGCAAGCTCGATAATGCTGATTTTGATCGTTTGCTGGATTGTCCTTTGAGTCGTGAAGATTATCAGATGCGGTTGGACAAGGATCATTTGCTGTGAGGCCCAATAGCCGGGTCTGACCCCGATAAGTTTTTGTTTTTGAATGACGTTCCTTTCTCAGATCGGGCGGTGTGACTTTCCGGTCCTTATGATCCAGCAACGGTTGATCAAAAGGATCTGCATCTCCCTCATAAATGGTGGCGGTATCCACATCCGCACAGCAGTCGAGTAGCCGATCATTACATCCAAGGCCGTACCACAGATATGCCTGTAAAAAGGAAAGTGATTTGGGGTCAGGCTTCGCTTATTGTGGTTATTGAGGGGTAAAGTATAGCCCTTTCTTTCACGGCGGCTGCGCCACCGCCGTGAATTGAGGTGCGGGCTTTCATCCGAATCCGATATCACCCAATATAACATCAAATAGAAGTATTTCAAAAACGTAGGAAGTCATATGGCTGATTCTGATACTGAATATTTTCGACGCGATCAAAAAAATGGCGAACTGCCCCTGATCTTGGCAAAGAATGTACTTACGCTGAGCATATTGTCAGAGCAAGAGGAAAACGAACCAAGTTCACGAGCCTATCCCTTGACAGAAATAAAATTGATGATTTCGGGCCTCAATTATACTCATTATTGAGAAATCTGGTAAATGATGATGGCCATGTACTTGTAAAACATGAGGAACTAATAAAAAGGTTGAGAGAAACTGCACTATCGAGTACTAAA
Source organism: uncultured Desulfocicer sp. (assembly GCA_964433355.1). Taxonomy (GTDB): domain Bacteria; phylum Desulfobacterota; class Desulfobacteria; order Desulfobacterales; family Desulfobacteraceae; genus Desulfocicer. The sequence continues at coordinate 3,022 of CAYSSE010000322.1, forward strand.
AGTGACCGCGCAAGAGCTATACAAGCCCAGAGATATGCAAGGCGACGTCTTGAATGTTTAGTCGATTGGAATTTTTCAATTGAAGGTTTAGAAAGAAAAGACATAATTACCTGGTCATTTGACAATATCCAGAAATACTTCCGGAAGGTATAAAATGGATAAAATATTCAGCTGCAGGAATTGTATTCACAATGGTGGACAAAGCCTGTTAATTGGAAGAGGTCATGGCTATTGCATTAAACATGACTCGGTTATATATAGTCCTTCACAGACAACTTGTAAGTATCTGCACAGGAAAGATTTTCCTTATCTTGTTGTTGACGAAGGTTTAAGAGAGCATGCAAGCGAGTTTGCAGGCTTCTCCGCAATGGCTGATTTGATTACTAAAAAGCCGATTTCTCGACTGCCTTATAGTGAAAAATTTGCATGGGAACGACGTCAATTTGATCCTGTAAACCACAGTTTGTCACTTTATCACAAGACCAACCCGACATGGGTCTTTCTTCAAACGATGACAGGGGGCATAGATGGTCGACGTAGCCTGGCCCAGGCATCAGTCGTCAGAAGATATATGGATAACTGTGGGACCTGGCAAAGCTCATATCGCTTTATTCTTGGAATTATCCAGGATTTGTCACTTACCCCTGTATTTTATGAAAGTGATTTCAATAATGAAGATGGAGATGTTGGGGAAGAAGGTCGAGAAGATGCTATTTGGGATCTCTTCTTCACTCGACTATCAGGAATTCAAGAATATGGTTTCCATTCCGGCATTGAGGATCTTCTGTGGGCGACAGACAAATTAAATGGTGCTTTAATATCACTGGACTGGATGGAATTAAAAAACGAGTTGAGCGTGAAGACTGAAGAGTGGACTAAACTTATAATTGATCATGCAACAGAAGAAGGCGAATACTTTAAAATGGAATAACAATATCGGGTCTGACCCACTGGAATATCGGGTCTGACCCACCTAATATCCTGATATGACAAATAAAACGCATTTAAAAGAGCTGCTTTCGGGTCTTAGAAGCCCCTTTTCGGGGGCAAAAAAAGCTGTTTAAGCAAAGATATTATGCTATCCGCTTACCCCATTCATCCTCTTGTTCTGGATTCGCTATGTTGAAACGATTGTTTGATTTCATTGCAACCGCAGCCGGTCTGATTGTCATCAGTCCGGTTTTGTTGTTTCTTTTTTTCTGGTGCGTCACAAAATGGGGTCGCCGGTTTTTTTCAGGCAGAAACGCCCCGGCCTTCATGGCAAGCCCTTTTATATGTACAAATTCCGCACCATGACCAATGCGTGTGATGACAATAGCTGTCTGCTGCCCGATTGCAAGCGCTTAACAGCCTTGGGCCGATTCCTCCGGGCCACCTCTTTGGATGAATTGCCAGAATTGTTTAATGTTCTCAATGGGGATATGAGTCTGGTGGGGCCTCGGCCTTTGCTTATGCAGTATCTTGATCGCTATACCCCTGAGCAGGCAAGACGACATGAAGTAAAACCCGGCATTACCGGATGGGCACAGATTAATGGGCGCAATGCCATCACATGGGAAGAAAAATTCAAGCTGGATGTGTGGTATGTGGAGAATC
>CAYSSE010000323.1:0-4616 GCA_964433355.1 uncultured Desulfocicer sp.
CCATTTTCTGGAGGTTCTGGAGACTTTTAAGCTTATCTTCCTGGCGCTCCACCACCTCGCTTTCCATCTCTGTGGGACTGGCCCCAGCCCAAACGGTTCTGACTTCTATCTCGGGCAAATCTGTATCCGGTGCCAGCTGAATGGGCAGGCGGGTGAGCCCGATGAGTCCAAACAGCACGATCAGTATCACCATCACCGCCATGGTAACCGGCCGGGCAATGGCCGTTTTAATGACATTCATATGAAATCATCCTTTATAATATCTTCGCCAATTTTATTTTAGTTTAAATATCAATCAATATGTAGCGCATTGAAAGTTATTTTTACACAATATGTAGGGCATGAATTGTAAGAATTCAAACCAATTTTAAATTTGGCGAAGGTGTTGTCCTTTAAGCACTGTTTTAAATCGCATCTTTTTATTTTTCCAAAGAGTTGATGACCTCAACACCCTGGCCGGGCCGCAAGCGATCATTGCCGTCCACCACCAGGGACATTCCCTTGACTACGCCTCCCGGGGCAATGGCCACATTTTCTCCCACATAGGAGAGAATGGTCACAGGAATGGGAGCAGATTTGCCCTGATTTACCGTATACACCATATCCTGATCATTAAAATTCACCAAGGCGTCCCTGGGAATCAACAGCATGTTCTTTTTTTCCCCCACCGGCATGGACACAGTGGCAGACATGTTCAGCACCGGGTTATCCATCTCCTGTAGCCTCACCTTTACAAAAACGCTCCGGGTCTGAGGGTCGGCCACGGGAATAATTCCATCAATGGTACCGGTATTTTTAATCCCCAGCGCATCAATGGACACCGGAACGGTTTCGCCCTTGCGGGCAAAGGCAAGAAGGCTTTCTGAAACCGGAACTTTAACAAAAAGATCATTAATAGACCCCACAATGCAAAGCTGAAAGCCCGGGGAGACCCAGTCTCCGATCTCCGCTTTTTTCTCAATGACCACTCCGTCAAAGGGCGCCTTGATAAGGCTTTTGTGTTTTTTAAGGCGGGCCAGAGCAAGCTGTTTGTCAAGCATGGTGGTCTGACGCACAAGATCCTCCCGGGAGAGCACAATGTCATCATACTCTGCCTCGCTCACCGCCTTTTGCTTAAACAGTGTTTTGTAACGGTTAAGACTCTTTTCCGCCCTGTCAAGACGAACCTTGACCTGTTCCATACCCGCCCGCACCGAAGCAATTTCATTGTCAACAAAATCGGTGTTTAACCCAAACATCACCTGACCTTTTTTTACCCGATCCCCTTCCCGGACATGGACGGCATTCACCAGACCACTGACCTCGGCAGAAAGGTTGCTCATACGATCAAAAAAAAGAGTGCCCACCACCTGGGTGGTTTCGGCAACATTTTTTTCAACCACCTGGGATGTCACCACCCGGGTCAACGGCTTTCCATCCCCTGCAGCCATGATATATCCAGGCCAGGCAATTCCCATAATCAAACATAAAAGCAGCCATATTTTTCCACACTTGTGTTTCATACTATCCTTATTCTTTTAACTTTTCATTTACGATTAGGGGACAGACTTTTAAATCTGTCCCCGCCTCCGGAGAAGTCCCTTTATAAATCGGTGGTTCAGGAGGGGCTGCATTCACACCGCTTCAACCGTAAACCGACGATTTAACCGCATGGTGCTGAAAAGGCCAAAAACCTGATGGCATACATTGATCACCTTCAGTTCCCTGGCAGCCTTGGCTAACTTGTTATGAATGGAGATAATGACACCAATGCCAATGGAGTCCACCATCTCCACCCCCTTAAGATCAATGACAAGGTCACCGGAGTTGGCCTCAATGGTCAAAAGCAGTTCCTGCTTAAAATCTTCTGCCATGGAAGCGACAATATCCATATTGGGTCTTACAATGGTTCGGTTTCCCTCTACAATTATTTCACTCATCCCTGCCTCCTGATTAAATTCCAGATCCTGGATCCACTTCCGGCCACAGCAATGCGGCTGCATTTTTACCACTTACCATGGCCCGCTCTTCCTCGGACATCCCCGATGCTTCAAAATCTTTATAATATCTTGCCGGTTTCAGCAGGGGAAAATCTGTACCAAAAAGAACCTTATCAATGACCCCCAGCGCCGCCGCAGCCCGGTAAATATTGGCATCATAAAGAAAAGGAGAAGCGGCGGTATCATACCATATATTTTTCAATACCTTTTTGGCATTTTTTTTCAGCAGGTGATAAAATAACACCCCTCCCCCCCAATGGGCCAACACAATTTTATTGTCAGGGAACCGCTGGGCCAGGCCATAAATTTGTTCAATGGTCACCGGGGTTTTACCTGGATACATGTGTCCCACAGGCTCATTGGTGTGAATCATCACCGGCAAATTCCCGGCGGCACGACAGATCTCCATGACAGGCTCAAGCCTGTTAAGGGCCTCTTCATCAATGCCGGAAAGATAAAAGGCAAGCTCCCCCACCCCGGAAAGCCCGGCTTTTATACACCGATCCGCCTCCCCTGCTGCTCCGTCCCAGGACATATCAAAACAGGCAAACCCCTTTAAACGGTCTGGATAACGGGCCACAGCCTCCAGAATATAATCATTGTTCAGCCGGGCCGTATCAGCGTTGATCCATGGAAATCCGAAAACCGCTGAAAAATCCACCCCCTGTTCATCCATGGTGTCAATCAACGCATCAACGCCCACCAGTTGGGATTTTGGAGTCCCATACAGCAATTCAAAAGCGGGTTCATTGTCAAAAAATTTTTTCCGAGCATTGCGAATAGCCCCCGGGAAAATATGGGTATGAAAATCAATAATCATAATGTGAGCATCTCCATCTATTAGAATTCCTGGAAAGTTGAGTTAAGCATTGAAAATTCAAATCACTTTACATATAATGACCCTCTTTTGCAAACAAGGAGATTGTTTTTGAATTCTATTCCATACTATCCTGTTCATCTCAACGTCAAGGGAAAAACCTGCCTTGTGGTGGGGGGCGGAAGGGTCGGGATGCGAAAGGCCCGAACCCTGGTAAAAAGCGGTGCCCGGGTCAACCTGGTCAGCCCTGGACTCATCCATGAGATCCCCCGGGAAATGGCAGATAAGCTCATATGGATATCAGCTCCATACACCCCGGATCTTCTTGGGGGAATCACCCTTGTTTTTGCCGCCACTGACCACAAAGAGCTGAACCGAAAAATTGCCACAGGTGCCCGGGATAAGGGCATTTTATGCAATATTGCCGATGATCCGGATGCATCGGATTTTGTTTTGCCTGCCATTGTTCACCGGGGAGATCTGATCATCACGGTTTCAACATCGGGAACCAGTCCGGCCTTTGCAAAAAAATTACGTCAGGATCTGGAGGCACAATTTGGCATGGAGTATGCCCGTTTTCTGCTCCTCATGGGAAATATTCGCTCCCGGCTGCTGGCAGAGAGACATGACCCAAACAGGCATAGAGAGATATTTTCCACCCTGATCCGTAAAGACCTCTTTGGCATGGTCATGGAAAATAGCCCTGACCGAATAAACCATCTGCTGTTCTCCACCCTTGGCAGTAATTTTACCTATGAGAACCTGATTGCCGGAGACCCGACATGACACTGGACACCATAAGTACCGGACTTTTTTTTATTGCAGCGGCATTGTACACGGCAAGCACCGTGGGCTATGCCCTGTACCTTTTCATGCAAAAAGATAAGATGCAACATGTGGCCTTTGCCCTTATTTCTGCAGGATTTATTATCCATGCCATGGCCATCTTGCTGGTAACCATAAAAATGGGAGCCTTGCCCATACACAACCTCAAAGAAACTTTATCCATTGCAGCTTTGGCCCTGTCAGGCATGTTTTTGCTGCTCAAGGCAAAGTTCAATCTGAAAATATTGGGTATTTTTGCAGCTCCCCTGGTCACCTTAATGATGATTGCCATGGTGGCACTGCCCAAGGCCCCGGTGGCAGGTGTTTCTTTTTTAAAAGGGTTCTGGCTGGTCTCCCACATTGTACTGATTTTTTCCGGGGAGGCGGCCCTGGCCCTGGCGTGCGGTGCCGGTATCCTTTATATTTTACAAGAAAATGCCATCAAGGCAAAAAAAAGAGGCTTCTTTTTTAAACGGCTTCCGTCCCTGGATCTACTGGACAGCACCAGTTACACCTGTGTGGTCACGGGGTTTGCCATGCTCACCGCCGGTCTTATCACCGGCCTTGTCTATGCAAAGGCCATCTGGGGCAGCTTCTGGAACTGGGATCCCAAAGAAATTTGGTCAGCGGTGACATGGCTTGTTTATGCCGCCCTTTTACACGGCCGACTCACCGCTGGATGGCAGGGCCGACGCTCGGCCATCATGACCATCATCGGCTTTGCCGTGCTTGTATTTACCTTTTTGGGCGTCAATTTTCTCATTGGTGGCCATCACCGGGTATTTACCATGTGAGTTTTTTTTATAAGAAAGTCTCCCCAACAGGCTGGAATTAAAAAACTTTCATTTTTCGTTGTGGCAGTGGTGACTGCCATGTATGTTTATATGAAAGAGTAGACGAATCTAACATTCTTTCATACTTCGTTATGGGTAGACCGAAACCAGAATACGGTCTGCCCGTGGCAGTTTATATGAAAATGAAGTGTCAAAGTACCC
>CAYSSE010000324.1:0-4613 GCA_964433355.1 uncultured Desulfocicer sp.
CCTTTTCATATAAACATACATGGCTGTAAGACCAGCCACAACGAAAAATGAAAGTCCTTTAATTATAGTATGTTGCTGAGACTTTCTTATAAAAACCCTCAGTTCGATAACCATCATAACATGCTGTAATCTAAATAAAATCTTATTTGTGTTTTTTATTTATTGGTTTTTTATATCAATAAATTCAATTTTTTACAAAAAAATGGTCGAACCGATGGTATAAACTCTCTGGATGGCTGCATTCCCATCTTCCCGGTTAGAGGCTTCATTCGCCATGGGGGTCAGGCTTGCCCACGGTGGACACAACACCACCAATAAAACTCACACAGGAATCTCACCATGATCATCACTGAAATCCTGGCAAGAAACAGCCGACTTTACAAAAATGATATTGCCCTGGTTGAAAGGGCTCCCAAGGAAAATATACGCCGAGAAATCACCTGGAATGATTTTTACCAGGATGCCAACCGCATGGCCAATGCCCTGGTTAAAAAGGGCATTCAAAAAGGCGATGGCGTTGTTCAACTTATGACCAATAGTCTGGAATGGCTTCCCATCTATTTTGGTATTCTCAGCACCGGGGCCTGGGCTGTTCCCCTTAATTTCAGATTTGAGGCTGATAAGATACGACTGTGTACGGAAGTTTCCGAGGCCAAGATTTTCATTTTCGGTGAAGAGTTCATTGAGAGACTTGAAGGAATTCGATCTATTCTTCAAACCACTGTGCACACATGGATTTTCACAGGGCCTGTGGAGTTGTGCCCCGATTACGCCATTCCCTATGGCATCTTTATTCAATCTGGCAACCCGGATGCCCCTCCCCAGGTTTCCATTTCCATTGAAGATGATGCGGCCCTTTATTTTACATCCGGTACCACCGGTACCCCCAAGGCCGTTTTATTGACCCACAGAAACCTTGAACATGCCTGCTACATTGAGAATAACCACCACAGACAAACCCGGGAAGATGTGTTTTTGTGTATCCCCCCCCTGTACCACACCGGGGCAAAAATGCACTGGTTTGGCAGCTTTCTGGTGGGGGCTAAATCTGTGATTCTAAAGGGGGTTCGGCCCGAATGGATAATGGAAGCCGTATCCGAAGAAGGAGCCACCATCGTATGGCTGCTGGTTCCCTGGGCCCATGATATCCTCATTGCCTTTGAGCGAAACCTCATTGATTTTTCCACATACAAACTGGATCAATGGCGGCTTATGCACATTGGTGCCCAACCGGTTCCGCCTTCTTTAATCAAGGAGTGGAAAGAATATTTTCCTGGGCATTGCTATGATACCAACTATGGTCTCACAGAATCCACAGGTCCCGGATGTGTTCACCTTGGCATGGATAATGATCACAAGGTGGGTGCCATCGGAAAAGCAGGGTTTGACTGGGAGGCTCGCATTGTGGACGGCTCGGGTAATCAACTGCCTCCCGGAGAAAGTGGAGAACTAATTGTCAGGGGGCCTGGCGTTATGAAATGTTATTATAAGAACCCCGAAGCCACGGCAGAAACCCTGAAAGATGGATGGCTTCACACTGGTGACATTGCCCGGCGGGACAAGGATGGATTTATTTTTCTGGTGGACCGGAAAAAAGATGTGATAATCTGCGGTGGGGAAAATATATTCCCCGTTGAAATTGAACATTTTTTCATGCAGAATAAGAAAATCCAGGACATTGGCGTCATCGGTATCCCCGATGAACGGTTGGGTGAAATTCCAGCAGGAATCATTGCCATAAAACCCGGTATGGAACTGACAAAAAATGACGTCAAAACATTTGGGCTTGGATTACCACGGTATAAGCGGCTAAAAAAAATCATATTTGCCCAGGTTCCCAGAAATGCCACAGGTAAAATTGAAAAGCCCAAGCTTAGACGTCTCTATGCCACGGATACCCGGAAAGATATCAACAAATTAGTCCGGTAATTCAGTTTATTTTTCGGCCAGAATACGATTTGACCGTGGTATTTATTTAAAACTCATTATTTAAAGGGAAGGGATACCCATGAAAAGAAAAATATTTTTTCTCATCCTGTTGCTCGGTTGCTTCATTGGCTTCAACGATTTTCATCCCAAGGACGCCCGGGCAGACACACCAGAGACCCAGGAAATCCTGAATCGCATGGAAAAAAAATATGCCGGCAATGATTTCAGTGCAAATTTTCATCAGATATCCACCCTGACAGCCCTGGAAATAACAGAAACCGCTTCGGGAAAGGTCTTTTTCAGCCATCCTGGTAAAATGCGCTGGGAATATCTTGTGCCCACCCAGCACCAGATAATCTCCAATGGAACCAGTCTATGGATTTACCGTCCCGATGAAAACCAAGTGGTCAGGGGAGATGCCCAGGCCTTTTTTAACTCAGGGGCGGGTGGCGCCTTTTTATCCAAGATTTCCCTTGTCAGAGAAAAATACAACGCTCATATTCAAAGCAACAATGCTGACACCGATCATATTACCTTGGTTCTGGAACCCAAAAAAGAGTCCCTGGATATTAAAGCCATCAATATTCGAATTTTAAAAGCAAACGATCACATTGTACAGGTCACCACCCACAACCCCTACGGTGACACCACCACATTGGACTTCTGGAATATTGTATTTAAAAAGATAGACCTGTCGGTGTTCGAATTCACCACTCCGGATGGGGTGGATTTAATTGAGATGAATTAATATTGGGTGGAAAATACCCTGAAGATGTAAACCCACGATAATCGTTTTTTTATGTTCACATATTAGGGGAGAGAGCCGCCCCAAAAACTTAATTATCCAGTAAACAGCCATTCAGGACAAAAGCGATGTAATAACCGGGGGGGTTGAATAAAGACCTTCAACCCCCCGAATCAACTGCTATGTTAGAATCACCCAGCAGAGCATTTTTAATTGATGAGTTTGACTACATGGCATTGAAAACGTCGTCGGAGATGTCGGCATTTGTGTAAAATTTCTGGATATCATCACAATCATCCAGAGCCTCCATGAACCGGATCATCTGCTCCGCCTCTTTTCCTTCCAGTGCTGCCTGGGTCTGGGGAATCATGGTGACTTCGGCCATATTGTATTTAATTTCAGCCGCATCCACTGCCTCTTTTACCGCATCAAAATCTTCCGGTGCCGTGATTATCTCAAAGCAATCCCCTTCATCCTTTACATCTTCGGCACCTGCTTCCAGACCCATTTCCATAAGTGCGTCTTCATCGGAATCTGATTTATCCACCGAGATCAAACCCTTTTTATCAAACATCCAAGCGACACACCCATCGGTTCCAATGTTTCCACCTGCCTTGCTAAAAATACATCGAACATCGGCAATGGTACGATTTCTGTTGTCCGTGAGACATTCCACCAGCACAGCCACCCCCCCCGGGCCATATCCTTCGTAGAGGATCTCTTCATAATCCACCCCTTCCAACTCGCCTGTACCTTTTTTAATACCCCTCTCCAAATTATCTTTGGGCATATTCTGGGCTTTGGCTGCGGCAACGGCAGTTCTGAGGCGAGGGTTGCAATCCGGGTCTCCGCCCCCCATTCTTGCAGCCACAGTGATTTCCTTGATAAGCTTGGTAAAAATTTTACCCCGCTTGGCATCTGCTGCCCCTTTTTTATGTTTAATGGTCGACCATTTACTATGTCCTGACATGGATATCTCCTCTTTAACTGTTATTTTTTATTCAAACCAATAATATATATCTCTTTACTTGATTTTCTGCAACTTTCCGGTTTAAAGATTTTATGCTGTTTAAAGTGTTGCTGAACTTCTTTTTCAAAAATTTTAAAATCTCCCCCCTGGAAAATTTTACAGACAAAATGACCGCCGGGGCTCAATAACTCCAGTGCTTTTGCCAGGGCAGCTTCACACAAGCCTTGAGATCTTGCGGCATCAATGTCTTTTCGACCTGTGGTGGCAGGTGCCATGTCACTTAATACAGCATTATACTTTTTCCCTTCAGGGGCGGTAATACTTTCATCCATGTCAAAGATATCCCCCACATGGGCCACGGCATTCCCCGGAAGTGCCACCTCAACGGCTTTAAGATCTATGCCATGGGCCCTCCCGGCATTACCCACTGTTTTGGCAACATATATGAGCCATGATCCCGGGGCACATCCCAGATCAAGCACCGTATCCCCTTTTTTTAATACCGTAAATTTTTTCTGTATCTCCATCAATTTATAAACAGAGCGGGCCGGATAGTTTTCTGCTTTGGCCCTGTGGGTGAGATGATCTGCCCACTGGGGTCCTTTTTTAGATTTCTTTTTTTTTTGTACCATCATCGCCTTTATTGTCCCAGTAGTTCTTTAGTGCGCTAAACGCATTATAGTGAGAACTATGGACTTTTAGTCCTTTATTTTTCAGCCCGTGGCTCAGGCCACGGGAGCGCTTTAGCACCAATTCTATGAGCTTTAAACCCATAGTGGTTTAATTTTTTATACAAAATCCCGGTAAACTAAGGAGATTTTCAAAATTTCTTGTGGCAGGAGCTAACTCGTGAGTTTTACGTTCTCTGAGTTTACTAAGCCATCATTGCATAACTGCCCGTGGCAGTTTTAAAGGGTAGCCTCCAAGGTTACCTAAGGCAGAGCCCCCGGGGAGGGGTAATGGAACAGA
>CAYSSE010000325.1:0-4601 GCA_964433355.1 uncultured Desulfocicer sp.
GGGGGCTCTGCTGAGGGTACTTGGACACTTCATTTTCATATAAAACATACATGGCTGTAAGACCAGCCACAACGAAAAACGAAAGTCCTTTAATTTTAGCACGTTGCTGAGACTTTCATATAAACTGCCACGGGCAGACCGTATTCTGGCCTCGGCCTGTCCACAACGAAGCATGAAAATCCGTCAAATTTGCCAGGACTTTCTTATAAAAAAAATGGAAAAAGAAACAAAGGAGAAATGCTCCATGAAAGCCGTTGTTCAACGGGTTAAAAATGCCCGGGTAACCGTTGGAGGGATACCCACCGGAGAAATAAGCCAAGGACTCACGGTACTTTTAGGGGTTGCAAAAGGGGATACCCCTGGGGATGCCACCTTTCTTGCGGAAAAAATTATTCATTTAAGAATCTTTGAGGATAAGGCCGGGAAAATGAATCATTCCCTCATGGACATCAAGGGAGATCTGCTGGTGGTCTCCCAATTCACCCTGCTGGCAGACGTCAAAAAAGGGCGTCGCCCCTCCTTTACAAAAGCGGCCCCCCCGGATGAGGCCAGGGCACTGTATGAACAATTCATCGAAAAAGCCCGGCACATGGGGATTCACACCCAGACCGGTGAATTCCAGGCCATGATGGATGTCTCTCTGGTCAACTCAGGACCGGTAACCCTTATTCTGGACACAACAACCCTATGAAATACGATAACCTGAGCGTGGTGCTTGTGGCACCCCAAGGGCCCCTTAATGTGGGTTCAACCTGTAGAAGCATGATGAATTTTGGCTTTTCCGATCTAAGACTGGTCAATCCCTGCAAGGAGTACCAGGGCCTGGAGGCCAGAAAGATGGCATTGAGCGCCCAGCCCATGCTAAAAAATGCCAAGGTGTTTGACCGTCTGGAAGATGCCCTGGCCGACTGTCATCTGGCCTTTGGCACCACCCGACGATTTGGAAAACATCGAAACAATCTTTTACCCCCCGATGTGGCCGGAAAAAAGATAGCAGATCTGGACGACTCCGTTCGATGTGCCCTTGTCCTTGGCCGGGAAGACAACGGGCTTACCACAGAAGAACTTTCCCTGTGCCAGCATTTTATCACCATTCCCACGGAGGAGGCCTTTGCATCCATGAATCTCTCCCATGCCCTGACGCTCTTTCTCTATGAAATTGCCAAGGGTATGAAATCCGGCCATCAACGACCCATGACCCAAAGGCAACCTGCCACCATGGATGCCTCAGAGCAGATGTATGCGCACATGCGAAAAACCCTGTGCGCCATCGAATATCTGGATCCCCAGAATCCCGACCACCTGTTGAAAACCTTTCGAAGAATATTCAGCAGGGCCAGCCTCGGGGAACGGGATGTTAAAATTATCCGTGGGCTCATGAGCCGCATTGATTGGATTCACGAACACCGGAAAAAATAAAGCGTGCCCATAATTTATCCTGGCCTTTAAATGGCCACAAACATACCCTGGCCTGTTTTTTGTATCAAACCATCTTTTTTGAGTTTATACACAGTGTCTGCCACTTTTTTGGCACCGAACCCCGTTTTTTTCTCAATACTTTTGGAATCAAGTCCTGTCTCGCTGTTCTTAATCTGCTTTAAAACTATCATACCAGCGGTGACCCGGGCTTTTCGCCCAACGGTTTTTTTCTTTGCTTTTACTTTTACTTTTGCTTTTTTCGATGTCAGAGCCGTTTTGGCCTGTTTTGCCTTTTTCTTCGGAGATTTTTTAGATGCTGGTTTAACAGGAGCCGATTTTTTCTCAGGCGATGTGGGTGCCACCACCTTGGCCTGTTCAACCTCTTTATCCAAAGGTTTCACAGATTTTTCCTCAACAGAAACTCCGATATCCTTGGGTGAAGGGGTAAGCGAAGGTGTCGTCTCTGCTCCGACATCACTGGCAACCTCTTTTTCCGGAACGATTTCTTCTGTTATGGCATCAATCGTTTCGTCTTCTACAACATCAACCGATTCTGTTTCCAAGGATCTGGATGCCTTGGTTTTTTGATTTTTTAGCTCCACTTCAAATTGTTCAAAAAACTTTACAACAGTACCAATTCCTGTAGAAATAGTACTGAATTGTTTTTGAATTTTTTCCATTGAATCTTTATCTGCTTCAATTTTAATTTCGATTTTCATGGGCGAATAATTTCCTAAGTTTTTTTAAAAATTATGGGATTAAAGAACAAGCATAATTTAACAAAACTAACACCGGGAATCGATTCAAGTTCGATAAGCCATTTTTACCTGTCATACGGGTAAGCGGTGTCATAACTTTGTTATTGTCGTCTGCTGGATTCACAAGAATTTAGATATCATGGTGTTTTTATAAATCTTTTTCCCACAATATTCAATATAAAAAATCAAAAATTCTAATTTTGACTATCCAGGGGAGTTCATGGGGGGAAGACAAATTTAGAATCTCCCAAACTTTCGTGAAGAATGTTTAAACGAACAACGACTTTTCTCTTGAAAAATTTTTAATTTTCTATACACTCAAATTTATGAATACATTAAAATTAACACTACTTATTGTACAGACATTTCTTTTGGTGTATTGCCTGCCCATCAGGGCCGGAGAAATCCAGGAAGTCACCCCAGCGGCCATGGTTCTGAGCCATGCGGTCATGTGTGAATCCATTGAAGATTTTAAGCCCCAAAATCCTGCCATTGTGTTTTCCATTGATCTTGGCAAAGTGTTTTGCTTCACCACCTTTGAGCAGATCAAAGAAACAACTCATATTTATCATAAATGGTTTCAGGTAGATCGACTGGTTTCCAAGAAAAAATTGACCCTGAAACCGCCCCAGTGGTCCACCATCAGCAGCATGCAGCTACGCATGGCTGATAGAGGCCCCTGGTACGTGGAAATAACAGACAAAGACGATACGCTTCTCCAACGTTTACGATTCAGCATATCAGATTAAAGGAACTTCATGATAGATGCCTTGACCTTCATGGCCAGCCTCCGGTGGCAAGATTTTTTGGACATCGGGTTGAACGTATTTATTCTTTTCAGGCTCTACGTACTCTTCAGGGGATCAAGATTGATTCACATCATGCCCATGGTCATGGTTCTCTGGATTTTAAAGGGCGTTGCACTTTCCGCAGGGCTTGTGGTGACCAGCTGGGCCATCCAGGGAATCATTGCGGCAGCGGCACTGATTCTTATCATCGTCTTCAGAGATGAGATCGCCTCGGTGTTTCAGGCCAGAAACCTTAAAACTCTTTTATGGGGATTCCCCTCCCGGGGTGACATCACCTCCCTGGATATCATTGCCCAGAGTACCTTTGAAATGGGAAAAAATAAAATTGGTGCCCTAATGGTTTTTCCTGCGGCCAAAGAAATCAATGACATTATCCAGGGGGGCATTGACTGGGATGGGAAACTCTCCCGGGAGATGCTGTTAAGCATTTTCTGGGATAAAAACCCCGTACATGACGGGGCTCTTATCATCAAAGGGAATCGAATTTCACGAGTTGGAGTTATTCTACCCCTTTCCCGGCGCAATGATTTACCCTCCCGATACGGTACCCGTCACCGGGCAGGCTTGGGTTTGGCCGAATCTTCCGATTGCCTGGTGATAATCGTTTCCGAAGAATCAGGTCGCGTGACAGTTGTTAAAGAAAATGAAATACAAGATATTAGAAACATGGAACAATTAAAAATCATCCTCGAGGGTCATTCGGGAAAGGGAAAAAAAAGAAATTCTGCACTGTGGAAAAATATGTTTGAATATGGGACTTCAGCCCTTGTGTGCCTGACGCTGGTCACCGGCATCTGGTTTGGTCTTTCCAGGGGCAGAGAAACCCTTAAAACCGTTGTCGTCCCTCTGGAATACACCGATATCCAGAAAGATTTTGAAATCATCGAATCCTCCACCAACACCGTGACCCTTCACCTTGGGGGATCGGTGCCCCTGCTCAAATCCCTGGGCCCCGAGAAGATCAAAATAATCCTGAAACTCAATGCAGCATCCGCTGGCGAAAACATCTACACCGTCTCCAGTAAAAATATTCTCCTGCCCCCCGGGGTACACCTGAAAAAGGTGGAACCATCCAGTGTCACCCTGGTGCTTGACGGTACCATTGCTATGCAACTTCCCATCCAGTTAAACTGGTCCGGAAAATTATCCGAACAACTTATTCTGGCCCAAGCACAGATTAAGCCACAAAACATTACAGTGACAGGCCCCCAGAAAATTCTTAAAACCATCACCACCCTTTACACGGAAAAGATACCTCTGAACACCATAAATGAATCCGGAAACAGGGAAGTGGCTGTGATCCTACAGCCCTCATCCCTGAAGGTGCCGGATAAAAAAAATATGGTGACTGTTACTTACACCGTTGTTAAAAGGGAAGAAGAACCCCTTCAGTAAAACCGTCACCCCAAATATTTTATTGTAAATGTTTGGACAGTGTCCCATATTCCTCTAAGTTGGGACTATGTAGCATGCGAATGCTATGTGAGCAGGCTCAAATAGGTGAAGATGGGGTGCTGGCCGAATATCTATCCAATGCCCAGCACGTCCCTGGCATATTTAATGCTTTTAATGCATGCATCCATCTCTTTTTGCCGGGCCACTTCCACAGAATCTT
>CAYSSE010000326.1:0-4593 GCA_964433355.1 uncultured Desulfocicer sp.
TAGGTGATGCTCACCATGGGCACCCCGCATTGCTTTTCAATGGATGATGCCATGGCCTCGGTGACAAGCCCGGGACAGCAAAAAGAAGGCGTAGCCTGGACGAAAAGAGCCAGATCTGGATGGGCTTTCAGGGTGTAATGGATTTTTAAGATATTATCCATGGATTCTCCGGTGTGTTCCGGCAAAACGCCATATTGGGCCAGAATGTCATCAAAGGGATCATCATAGGCCGTATCAGGCGTTTTAAACAAGGGTTCAAAATACCGATAATATCTATTTTCCATGAGATTCATGGCCGTCATCAGGGTTTTACCGGAGATGAGGGTTTTGTACTTACCCTCCTTGAACCATTTCCTGAAATAGGAGCTGGCAATCATTTTGGCAAACCGATAGTAGGGGGTGGTCACCACCTCACCGCCATGGGCTTCAATGAAATGAATGAGATCATGGCTCATGACCTCATTATCCCGGACATAGAAATCCCCAAAAATACCCACCTTGGGACGACCCGGTTCCGTTTGGGTTTTAATGTGTTTAAAGGGTTCAAGGGCATGGGCCAAGGCTTTTTCCTTTGACTTATTTTGTTCAAAAGCCTTTGTCAGTGTGTCCACGGCCCGGGCAATGGCTGCATCGGTGTCCCCTTTGTTAATTTCATAGGGTCGAATGCTGCATCCAAGACTTCGGATCAATCCACCAAACATATAGGCAAAATAGGCATTCAGAGCCGCCCGCATGGAAATATCACTAAAGGATAGCTCTCCTTTGTATACCCCGGCCTTTTCCAGGCCCGTTCCCATATCTGTCAAAATGGTCTTGATGTGGTGGGGGTAAAGCTTGATATTACAGGCAATGTCAGATTTGCTCATCCACAGCACGGTGCGGGCGGGATCCAGGCTGTGGCTTTCTATGGTCTGGGCATAGCCTGCGGCAATGGCATTTAAGGGGATACACTGGCCGGTGTTGGTTTTAAGACTTTTTTTAATGGTATCCGCCGTCTCTTCCATGAGAATAGCCTTGTATCCCTCTCCCCGGAGTACCGCTGCCAAAAATTTACCGGTGATGGGATCCCAGTTGGGCATAACAATGGTTTTGTCAGACAGCTTATACTCCAGATTTGGATTCACTTGGGAAAGGGAGACCGGCCTGGGGGAAGCCATGGTGTTTTTATGGTTGCGAAAGGCCCGTATTGCTGCCTCAATGCGGGTTTCATACCCCACGCTGGAATCATGTTCGTCCAGTTCCAGAACCAAGTATGGTTTTTCATGGGCTTCCATGATTTTTTTAAAATACCCCACACCAAAGGCATCTGGGGAACATTTAAAAGAGGTGATATAAACAGGAAAAAGATTCTCCGTCCGGGCCGCCACCAAGGTGGCCTTGAGGATGGTGGCAGCATGCTCCCAGTGAATTTCTTGAAGAAGAGGCTCAATGGCGTCAAAATTATGATGATCCAGATCCAGCATATCCTGGAAAAAGGCGTTGACCTTCATGGAGGCAAAAATATCCGGGATGCCCGCATTAAGACTCTCTGATAAAATGGTGTAGGGTCTGCCCACCAGGAGAACATCAATGTCCGTTGCTCGATTCTGTTGATGGATCATCATGGCCTTCAGCTCTTGTTCAGAACCTTTTTTCCACTCCAGTGCCTTTTCATGGGCCGATGCCACATCAAAGAAGCTGAAATGGGCCCCGGGGATTTTTTTCAGGGCCCGGTACAGCTCCATCTTGGTGTGAAAACCGGTGTACAGATATTTCACCACCGGAGAGATGAGGCGCTTTTCGTCAATGTCACCAAGGGAGGCAATCACCGAAGGCACATACTGGGTGTAATAGCAGTACTGCCGCCGGGATTTTTTATCCTGGGTCTGCTGTTCAAAGTAATAGGGAAGAAATACATGGTCTGCCTTGTCAAGGAGATGGGCCACATGGCCATGTATGGCAGCCATAGGGGTACAGAACTCTGCCGTTGCAATGGCACGTCCCCGGCTGACCGGTGATTTCATCTTTTCACTGGTGAGGGTTTTAATGCCAAGATAGTTGAAAAAAGTTTTCCAGAATTGGAGATCCTCCACCAAATGAAGGGCCGCAGGTATGCCCACCGTAAAGTCTGATTTTTCCGGGCTGGGGTGGGGCAGGGTGATCCCTTTTTTTCTATCCCGCAATAGATGAAAATGATTTTTCTGGGCCACAAAATGATCGGTGTTGTAGTCTCTGCCACAGAGAAATCCAAAGGCCACGGTCTCCTTTTCAATGGTGACAATGGTCAGCTTGCAATGGTTGGTACACAGTTGACAGGTTTCCCGGCGCACGGGAAGGGATTGCTTCCAGAGATTAAACCCCCGGAATCCACTTTGTGCTGGCGGTTGATCCTTGAGGGTCAGGGCCACCCCCAGTGCCCCGGTGAGGTGACAATAGGGAGATACATGGATGGGTTTTTTCAGCCGCTGTTCAAAGGCCGCCACCAGGGCTCTGTTTTTGGCCGTGGCTCCCTGGAAGAGGATGGTATCTCCGATCCTGGCTTCGGTGGCCACCTTGGTCATGTAATTATCCCGCACCGAATGCAAGGCCGATGCCAGCACCTCATCCACGCTGTACCCCTCGGACAGAAAATGGTTCATATCCCGCTCCATGAATACGGTGCAGCGATCACTGGAGATGGGGGAACACACAGACTCTGCTCGGCGGGAATACTCGGTAAGGGGACAGCCCAACTTTGATGCCTGCTCCTCAATGAAGCTGCCGGTTCCAGCCGCACACACCGTGTTCATGAAAGAAGAGGTGACCACCCCGTTTTTCATGGTGGTGAACTTGGCGTCCTGGCCACCAATTTCAATGATGGTGTCCACCTCCGGGGTGAGTTCAAAGGCGGCCCGGGAATGGGCCGTGATTTCATCCAGCACCAGGTCTGCTCCCATGATGGCAGAGGAGAGTTTGCGCCCAGAGCCTGTGGTGCCGCATCCAATGATTTCCATGTCCAGTCGATGGCTTGCAATAAAGGTGTCAATGGATCTGAAAATGGTCTGCACTGCCTGAACGGGTCTTGATGCCGTACGTGTGTAAAAACCCGCCACCACTTGGCCGTCACTGCTGACAATTACGGCCTTGGTGCTGGTGGACCCCACATCCATGCCCAGAAAACAATGACGGGTCTCAATGAGAGTGGGGTCAATGTAAATATCATTTTCCACCCCGTTTTCCACAAAATGGGTGCCGCTGTCAAAATCAGGGTATGCGGAAAGAGCCAGATTCAGTTCCGGGAAAAAATGTTGTTGCCTATGGGGCTGGCAGGTGACAACAATATCTTCCATGGTGTTATATCCATGGGAGGATGGAGTAAAAACGCCCTGGCGGATATCATCGGAAAGGCACAACGCCGCCCCCAATGCCCCATAAAGATGGGCATCTTCATCACAGATAAGGGGGGCTTCAATGATATGTTCAAGATGTTTTTTCACCGAAAGATTTTGGGAAACACCACCGCAAAAAAGAATGGGTTCCCGGGTTTTATTTTCCGTAAAAAGGGTGTTGGTAATATTTCTGGCAAGTCCCCGGCACAATCCATCGCAGATCTGGGGCACTGAAAACCCTTCCTGCTGGGCATGGATAAGGTCGGTCTTGGCAAAGACGGCGCACCGGGTGGCAATGTCGGGAATTTCCTGGGTGTTTTCAAAGGCGGCTTGACTCAATTCTCCGGGCCCTGACAACCCTAAGCGGGTGGACTGCTGGTCCAGAAAACTGCCGGTTCCTGCAGCACAGGAAGTATTGTTCCGGGACCCGGCATAGCGTCCAGAGGGATCAAACAGGCTCAGACTGAATTTTTCTCCCCCTACGTTGAGGATGGAACCAGGAGATCCATGGCGTTCTTTTGCCGCACGGATGATGGCCACCTGTTCATCATAGGCAACATCCCGCTGGATGGTGGATGGGGTGGAAGCGGTGACGGCAATGGCTGAAAACAGGTCAGGCTCAATGGTGTTAAGGGCGGTTTTTACCCCCTGGGGAATGTCTCCCTGGTGTGCAATGGCTTTTTTGAGGAGAATCTTCCCCCCGGCGTCAACTCCCACAACCGACACGGACACGGAGCCGATATCAATGCCAAGAATATTGAATACGTATTCCATGGTTAAATTTTCTCCTTTATTTCATTCCAGAATTCCACCACACCCTTGTGCCAGCCTTCGATGAAGATCTTTGTGTATTTGTTGATACCTTCCAGGGAAGACTCCATCAATGGATCCTTGGCAATAAGGGGTGAAAAATATCCCTCCAGCCTGGGATCGGTTACCATCGTTGGAAGGGATGCCAGGTCAAGGACGTATAGCAGATCATCATAGTGGGCTTTTTTCACCCATTCAATGCCTTCCATTCTTCCATTTTCCGAATAGTTTCCCTCGGATTGCATCTTTTCATACCGAAGTCGCTCGATGATGTCTGTCATGTCATGGTCTTCGCGCAATCGTCTCTGAAAGGCTTCTTTTTTCTGGATGGCATCTGTGAGGGCATCCTGGAACATCTTTGAAAGATTAAATGATTTTCGCCATTCTTCCATTTTTTCATGGAGCATGTCTGGAATGCTCAGGGTTATTTTGCGTG
>CAYSSE010000327.1:0-4589 GCA_964433355.1 uncultured Desulfocicer sp.
GGGCTGTTGCTGCTCTTTTACCTGTGCTGGTTCATTACATCCATCATGGTAAAAAAGTTCCGGTCTGTCTCCTTCTCCATGTACAGCACCGGTGTTGTTATCTCTTTCAGGGCGGCGCTTTATCTCACCTACACCGTCGCATTCCTGGTGGTGGTGTTTGACTTGTCCGGTTATTCAAGAGAACATATTTTCAGTACCTGCCTGCTGCTTTTTTTTCTGGAAACGGTTGCATGGTCCCTGTATCACAAAACCATTAACAAAAGGCTTACAGATAGACTCTCAGTGGCAGGAATCGTGGATTATCTCCGGCTTGAAATGGATATTTCCTATTCACTTTTGGTTGTGGATGTCATGTTGGTTCTGATCTCCTTTTATTCTGTTCAGCTGATTAAAAGAGGACACTTAAGTCTGCTGCCGGGGTACGATGCGCTGTTGCTGGTTCTGTTGGGAATATGGTTTGCAGTTTCCCTTGGGACCGGGAAATTTGTGGTGAAAGAATACAGAAACATTTATTTTCATATCTGGCAGTGGTTAAAGGCCGGTATTGTGATGCTGGCCGTGACCACCGTTGTGATTTTTGCCTTTCGGCTCTTTGAGTATTCCAGATTCCAGGCCCTGGGGACGGTGGTGCTGCTCACTGCACTGGAGGGGTGCTTTGTCTGCTTCTACTTTCGGGGCCGGAAAGACACACAAATCGACCAGGACCGTGTTTCCGATGATTTGGTGAAGAAACTACTTCAGCAGGAGGCCCTGCCTCTGGATGTGGATTTGGCCACCATTCGGCAGAGGCAGATGAGGCCTGCCCGGTACAAATTGGAAAAAAGGCTGTTGCCGGGGTGTTCAAAATTGTTTGACCTCATTGATCAGCACGTTGACATAGATGACATGTTCTGCATGGAAACATCTGTTGAGCGGTGCTGTGACCCCATTGATGTCGATGCCGACAGAGCCCTTGTAAGGCTGTATCTAAATTTGTGCAAGGTTAACGACATCCGGTGGCTCAATCTTCATTTTCTCCAGATGTATCACCTGATCCTGCCCGGAGGCTATTTTGTCGGGTATGGACATACCATTAAAACCCATCACCAGTGGATATATAGTAAATTTCCCAAATACCTGGCCCATGTGGTCTATGGGCTGGATTTTTGTTTCAAGCGGATCATGCCTAAACTTCCCTGTCTCCAGAAGATCTGTTTCGCCATGACAAATGGCAAAAATCGGGTGATTTCCCGGGCTGAGTTCCTGGGCCGTCTCTGTTTTTGCGGGTTTGAGATCGTGGCGGAAAAGGTCATTGATAAACGCTTGTACGTCATCGCCCGGAAGGTCAAAACCGCATCCCTGGATACCAGTCCCACCTATGGCCCCTTTGTGAAACTCAAGCGCTCCGGCATGAACAATACCGTGGTGAATACCTATAAATTCAGAACCATGCATCCCTATTCGGAATACCTTCAACAATACGTGTATGATCAGCAGGGGCTGCAAAAGGGGGGCAAGCTAAAAGAGGATTTTCGCATGACCACTTGGGGCAAACTCATGCGAAAGCTGTGGCTGGATGAACTGCCCATGCTCTACAACTGGCTGAGAGGGGATCTACAAATTGTGGGGGTCCGTCCCTTAAGTTTCCATTATCTAAACCTGTACGATGACGAACTCAAGGAGTTGAGAAAAAAGGTAAGACCCGGTCTAATCCCCCCCTACTACGCCGACCTCCCGGACACCTTTGAACAAATCTGTGATTCAGAAAAAAGATACATCCAATCCTATCTCACCCACCCCATAAAAACCCAATTCTATTATTTCTACCGAGCTTTCATCAACATCGCCATTAAAGGCGCCCGCAGCAAATAGCAGATAGCAGGGAAGTATTCGCGGGGTGTATTCGCGGGGTCTGACCCCGACAAGTAGTTGTTTTTATATATAATGTTATCGAATATATGGGTAAAAAAGGGCTTAGGATGTACTTTTTGATGCTAAAAAGGGGCTTTTAAGCAAGGGCATTGGGGTCAGGCCTGCGTTGTTGTCGTCTCAGGGGGGTAAAGTATCTCCTTTTTGTACGGTGGCTGCGCCACCGTGACTCTCGGTTCTGACTTCGTCCAGCACCTTGTCCCGGCGCTCCGCGCCTAAACAGGGTGCTGGATCGAACGTCGAACGCCGATTAATCAGACTACGTAAGGTTTATAAGCGTATGGCAATGGTCAGGACCACAATTATTCAGCAGTTAAAAACCTGGCCCGAAGGGCAAGGTTTTTAACTTCATCATTCCAATTGGCTCGATCTCATCAAAGAGTTATCATCGGATAATAACATTATGGCCATCAATGGTAAATACGGGTCAACTAACCCTCAGAACATAGAATTCAGATCAAAAAATCATCACCACATTCTTTTTTATCTTTCTTGTTTAAAAGCTGGTCAAGCTCTTGAAATAATAGATCTGTTTCATTTGTCAAAAAAACATAGAACTTCTCCTTGAATAATGTACGCTCTTGGACATCCAAAGGAATAAACCTGGACATCTGATCCCGAAAAGCTTTTCCATGAACGATCTCAGGTAATCTTAACCGCATTTTTTCAAGTTTTTTAAAGTAATCAACAACCTTGTAATCCAAAAGCTTGGCTTTGATAAATTTAACGTTAATCTGCACACCTTGCTGTTTGAGCCATCTCAAGTCCCAAATATCACGGTGACGGATATAAGCCTGGCAGTTTACCAACGAAATCAATTTGTCTGCCATGATTTCTTCCAAAGATTCCACCATGACAAGGGTATCTGCATATCCACCCGGTAAGAATTCATAATTTTGTTGCAAAGAACGGGGGACCTTTGAATATGCAGGAATATTAGCCACCTCGATTTTTATCTTTTGTCTGGGTAAATGGCGGCGACCAGGTTCAGTGATCACTGTAATTTGCCATTTATCAACATGGATCTCCCCGCATTGCTGTTCCTGAGCCATCTCTTTGGGCTCTTTAACTATGACGTCCAGCTCGTATTTTAATCCAATGTAATGTTCAATACAGGATTTCATTTCTGTTAGATGAGTTGTAGTAAAACTACGTCCTCCAACAAAATCCAAATCTTCACTGAACCTGACAGCCCCATAGCACAATCGAAGTGATGTCCCACCCTGAAAGGTCAGTTTGTCAAGCAATTTTTCCTTGTCCAAAACAAACAGGATATCATAGTGTAATAATTCTTTTTCAATGACAGGCCGCATATGTGTATGCCCGTTCATTTTCATAGCTTGATCAACGAGTTTTGTCAGGGTCTTTTTTTTATGAAACATATAACTCAGCCTCATTTACCATTTGAATATTTCTGCCCACCCTCTTGAGATCCCTCCAGGCAGTCTCCCTGGTAGCCACAGGCAAAGGTCTTCCTTTAATCCTTTGTATAAATGAAAGAATATCAGATACAGATTGTTTTGTGTGGGTGAATTCGATAACACCATAGTGCGTGTTAAATGTCCCCTTACGCCCGGTTGTCATCACTGTCAATCTGTCTATGGGAATCTGTGAGATTATTCCATATTCCGACAGCATTGATTCAAGACTGATATAATTATACTCACCACGACGCAAGGCAACGGCTATTCTCTCGATCACATAACCGTCAAAGGAATGTGCGTGGGGGTTGATATAAATTCCACGACAGGCACGGATAAGCCAGCCTTCATGGACCAGACGATTGATACCCTCAGTAAATGTTTTGGAATTATCTTTAAAAAAAAGCTTGGACAAATCCCGCTTAGTAAACACATACCGTTCTTTTTTATCCCAGCAACGAAGAACAGTAAAAGCCTCAGTTTTTTTCATAACTCTCCAGGTGGACACAAAGTCAATAAAAAAATATATTTTATGTATATCAAAAAAAGGTTGTGTTGTCAAGGATAGTGGGTTCAATATTGGCATATTGGTGTTTTCCCAGAGTTAGTGGAGTTAGTGGGTCTGATCCAAGTAAGTATTCGTTTTTATCCATAATATTATTCAAAATGTGGACAAATAAGGGCTTAGAATGCACTTTTTGATGCTAAAAAGGAGATTTTAAGCAGACACTTGACGGGGTTAGACCCCAATTTGAGGTAAATATTCGGCCAGCACCCCATCTTCACTCATTTGGGCCTGCTCACATAGCAATAGTATGCTACGCAGACCAAACTAAGCGAATATGGGGCACTGGTCAAACATTTACAAAGCCGAATACTTACAATTTGAGGAGTACGTAATGAAGAAATTCGCAATGATTGGTATTGCCGGATATGTGGCCCCAAGACATATGCGGGCGGTCAAGGACACAGGCAACTGCGTTGTGGCGGCAATGGACCCCAATGACAGTGTGGGCATGATTGACAGCTATTTTCCCAAGGCCGACTTTTTTACTGAGTTTGAACGGTTTGACCGGCACATTGATAAGGAAAGAAGAAAAGGGGAGGGCATCGATTATGTGGGAGTTTGCTCACCCAACTATCTCCACGATGCCCATATCCGGTTTGCCCTGCGAAACGACGCCGACGTCATCTGCGAAAAACCCCTGGTGTTAAATCCCTGGAACCTGGACGGCCTGGAGGAGATGGAAGCAGACACCG
>CAYSSE010000328.1:0-4574 GCA_964433355.1 uncultured Desulfocicer sp.
ATTGAAATAGTAATGGAGAATACATAATGGATATTTCAAGAAAAGAACGGGATGAATTAAGAAGACAACGGGAAATTATGGAGGCGGCCCTTTCCATATTTGCAGCCCAGGGATTCCATGGTACCACCATGGCCCAGATCAGCGAATCTGCCCAATATCCCCTTGGAACCATTTATAAATATTTCTCCAGCAAGAAACAGATTTACCATGAACTTGTCCTGGAACGGGTTCATCAACTGGGGGATATTCTTTATGAAATCAGTATCAAAAAAGACCTTTCCCCCACGGAAAAGTTAAAACAATTTCTGTTTGCCAAATCAAAATTTTATCGCACAAACAATGAGTTCATCCGCATTTATATCTCCGAGCGCAGCACCATTGATTCCGTACTGATGCCCAAACTCAATGAAAAGGTCAACCGGATGAATGACAAAATGGTGTTCCTGTTTCAAAAAACCTTTGAACAGGGGCAAAACGGTGAGTTTAAATCCTATCCCCCCCGGGAAATGGCCCTTTTATTCACAGACATTGCCCACTCCGTCTGCTGGTCATCCCTGTTTGATGACGAAGATGAAGAAACCCACCATAAAAGACTTGAATTGATTTTTAATATATTTTTAAACGGCGTTGCCGACAACAAAACTTTACAGGAGAACTAACATGGCACAACACATCGCTGATAGACGAGACCAAGATTTTGTACTTCATGAAATGCTCAATATTGCAGATCTTTCAAAGCATGAGCGCTTTGAAGATTTCAACAAAAAAACCATTGACATGGTCATCACTGAAGCCCGGAACCTGGCCATCAAAGAAATTCTCCCCACCCAGTCAGAGGGCGATGAAATCGGTTGTATCCTCAAAGATGGCCAAGTCCATGTACCCGAAGCCTTTCGCAAACCCTATCGCCTTTTTTGTGAAGGTGAATGGGTGGCCATGTGTGACGATCCAGAATATGGGGGACAGGGCATGCCCAAGGTTCTTGCCATGGCCGCCGGAGAAATGTTCACCGGTGCCAACTGTTCTTTTATGATGTACCCAGGACTCACCCACGGGGCAGGCAAATTGGTGGAAGAATTTGGCACAGAGGCCCAGAAAAAAACCTACCTTGCGAACCTTTACACAGGCAAATGGGGCGGTACCATGTGCCTGACTGAACCCGAAGCCGGTTCCGATGTAGGGGCGTTGAGTACAGTGGCTGCCAGAAATGAGGATGGCACCTTTTCCATCACCGGCAATAAAATATTTATCTCCGGCGGGGATCAAGATCTCGTGAACAACATCATCCATCCTGTGCTGGCACGCATTGAAGGTGCCCCGGCCGGCACCAAGGGTATTTCCCTGTTTCTGGTGCCCAAGTACAAGGTAAATGAAGACGGCACCCCCGGGGAATCCAACAATGTGGAGTGTACCGGCATTGAAAAGAAAATGGGTATCCATGGCAACACCACAGCATCGCTGTCCTTTGGTGCCAAGGGAACCTGCATCGGAGAACTTCTGGGGGAAGAAAACAAGGGCATGAAGGCCATGTTTGTCATGATGAATGAGGCCCGCCTTGGTACGGGTATGCAAGGATTTGGCTTTGCCACGGCATCCTACATTAACGCCGTTAACTATGCCAAAGAACGGGTCCAGGGAACAGATCTTTTAAAAATGTTTGATAAAAATCCCGAGTCCGTACCCATTATTAAGCACCCCGATGTCAGAAGGCAACTCCTCTCCATGAAAGCTTATGTGGAGGGCATGCGTACCCTGCTCTACTACACCGGTCTTCTCTTTGACAAGGTGAACCTGGCCGAAGATGAAACGGAAAAAGCCCGCCATAAAGGACTTATTGAACTCTTAACCCCCATTCTCAAAGCCTATTGCACGGACAGATCCTTTGAGGTGTGCGCCCAGGGAGTTCAGGTGTATGGCGGATATGGATATATCCGGGAATATCCCCAGGAGCAACTGCTCCGGGACTGCAAGATCACCAGCATTTATGAAGGCACCAACGGCATCCAGGCCATGGATCTTTTGGGCAGAAAGCTTGGCATGAACAAGGGCAAGCCCTTTATGGATCTTCTGGGTGAAATGAATAAAACCATAGCAGCGGCAAAGGAAATCGAAACCCTTGCCCCCATGGCGGAAAAATGTGAAATCGCAGTGAACCGCCTGGGTGAAGTGGCCATGCACATGGGTATGACCGCCATGTCAGCAGAGGCACTCAACGCATTTGCTGCGGCTCATCCCTTCCTTGATATCACCGGTGATGTGATCATGGCATGGTTCCTCCTGTGGCGTGCTGTTGTTGCGGCCCCCAAAATTGAGAAGGCCAAGAAAAAAGATGTGGCCTATTACCAGGGTCAGGTGGCAACCGCCGATTATTTCATCACCTGCCATATTCCCGGAACCCTTGGAAAGATGAATGGCTTGACCACCAATTACACACCGGTCATGGCGATGCCCGAAGCTGCTTTCATCGGATAATCCCCGTCTTTACCCCTTGCCCTCCCCTTTCCACAGGGGAGGGTTTGAAGATATCCCCTCCTGCCTATTCAATTTTATCAACTCCCTGTTTTTAAAATAAAAAAGCCATAAATATGTCCATAGAACAAGCATAATTCCCCTCCAGTATTCGAAATTTATTCAAATATTGATTTATGTTTATTTAATAAATACCCTTACCTGAAAAAAGTCTTTGACAAAACAAAGAATATTCAATTATACATATTCATTATAAATAGACTGAGCGCTCGTTAGGAAAATCAAAAAAGTCGTACCTCCTTCAATTTTCCATATTTTGTTAACCATGCGCATCGGGTCTGTACTTGAAATAAGACAGGTGACGGTCATTCCCGTTAGCTGGTACCAACCACTTGATGATGATTTTTTTATGTTGAGGTATTAGCAGACATAATCTCCCAAAATGCATCATCAATGAACGAATAATAACCACACAGGCAATATTCATTTTAACGACACGCTGTCGTAACCGGTATCCCAAGGAGTAAATTTATGACCATGGATAATCTGTACAAAGAAGTCATGGAAATCAACGTGATGGATGACAACGAAAACAAAGAAGCTGCGGCAAAGGCATTCTTTGAAAAATTGAATTTCATGGAACTTCCTGAGTACTTCAACTGGGCTGATGAAATTTTCGAAGGTCTACATGTAAAAGAGCGTGGCGATAAAACAGCCTTGCTGTGGACGGATATCGCAACCAAGGAAGAGGCCTCTTTTACCTATGCTCAATTTGCAGCAAAGTCAAACCAGTGTCTCAATGCACTGCGCGGTGCGGGTATCGAAAAAGGGGATAATATGTACATGATGAACCCCATTGTTCCCGAAACCTGGTTTGCCACCTATGCCTGTGTCAAAGGCGGACTTGTCAATGTTCCCACCGCCACCAGTATGACCATGCGGGAGCTTCAGTTCCGCTTTGAATCCTATGCGCCAGATTGCATCGTATGTGCAGAGCAATTCACAGATCTCATGGACGAAGCCATTAAAGAAACCGGCACCAGCCCTAAAATAAAAATCGTACTGGGTGAAAAAGAAGGCTGGGTCAGCTATTCTGAACTTGAGAAACAAGCAGAAACCGCAGAAGCCGCCAAAACGAAATCAGACGATGTCATCTTCTGCTTCTTCACCTCGGGTACCACCGGGCTGCCCAAACGAGTGGGACACACCGCCACATCTTATCCCTTGGGCCATCTTGCCACTTCAGTTCTCACCGGCATTCAGCCCACGGACATTCATCACAACCTAAGCGCACCCGGCTGGGCCAAATGGGCCTGGAGCAGCTTTTTTGCTCCCCTGAACGTGGGCGCAACCGTTGCCGGTTTTAACTTCACCGTTCTGGATGGCAAGCTATACCTTGAAGCCATTGAAAAACACAAAGTCAGCATCTTTTGTGCCCCTCCCACCGCCTGGAGAATGTTCATCAACATGGACATGTCCAAATACGATCTGTCTTCCCTGCGTGAGTCCATTGGGGCTGGAGAACCCCTGAACCCGGAGGTTATCACCCAGTGGAAAAAAGCCACGGGCACCGAAATCCGTGATTTTTATGGCCAGACAGAATCCACCGCCATGATCGGTAATCCCCCATGGATGAAAGGCAAAATGAAATCCGGTTCCTTTGGATACCCCTCATACCTGTACGATGTGGCCCTGGTTGACGATGAGGGAAAAGAGATCACCGTCCCGGATGAGCCGGGTCATATTGTTGTCAAACTTGACAAATGGCGTGCCATTGGCCTGTTCACCGAATACATCGGAAGTCCTGAAAAAATGGCATCTGTGTTTGTTGATAACTACTATTACACCGGTGACCGGGCATCCATTGATACGGACGGATACTGGTGGTTTGTGGGCCGGGCCGACGATGTGATCAAATCTTCTGATTTTCGGATAGGTCCCTTTGAGGTGGAAAGCGCCCTTGTGGAGCATCCCTCTATTGGAGAGGCAGCGGTAATTGGTGCCCCTGATCCCAAACGTCATCAACTGGTCAAAGCCTATGTGATCCTCAACGCAGGTTTTGAACCATCAAGGGAACTTGCCCTGGAAATTTTCCAGCACACCAT
>CAYSSE010000329.1:0-4567 GCA_964433355.1 uncultured Desulfocicer sp.
AAGGGACATAAAGGATGGTACGTCCATGATAGAATTATTTTTTAAACCGAAATCGATAGCAGTCATCGGAGCCAGCGGAAAACCCGGGAAACTTGGGTATGTCATTGTAAAAAATATCGCAGACAGTGATTTTGCAGGAGAGGTGTATCCGGTAAACCCAAAATCAGATGAAATATTGGGATATAAAGTTTATCGTTCCGTAACACAAATCCCCGGTGACGTTGATTTGGTTGTCACAGCGCTTCCAACCCCGAAAATGACGGTGGCAACCCTGGAAGAGTGTGGCCAAAAAGGCGTAAAAGCCGTTATTATTGAGTCTGCCGGATTTGCTGAAATGGGGGGCGAGGGCAAGGTCTTTCAGCAACAGATTGTGGATATTGCCAAGAAAAATAATATCCGGGTCATGGGACCCAACTGCTCTGGTATTGTTTCTAAAAACATTGTTACCTCCATTTATCCAATGACCAAGAAAGTGCCCGATGGTAATGTGGTACTCATGGGACAATCGGGTCTTTTAGCCGCTGGAATGGCTTCTGATATCGTGGAAAATGAAAGTTTGAATATCAGTAAAGTGTGTTCATTTGGCAATAAATGTG
Organism: uncultured Desulfocicer sp.; assembly: GCA_964433355.1. Lineage (GTDB taxonomy): Bacteria > Desulfobacterota > Desulfobacteria > Desulfobacterales > Desulfobacteraceae > Desulfocicer. The sequence continues at coordinate 597 of CAYSSE010000329.1, forward strand.
ATGTTAATGAAAATGATATGCTGGAATACTTTGGTAATGAAGATGACGTTGATGTTATTTCAATGTATCTGGAAACAATTGCCGATGGAAGAAAATTAACCCAGATTGCCAAGAAAGTCGCTGCCAAAAAACCGGTTATTTTCTTGAGCGGGGGCCGTACGGAAGCCGGTGCCAAAGCTGCCATGAGCCATACGGGCAGTATTGCCAGTAATGCCAAGATTGTGGAAGCGGCAGTGAAACAAACCGGTATGATCATGGCGGATGATTTTACGGAATTGAAAGATTTTGCCAAGGTATTTTCCACCCAACCCCTTCCCAAAGGCAATCGCGTGGCAGTGATCACACTGGCCGGAAGCGTTGGGGTGAATGTGTCTGATCTGTGTGCCAACTACGGTTTGGAATTGCCCAAGTTGACCTCTGAAACCACCGAGAAATTAAAGGACATGTTTGACACACCCGTGGGCAATCCGGTTGACTTGTACTTTTCTGTCACTAAAATCGGTTTTACAAAAACCCTGGAAACCACTTTTCCCGATGCCTTTAGAGATCCCAACATCGACGCTGCGGTATTGATTCTGGCCGGTTTTGAATATACCCAGGAAGCGGTTCAGAAAAAAATCATCCAGAAGATTGTCAAGGATGTTGGAAAACCCCTGGTTGTCTGCATGATCGTTGGATACAATAAGTATAAAAACGTCATCATGGACGAAATGGGAAAAGAATTACCGGTGTTTCCCTCTTTGATCTCCGGGGTAAAAGCCCTGAGCAAATTGTGTGAGTACGGTATCCGCAAACAAAAAATGTCATCTTAAGGGGGGAACCCATGGCTTACGAGAACATTATCTTAGAAAAAGAAGGCAATATTGCCGTTATTACCTTTAACCGTCCCGAGGCGATGAATTCACTCAATATCCAGACCCGGGCTGAATTTACACAAGCCGCCAAGGATGTTGAAGAGGATGATGCCATAAAGGTGCTGATTCTGACAGGTTCAGGAAAAGCCTTTGTTGCCGGTTCAGACATCAAAGAATTTCATGCCACCACTTCCTTTGCAGCGCATAATATTGTTCGTTTGGGCTCCATTGTGGAAAAGCTTGGCAAGCCGGTCATTGCGGCTGTTAATGGCTTTTGCCTTGGCGGTGGGTGCGAGATTGCCATGGCCTGTGATCTGATTATTGCCTCTGAAAAGGCGAAATTTGGTCAGCCGGAAATAAAACTTGGCATCATTCCCGGCGGTGGCGGCACCCAACGTTTGCAACGGCTGATTGGGCCGTGCAGAGCCAAAGAACTCATCTTTACCGGAGATATCATCCGGGCCGATGAGGCGGACAGAATTGGACTTGTCAATCGTGTGGTGGCCATGGATGAACTGATGCCCACGGCAAAAGAAATCGCAGGAAAAATAGCTCTCAAGAGTTCAGCCGCATTGAAGCTGGCTAAACAGGCCATTAACAAGGGCATGCAGACCAGTCTGCAGGATGGGCTTGACTACGAATATGAAATGTATGCCTTGTCTCTGTCTTTGGCGGACAAAGCTGAGGGCGTGAATGCATTTCTTGAAAAAAGAGATCCCAAGTTTATAGGTCGCTAAGGGGAATAAGTCCGAAATAACATACTCATTTAAAAATTGAGGACACACCCCCCTTAAACGGTAGCGTGTTTTGAAATGAGCCACAATGGGCAAGTTATTTAAGACGGGTTCCAAACAGTATTTTTATTGACAGGCCTGGCCGTCAATTCATTATAAGAAAAAGATGAAAGCATTTTTATGGCAGCAAATTAGAAGTGATTTTTTAGGCATTTAGGACATCAACCATAGTGTAGAGGAATAAAAGAATGGAAAACATGGCAAATAAGGTAGCCCGAATTCCGAATTTGGTAGACTGGTCGACCGGCGAAGTGAGATTAATGAGCGCAAAATGCGGCTCTTGCGACACTTACTTTTTTCCCAAGGAACATTATCAGCATCGCCCCGGCTGTTCAAGAGAAGGGGTTAAAGATGTCTTGCTTCCCAACAAAGGGAAACTTGCAAGTTATACGATTCAATATTATCCTTGTCCCGCACCTTTTAAAACAGATAAAAAAATCACGCCATACGGTATCGGTCTGGTTGAGTTTGAAAATGAAAAGATTCAGGTTACTGGTATTCTAACGGAAACCGATTTGAAATCTCTCAAGATTGGAATGGAAATGGAAACCACCTTGCTTGATATGTACACCAATGAAGAAAAACAGCAAGTGGTGACCTGGGCGTTTCGAGCCGTTAAATAAGGAATGAGTTCAAGATAACTTTCTCATTTGCAAAGTTGAAAGGCAGTATCTTTCAACAGTAGTCATTCTGAAATGGGCAAGTTGTTTAAAATTGATTCCTAATAGTGCATTTCAAATGACCTCGTACTGATTTTTGAAATAAAATGCTCTATTTTGAATATGCTTAATCTTAAAATAAGTATAAAGTCAAATGAAATAGGCTATAAGTGCTTTTTACAAAAAAAACAATAATAAGGGATAATTAACATGAGAGACGTATATATAATTGGAACAGGAATACACCCGTGGATGGGTTTTTCTGAAAAAGTATTCACTGATTTCGCAGATGTGGCGGTTAATAATGCTTTAAAAGACGCTAACATCGAATGGAAAAAAATTGAGGCCATCATGGCGGGGATTTTTATCTATGGCGGTAATGCAGGTCACCTTTCCGGTCAATACCTGGAAAGCATTTTTGGTGAAACCGGTATTCCGGTGGTCAACGTTTACAACGCCTGTGCCACTGGATCTGCTTCCATGAGAATGGCCTATAACAGTATTGCGGCTGGCGAGACGGATACGACCCTGGCCTTTGGTGCCGATGTATCCCCCAAAGGGTTTCTCACCGCTAAATCAGACAACGCCGTGCAGGACAGGGACGTAATCAGATGGAAAATGGGGGGGCTGCCCAATCCCATTTACTGGGCATTGGAATGCCGGAAAAGAATGGAAAAATACGATACCACCGAAGAGGATCTTGCCATGGTTAAGGTCTTGATGAGTGAGTATGGTTCCAAGAATCCCCACGCTCGGTTTAAAAAGACTTACACCATGGAAGAGGTATTGAATTCTGTCTATGTTTGTGATCCCCTGAGACTTTTTGAAATTTGCCCGGTGAGTACCGGTGGTGCAGCTGTTATTCTGACAGCTGACGAAGAGTTGATCGCTAAAGCAGACAACCCGGTGAAAGTTAACGCCACCACCATGGGAAGCTCCATTTATGGTGATCCCACCATCCGTATTTCTGCCCTGTCTTGCCCGGCTGTTCCTGAAGCTCCCATGCTCAGTGAAAGCTATTCTGCTTCGCAGCAAGCCTACAAAAAAGCAGGTATTGGACCCGAGGATATTGATATTTTGGAATTGCCTGACAACAGCTCCTGGCATTACCTGGTATATCTGGAAACATGCGGATTCTGTAAAGATGGTGAAGCCGATAAGATGCTGCGCGACGGTGAGACCCGAATTGGTGGAAAATTGCCCGTAAACCCCAGTGGTGGATTTTCTTCACATGGTGAAGCGCTTTCTGCCCAGGCACTCTGGCAGGTTATTGAAGTTGCAAACCAACTCCGAGGAAGATGTGGGGATCGCCAGGTAAAAGATGCAAAGGTTGGAATGGCCCAAACTTATGGACTCATGGGTAATAGTGGTACCACCATTATGTCTATATAACGCCCATGCCCTATAGGGCACAACGAATATAGGGTCGTAGACGCGGAGCCAAATGGTATCATGCCGCCCCCCCCGACGGGCAATGGGCCCGGCCGGAACCGTAGACGGCACAATTGGCCGGTTCCTATTACCCATCGGGGGGGGCTCTGTTGAGGCTACTTGGACACTTCATTTTCATATAACTGCCACGGGCAGACCGTATTCTGGCCTCGGCCTGCCCACAACGAAGCATGAAAGAATGTTAGACTTGTCTACTCTTTCATATAAAACAT
>CAYSSE010000330.1:0-4544 GCA_964433355.1 uncultured Desulfocicer sp.
AAACAGACGGTGCTGGCATTGCTTCTGGGTAATATCACAGCTTTTCCCATCCGGGCACTGCGTCATCAGCTTCCCCGGTACATGGGAATTTTTTCTCCAAAGATGGGATTGCAATTGCTTTTGTCAGGCCAGTGTTTCCGAATTTTGAGTATTATTGTGGTGGGAGTAATCTATTATGTGGTGGCATGAAAAATTACAGAAAGGGACTTGCCCGAGTATAAACTACCAGCAATGCCCAGTTTAATATGTTGATATTGCATGATAAAAAAATTCAAACTGGTAGTTTGTTTTCGTCCAAGTCCCTAAAGGGAACTCGTGAGTTGTAAGTTCTCTGAGTTTGCTAAGCCATTATTGTATAACTTACTGAAATAATTAGAACTGGAATTTTTATTCTAATTTTTTCACTACTAATAAATTCAATAAGTTATGAGAACTTACAACTAACGAGCTAAAGGGAAATATAGATGTCTAATGTTCACGTGATCGGCCTTGGCCTTTCCAGGGAAGATCTTACGCTGAAGCATCTTGGAATAATTGAAACGGCAGATCTCCTGGTGGGGGGGCGGCGTCATCTGGATTATTTCAGGGAGACTCATGTCGAAAAATTGGTCATCACCCGGGATATTCCATCGGTGATTCAGGAAATAAAGAACCGCATGGGCTCAGAGAAGATCGTTGTGCTGGCCTCGGGAGACCCGTTATTTTATGGGATTGGTTCCACCCTGGTAAAGGCACTTGGCCGGGAAAATCTGGTGATTTACCCCAATATTTCATCTCCGGCAGCAGCCTTTGCAGCCATGGGGGAACCCTGGCAGGATGCCCGTCTGGTGAGTTTTCATGGTCGGGTACCGGATGGATTTGAATATATGATTAAAACAGAAGATAAGCTTGCCATTCTCACCGATGCGACCCATACCCCGGGCTGGATTGCAAACTTCCTTATTTCTAAAAGAATAGAGGACTTCCAATGTCATGTGTTTGAGTGCCTGGGCAGTGAGGATGAAAAAATTCATGCCTTTGATCATTTGTCCATGGTGGCCAAAAACACCTTTGCCATGCCCAATATTGTGGTGCTGAAACGGCAAGACAGTTATGGAATCTACGATGGTGTGCATGAAATATCATCAAGATCTTTCATGGGGGGGGCAGGGGAAAGGCAGTCCATTTCTCGTGAAACAGCGGTTGCCCCTATTTATCCTGGCATGCCCGAGGATCAGTTCCACCATGAAAACGGTCTTATCACCAAATCCGAGGTGAGAAGCGTTACCTTATCAAAGTTAAGGCTTGATGCACAAGATTACACCTTCTGGGATCTGGGGGCCGGTTCTGGCTCCGTTTCCATTGAGGTTTCGAGATTTTTGCCCCAGGGGCAATTGTTTGCCGTGGAAAAAAATGAACGACGGATTCCCCTTATTGAGCAGAATATCCATAAATTCGGTGTGCCTAATTTAACTGTGTGCCACGGGAGTCTACCCGGTGCCATGGAGGGGTTGCCGGATCCAGATAGGATTTTTGTGGGGGGTGGTGGAAAAAATATCACCCAGATCATTCAATGGGCTGGGAGCAGGCTTTCCATAAATGGAGTCATGGTGATTAACACGGTTTTGGTGCAAACCATGAACTTGGCAGTTGAAGCTCTTAAAGACATGGGATTTAGAACTCAATTTATTCAGCTTCAGGTGGCGGTTTCCAGTCCCATGCCCTTTGGGGAGCGACTTGAAGCACTGAATCCCGTGTGGATTATCACAGGAACAAAGAACGTATTGCTGATGAAAATAAAGGAGAATCAATAAAAATGTCAACCAACCCTGTAGTGTTTGTGGGGGCAGGTCCCGGAGATCCCGATCTCATAACGGTGAAGGGACAAAAAGCCCTTCAACAGGCGGACCTGATTATATATGCTGGTTCCCTGGTTCCCCGGGAGCTGCTCACCTGGAACCCCGAGGCCGAGGCCGTGGATAGTGCACCCTTGAATCTGGATGAAATTGTGGAGATGATACAAAAAGCCCATGGGGAAGATAAACGGGTGGTTCGCCTGCACACGGGAGATCCTTCCCTTTATGGTGCCATCTTTGAACAGATGAGGGCCTTGGATAAATATGAGATTTCATATAAGGTGATCCCCGGGGTCACGGCCGCCTTTGCAGCAGCCGCTGCCATGGGCATGGAGTACACTCTTCCAGAGGTGACTCAGACCCTTATCCTCACCCGGATTTCCGGTCGAACCCCGGTGCCGGATCAGGAGGCCCTGAACTTGCTGGCAGCCCACCAGAGTTCCATGGCCATTTATTTAAGCATTGCCCACGTGGAACGGGTTCAGGAAATTCTTGCGGAGCATTACGGCCCGGAGAGTACCTGTGCCATTGCCTACAAGGTGAGCCATCCTGAAGAACGCATTGTGTTTACCAAAATAAATGCCCTGGCCGCCACCGTAAAGGCAGAAAAACTTAACCGGCAGGCCTTGATTCTTGTGGGCCGGGCCGTGGAAGCGGCCCATGAAAAACCCGAAGTGATAAAATCAAAACTCTATGATGCGGGATTTGCCCATGGCTTCAGATCCTGAAAAAATATGCATCTGGGCCATTACCCCGGGGGGAATCGTTCTGGGGGAGCGACTCCAGGCCCATTTTCCCGGAAGTGATTTCATGGTGTCTTCCGGTGCCATGATGGGAAAGACACTGCCCGGAGGGGCCAGTAATTTTAAAAAACTGGCCACCGCCCTGGGGGAACAGTTTAGCCACTATGATGCCCATATCTGCATTTTTTCCACGGGGATTGCCGTGCGTTTGCTGGCACCATTGCTCTGTTCCAAACTGGAAGATCCGGCGGTGGTGGTGATGGATGACAAAGGGTTCCATGCCATCAGTCTGATTTCCGGTCATCTGGGGGGAGCCAATGAACTTGCCCACCGGGTGGCCAAGGCAAGTGGAGCCACTCCAGTGATCACCACGGCCACGGATGTCAATAGCCTTCCATCCATTGACATGATTGCCAAAGAATGCGGGCTTGTCATTGACAATCCTCCATCAATTAAAACGGTGAACATGGCATTTTTGAGAAAAGAGCCGATTTTTCTTATTGATCCGTTACCTTGCCTTATTAAAGCGTTGCCGGAAAAATTTCGGGCAGGGCAGGGTCAGGATGGGGGACAAAATGGAATAAAGAGGGTTTCCATCCAATGCAGTGATGTCTTGCTTTCTGTTCCACGTGAAACTCTTTTGTTGAGGCCAAAATCATTGGTGGCGGGCATGGGATGTAACCGTGGTACCAGTCAATCGGAATTAATGGCGTTGCTCACCCGTTCTTTTGAACGCCTTGGATTGTCATTGAAAAGTCTTGCGGCTCTTGCTACCACAGAGGTGAAGGCCGATGAACCAGGGCTTCTGGATCTTGCACTGTCCCTGGATGTTCCCATTCTATTTTATGATAAAGACGCATTGAATTCAGTTGAAACTATACAAAATCCATCCAAAACGGTGGAAAAATTTTTGGGAGTAAAAAGCGTATGCGAAGCAGCAGCGATTCTGGCATCACACAGCGGAAAACTGGTGGTGCCCAAGATAAAGAAGGGCAATGCAACCCTTGCAGTGGCAAGAATAGACCCCGATTATTTGTGATTGGCACCGGGCCGGGGGATGTCTCCTACATGGCTCCCCGGGCAGCAACGCTGTTGGAAATGTCCGACTCCGTTGCCGGGTACACCACCTATATTGATCTTATTCGTGAGGTTATTGGAGATAAAAATATTATTTCCACCGGTATGATGAAGGAGGTGGAACGGGTGGAAATGGCCATTGCTGAAGCCCTGAAAGGCACCACATGTTCTTTGATTTCCGGGGGGGATTCCGGGATTTACGCCATGGCGGGTCTGGTGTTTGAAATGTGCGAAAAAAAGGGTCTGACCCTTGTGCGACATGGAGATGTCTGTCCTGAAAATAGTGAGGGAACCTGCCTTGAGATCGAAGTGGTACCTGGTATTCCTGCCCTTGCTGCCGGGGCATCTCTTGTGGGTGCGCCCCTGACCCATGATTTTGCCGTTATCAGCCTCAGTGACCTGCTGACCCCCTGGGAAAAAATTGAAAAACGGATCTCTGCGGCGGCATCTGCTGATTTTGTCATTGCCATCTATAATCCCAAAAGTAAAAAAAGAGACTGGCAGCTCTCCCGGACCCGGGATCTGATCATGGAGCACCGGAATGGAGATACTCCGGTGGGGGTTGTCACCTCGGCCATGCGCAAACAGCAGAAGGTGTCCGTCACCACCCTGGAAAAGATGGATGAGTCCCATGTGGATATGCAGACCATTTTGCTGGTGGGTAATGAGGCTTCTGTGGCTTATCTTGATTTTATGTACACCCCCAGGGGTTATTCCAAAAAATATGAAATTTAGACCCTGGTAGAAAATTGAGGTTTGTATTAAACTCTCCTAAGAAACTTCAATGATGAGAATTTCATTTTTCGTTGTGGCTGGTGCTTACAGCCATGTATGTTTTTTATAAGAAAGTCTCACCAACACGCTGGAATTAAAAGACTTTCATTTTTCG
>CAYSSE010000331.1:0-4543 GCA_964433355.1 uncultured Desulfocicer sp.
TTCCTAATCCATGTGCGCAAGTTCGATTCTTGCCGGGGGCACCATCTTCAAGTTCTATCCATCAAGCCCTTCACTGTTTCCCCCCACCCCCTCCCATTGATGTCAATATCACCTTTACACTTCTGACCAATGCTGGTAATAAAATACTATTTTTACCTTACAGGAAGTGCAAATGGGATTTGAACAGACCTTCAAGAATATTGATGATGTCCTGTGGAAAGAAGCAGGATGCTAAGCAGCAAGATTTCCTCTCCTTTGTCCTTGATCATTATATCAGCCAAGGAGTGGGGGGAACTGGACCAGGCAAAATTGCCAAGACTCTTGGAATTAAAATACGACACCATTAGGGATGCCATAAGTGAACTTGAGGGAATTGAACAAATACAAAATGTCTTTGTCGGATTTCAGGAGCATCTCTATATGCCGATGATGGGATAAACAGCGACAGCAGAGTCCCTGACGGATACAGACAAGGGCGCAACACTGAAACCAAAAAGGAATATTCCGGAAAATTTAATGTGCGTGTACCATCAAAGCTTCATGCAAATATTACTACTGCTGCTATTTCTGAAGGAAAAAGTTTAAACAAATGGGTGGTCGACACCTTGGATAATGCCGTTCAACTTTAATTTTTGATCTGCCCATGGCAGTGTTTATAAAAAAATCCAAGATATTATAGGGCCACTGCACGTATTATTTGAGAGTTGGGGAGGGTTTACTATTTTTGAACTCAGTCTTCACTGGAAGTGGTGTAGAGGGAGGGCAAGGTTTATTGTCATAATGCTGAGACAACGCAATAATCACAGCCACAACGACGCTAAAAATTGTAGCAAGTAAGCCTGCAATAATAAACTGAGTATTTTTCCGCTCTTTTTTTATGATTTTATTCAGATCTTCTCTTGCTGAATTTAAAGAGTCAACAATATCAATCAATTCCTCATGATATTGCCTGCACCGTTCATAGTCTTTGTCTCGTGTTTCTTTATCAATGGATCGAATAAAGTCGAGACTATTCCTAATCAGCGTTTTCTTTTCAATGTAACCCGGCATTACAGCAGTTATAACACAATTCTTATAATCCTCCTGGAACGCATTATACTCCTTGCAGCAATATAAAATTCCTGCTTCATAAGCATCATAAATAGCTCTTTTGCAGTGCCCACATGCTTTTTGAATTTCATCATTTTTGCTTGAATCCTGGACGTAAAGAGCAATATGGTACCCGGCATAACGTAATTCATTGACAGCAGGAATAGTCAAGTCACCATGCCGGTGTTCGACTACTTTAATAGCATCTTCAGCGCGTCTAAACAGTTCCGCAAAATTAGAATGCTTGAGTTCTAAAATACTGTTTTCTGGCCAAGGATATTGATCAGTCATAAACTATTACGGATAATCTTTTTTTTAGAGCAGAGATATCTTCAGCTGTTGAGTATGCGCCTTGCTGAAGTAAGAGATTTCCCTTAGCAACCCTTTTCACGACAGATCTTGCATTTTTACGCGAGTCATGAATAGGGATGGCAGGGACTTTAAAGCATGAAAAGAAACGTTTTAAACTCATACTAATCCCTCCTTTCTTGTTTTAATTTTATTTTGGCATGATGGAAAAGTAGTCCCATACTTACTATAAGTCAACTTTTTGTCAACATTTTTCAGAACAAACACACGTATAGTAACGAACTCCAAGCCCAAACAGCCTTATTCTAACATATTACCACCAGAGAAAACAATTAATAAACAATTCAACATACTATCAAACGAATTATAATTACCCCCACAAGGCAAACACAACCCATAGAGGCAATTCGTTAGAGTCAGCCCAACACACAGGCATTTTTTTGACTCAAACAGAAATAAAAAACCTGCTCAATATTTACCCAGGGGAATGGGTAACCCTGTAGTGCTGCATGATGCCATTGTATTATTCTTTTTAAGCAGGCCAGGGTAAAATTATCCTACTCAAACCATGACAGTCTTATATCATTTTTCCTGTGGTGTCTTAGAAATTCATGGTGTATATTGCGCCTCAGTTAACACCTTTGAATTTTAACATTAAAACGACCAAGGAAGTTCCTTGATATTAAAGGGATAAATTCCCCGGTGAACAGCAGACTCTATTGGATTTCTGATCTATGTGATCAAGTCCGATTCTTACCGGGGCCCCCTTATAAATGGAAAATCATGCCTGAAAATTTTACAAAGCCCGAACTGCTCGCTCCAGCCGGAAATTTTGAAAAGCTGGAAGTGGCCATCCACTATGGTGCCGACGCTGTTTATCTTGCCGGAAAAGATTTCAGCCTGAGAAATCTGACCCATAATTTCACAGAATCGGAAATGGCAGATGCCATACACCTGGCCCATGATCATGGGGTAAAGGTCTATGTGGCCTGCAATATCTACTCCAGAAACCATGAACAGGAAAAACTGGCACGTTTCCTTGAGACTATAGGGGAAATGGCTCCCGATGCCGTGATCATTGCCGACCCAGGTATCGTCTTTCTTGCCAGGAAACTCATTCCCCAGGTGGATATTCATCTGAGCACCCAGTCCAACACCACCAACTACAACACCCTGAAATTCTGGAAACAGGCAGGGGTGACAAGGGTAAACCTGGCCCGGGAGCTCAGCCTCAAAGAGATCCAAGAAATCTGCACAAAAGATATCCTGGAAACAGAGACCTTTATCCATGGGGCCATGTGCATCTCCTACTCCGGTCGATGCCTTTTAAGTAATTTTTTAACCCAGCGGGACAGCAATCGAGGGGCCTGTAGCCACCCTTGTCGATGGAAATACCGGGTGGAAGAAGAGCAACGCCCGGGCCAGTACCACCCAGTGATGGAAGATGAAAGGGGCACCTACCTCTTTAATTCCAAGGATCTTTGCATGATCCAGTTCATCCCCGAGCTTATGAAGGCTGGCATCACGTCCTTTAAAATTGAGGGTAGAATGAAGGGGATCAGCTATTTGGCAGCGGTGGTAAAAACCTATAGAGAGGCCATTGATGCCTATGCCCAATCCCCTGACACCTTTCATGTTGCCGATCAGTGGAAAAGGGAACTTGGGCTTGTGTACCACCGGGAGTACAGTACCGGATTTTATTTTAATTCACCGGATGAAATCGTGCCCAATTACGCCAACCATCACACCGGTTTGATCCATGCATTCATTGGACGGGCCCGGAGCTGTGAATCCGGTAATCATGTCACCCTGGATGTAAAAAATAAAATTTCCCAGGGAGATGAGGTGGAGATAATGATCCCCCGGGGAACACCGGTGAAAAGTCGTGTAAAAAAAATAACAGATCCTTTGGGAATGCTCATTGAGCATGGTCAACCCAACTCCAGATCAACCCTGGAGCTGGAACATGGCTGTCGGCCAGGGGATATTATTCGAAAAACCAGTTTTCCAAGTTAGCTATGGGGGTCATGGCATTATCGGTGATTTTGAAGTTTGCACAGCCTGTGGTCGGTAACGCCAATAATACAAGCCTAACGCCAGTATTCCCGGCCAAATTGAGGATAACTATCTATAATTATTAGATTTAATTCTTTCAACTTCACGAAACCACCTTGATGAATATCAAATAATATCAGGTAGTTAAATGGTGACCGGGAATTGCTGGCCTAACGCCGTTTATCCGGAGATAAGCGCCATGGAATTGTATGATGATAAGGCATCCTTCAAAATTATTTTACACTTTTTTTGATCATTCCACATTTGCAGAAGCTTTTTCCAAAAGACTGTAAACTACTTTTGGGGTCATATGAAGGATGCCGATGATAATGTGTAAAAAATGGGAATGCGCCAAACCTGGATCAGGTGTAGATCATCTTAAAGGGGATGGGGGGGTATTTGTAGACCCCAGGGCGGGGAATGATCTGTTCCAGGGACACCGTCAACCAGTTGGTATCGGGATTTAATTCACGAAGCCGTCCCCCCTCGGGGGGTAAGGAGTGAGAGGTGTAGTCATAATTGGCATTAAAGATACAAACCAATTTTTTCCCCTCCCTGGCAATCGCATAATTTTTGGTAAAGCTGTTCTGGCTAATCATGGCACTTCTGGCAATTTCCTTGACCTCATCCCTTGAAAATCTGGCCAGCACAAATTTGGATAACCCGTTCTCCCCCAGCTTGAGCAAGGCCCGGGACTCACTGCTTCCCACATATACGGTTTTAACACCCCTTATTTTCCTCAGATACTGGGCCGCAACAATGGCCGCTGTACGCCGCCCCCCGGCCATAAGCGGTACCCCGTGGTATTCAAAAAATTTCTTTTGAAAATTTTCTGCGTACTTGTCCCCCTTTTCATAGAGATCTTTAGAAATATATCTCAAATAAATAGCAAGGTCTTCAGCCGCATCAGCAATGGGCCAGTCAACCCGCACATGGAAATGGGTCAGGGCATAACGGTTCTTGGTATTCACATCCCGCTGGACCAGCAGGGCATAATCCACTGGCAAAAGAGATCGCATGAAATCAAAAAATCCGTCGGTTTCCAGGAATTTAACATTACGATTAAAATCCATCACACTGGGAAACTCTT
>CAYSSE010000332.1:0-1208 GCA_964433355.1 uncultured Desulfocicer sp.
CCCGGCTGTATCGACCGGCAACCGCCACCACCTGCCCCACAATGCCTTGGGCCGCAACCACGGGAAGCCCCTGGGACAACCCGTCTTGGGTTCCCTTGTCTATCATCATGGTACTGAACCACGGGGAAGGATCCCGGGCGATCACCTTGGCTGCCACCATGATCTGGGATTCTGTCTCTTTAAAATGGATAAACCGTCTCAATCGTTGATTTTCCAGGGCAAGTTCCCGGCAACGGTTCTGGTCTTCCGTGGCCTGGGCCAAGGCTTTTTTCAATAATTTATTTTCCCTGGCCGCTGACACCGATGCAAAATACACAACCCACACCTCGTGGACGGCACTTGTTGTCCGGGTCACCATCCTTTGGAAAGGGGCCACCACAGCAATGGTGAGACGCTCAAAACGGGACACGGGAACACCGTCCTGGCTGCCCACCGCCAGAAACACAAAATTTCCCAGAACAACAAAAATGGCAAGAATCAGAAAGACGAATCGTTTTGAAAACATGGCATCAGTCGATGACCACCTCTCTGAGGATGTCAAGTGAATCCAGGGCTTTTCCGCACCCAAGGGCCACCGTAGTCAAAGGATCTTCCGCCACAATGATGGGAAGTCCGCTCTTTTCTCTCAGTAGTTTATCCAGATTTTTCAAAAGCGCCCCCCCACCGGTGAGGACAATACCGCTGTCCACGATGTCGGCGGCAAGCTCCGGCGGTGTCTGCTCCAAAACAATTTTAACGGTTTCCACAATGGCCTCAATCTGCTCGGAAATGGCCAGACAAATCTCTTCGGAATCAATGGTGAGGATCTTAGGAATACCTGAAATTAGATCCCGCCCCTTGACCTCAATGGTCTCAATACTGTCTGAATCAGGATAGGCATTACCAATGGTTGTTTTAATGGTTTCAGCCGTTCTTTCACCAATGAGCAGGTTATATTTTCGTTTAATGTACTGTCGAATGGAGGTATCCATCTTATCCCCGCCCACCCGGATGGATCGACTGTAAACAATACCGGCAAGGGAGATCACGGCCACTTCGGTGGTGCCCCCGCCAATGTCCACGACCATGTTACAGGTGGGTTCTGTAATAGGCATGCCCGCCCCAATGGCTGCGGCCATGGGTTCTTCCAGGAGAAAGACCTCCCTTGCACCGGCAAGTTCCGCAGATTCCCGCACCGCCCTTTTTTCCACTTGGGTGATGCCCGAGGG
>CAYSSE010000332.1:1308-4512 GCA_964433355.1 uncultured Desulfocicer sp.
CACATGCAAAAATAATAATTAAACACTGTCTGCTAACAGAAATAGCAACAATTTACAAGTGCAACTTTTGAATTTCAACAATTCTGATTTTAATTATTTGGAACAGTTCATGGGGATGGAGGGTAAGATTTAGCTCAGGGGGTGTTGACTGGGAACGGTTGGGTAAGATTTAATTTTTTCCATGATGACATCATGGAGTCGGGGACGAAATTGCCTTATTTTAATATTGTCCCGGGAAGGATGAACCCGGTTGGTCAACAGCACCACAATAATGGAGAGATCCGGTTCCATCCAGAAGGAAGTTCCGGTGTACCCCAAATGGCCAAGGGCTCCGGGGGAGAACCCATTACCGGCGGAGGAATCCATCGGGGAGGGAGTATCAAACCCGGCCACCCGCTCTCGGCCCGACTCTTTTTTTGCAAATTGCCGGAGTACCCTGCCGGAGATTGGATTGATGGGGGTTGGGTTGTGGGTACTGGGAGCTGGGGGCTGGGTGCTGGTTTGTGGGTACTGGGTGCTGGGGGCTGGGTTGTGGGTTGTGGATTGTAGAGGCTGGGTAGTGGGTTGTGGGGGCTGAAGTCGGGAAATAGATGTATCCTGGAGGGCGGTTAGCATATGAAAAAGCAGCTTTCCCACGGCATGGGCTGTGCCAAAAAGTCCGGCATGGCCCTCAACTCCCCCGGCAGCCCAGGCATTGTCATCATGTACTTCACCTGTGAGTATCCGGTGCCGCCATGGACATTGCTCTGTGGCGGCAAAGCGCTTGAGCTGCCCTGGGGAGACATCGCATTCCTCCAATGGTCTGAAAAAAAGATCCAGGCCCAAGGGGGTAAAAAAAGAATCGGCCACAAGTTGATCCAGGCGCATGCGGGTGGTGGATTCCACAACCCATGCCAGCACCATATACCCAAGATCACTGTATATTTGCCGGGCCCCGGGGGCGTTGATCAGGGGCTCTGCCATGATGAGCCGCCGGAGGGCCTGTCTGCGATTTTTCCGGGGCATCCGGGCAAGCAACGAATAAAAGGGCTGATGGGCCGGGAAGCCGCTGGTATGTCGCAAGAGATGGTCAATGGTAATGCACTTTTTATCCCCATGATCACCGCAGTCCACCAGGGATCCCAGTGGTTGATCCAGAGAAAGGGCACCCCTGTCCACAAGCAATGCCACGACAAGGGCCGTGGCAAGGGGCTTGGTCAATGACGCCAGATCAAAACAGGTGTCCAGGGTAACCGGATCATGGGTGAAAATGTTCTGCTGACCATGGGCACTGTGAAAAATAATCTGATCCCCCCGGGAAACCAGGAGAACCCCTCCGGGAAACACCCCCTCCCGGACACCGGCATCCATAAGGGCATCAATATCAATGGTCATTGCCATCCCCCTGCCCTGCCCAGGAAAGGCAATGTTCATCGGCATCCATGAGTACAGAAATCCCCATGGGTAAAGACATATTCACATGACCATGGCCCGAAGGTACTCCGGCAAGCAAGGGCAGAAAACCCAAGTGTTCGTGGAAAATTTCATGGAGGATTTTCTCATCACCACAATTTTGAAACTGGCCCAACACTATCCCTTTTACTCCCCGAAACAGTCCAGACAGCCTCATCTGGGTCAACATGCGATCCACCTTATAGGCAGGTTCATTGATCTCTTCCAGAAAAAGAATGGTTTTTTCCAGGCTGGGTTGAAAAGGAGTGCCGCACAAATGGCAAAGGGTGGCAAGATTTCCCCCATATAAAAAGCCGTTGGCCCTTCCCGGAGTCAGGGTGGTACCATTTTTCAGCGTAACATCAGAAAGTTCATGCCAGGGGGTGGTCAATACCCCATAAAGGGATCTTTGAGTGGTGTCACAAGCGGTGGCAAGGGAGGTGATCACCGGCCCATGGATTACGGGAAAATCCACCCGTCGGCCCAAGGTGACAAGGGCGGCGGTGACATCGCTGAACCCCACCAGGGGCTTTCGGGATTCCCTGAGGCGTTCAAAATCCAGAATGGGCAAGACTCTCATGGCACCAAAGCCCCCCCGGGCGCACATGATGGCCCGCACCGCTTCCATGGAAACCAGGTCATGGAAAATATCCGCTCGATGCTGATCTTCACCGGCGAGGTACCGCTTTGTGGCCGAAAGGCCCGGGGGAACATAAACCTGGAACCCCATGTGCTCAAGCACTTTAACACCCCGGGCAAAAATCGCGGGATCAAAGGCCCCGGAAAGGGCACAGACGCCAATGGTATCCCCCGGCACCAGGGTAAAAGGCGATTTAATCGTCATATAGGGGCTCCTTATCCCCTTTTATAAGAAAGTCTCACCAAGGTGCTGGAATTAAAAAACTTTCTTTTTTCGTTGTGTCCTACAGGACATGCCCGTTATTAATAAAGACGGGAAATGATATAGGGGACAGCGGTTTCAAGACGAAGGATGCGATCCCCCAGGTTGATGGTTTTAAAGCCAATGTCCACAAGGCTGTCCACCTCCCGCTCAATGAACCCCCCTTCGGGCCCCATGGCAAGCACACAGGGCCGGGAAATCTGCCGAGGACAGACATCCCATGGACTGGGATGGGCTGTGAGGGCCATCTTTCCCCGGGAAATTCCGGGCAACTCTTCGGTGACAAAGGGCTTGAACAAGCGCCGGACATGCACCCGGGGCATCAGGGTGTCCCGGGACTGCTCCAGACCCAGGATCAACTCCTTTTCAATGCTTACCGGTTCCAGCAGGGCACTGGACCAGAAGGCCTTTTCCACCCGCCAGGTATTAATGAGATACATCTCCTTAACCCCCAGGGAGGCCACGGTCTGGAAAATTCGCCGGAGCATCTTGGGTCGTGGCAGGGCCAGAACCAGGGTCAGCGGCAAAGGCTCCGGGGGGGCTTTATCCAGATGCACCGCCATCTCCACATAGTCAGGAGCTATTTCCAACACCCTGGCAGTTCCCATTTTCCCATTGACCAGCCCCACCGTGAGCAGATCCCCGGACCGGGCCCGGTGAACCTTTTTGATATGGGTCATGCGTCGATCCCCAAGGCGCACCCGATGGGGGTCAATATAATCCGCTTTAAACAGCAAAATAAGATTCATACGACTCCCTACCTTAAACAAAGTCAGTGCTGTCAGACCTGTATCGTTTTTATTAGAAAATAGAACTTTCAGGCAACCTCAGCAGAGCCCCCCCCCCGATGGGTAATAGGAACCGGCCAATTG
>CAYSSE010000333.1:0-4510 GCA_964433355.1 uncultured Desulfocicer sp.
CCCATCGGGGGAGGGGCTCTGCTGAGGTTGCCTGAAAGTTCTATTTTCTAATAAACTTAGGGGCTTGAACGATAATAAACTACCAAATTAAAATTTTTTATAATGCAATATCAGCGTATTAAGCTGGGCATAGTGGTTGCTTATTTTCGGGGAACTCCCTTATTCTGCGGCCATGAG
Organism: uncultured Desulfocicer sp.; assembly: GCA_964433355.1. Lineage (GTDB taxonomy): Bacteria > Desulfobacterota > Desulfobacteria > Desulfobacterales > Desulfobacteraceae > Desulfocicer. Next base: position 178 of record CAYSSE010000333.1, read on the forward strand.
AAATTTTTTTTGGATTTGGCCGTCAAGAATATGACCCTGGAAAATTTGACGGGTTTTTGTCGGGTCTAATTTACCGTATTGCACCTGGGTTTTTCCTTTTTCTTCAACGGTTATCATGGGCTCATCCTGGCATTTTCCCACACAGTCTGTAGCAATGACCATGATGTCTGATCGATCTGCATCTGCCCGGGCTTCAAGAAGAGCTGTCATTACCTCTCTTGACCCTGCTGCAATACCACAGTCTCCCATGTGAACATGGATGGTAACGGTGGCGTTTCCCTCCCGCTGGCCTACTATTCCGGCGGTTTTCTCTTTTATCTTTTTTAGATCTTCAATGGTAATTTTACCCATGTCTGTTTTCCTGTACACAATGATTCTTTTTAAACCTGAAGGCAGCAGGTTGAGCCGCCTTCAGGGGATATAAGGCTCTGAGTGATTCTACACAATCCCTATTTTTTATTTTTTTCCATGGCTTCCATTAACAGGCTACCCATGGTGCCAAGGCTCTTTTTTTCCGATGGTACAAAGGGTTTCCAATTTTCTTTTTCCCTGAGATCCGAGGGTGCCAGGCTGATCCTGCGGGCATCTTCATCGGTATTTTCCACCACCAGGGAGACCTTGTCCCCTGGTTTTAATCGATCAAAATCGGCGGATGTGGTGGATTTGCCCATGAGTGATGCGGGAAGAAGGGCTGTTACACCGGGTTCCAAATTAATGAATAGGCCAAATTGTTCTCTTTTTTCAACGGTTCCTTCCACGGGTTGACCGGGCTGATATTTTTCCGTCACTCCGGCCCAGGGGTCGTCCAGGGCATCCTTCATGCTCAGGGAAATCCGTTTCTGATCGGGGTTGATTTCTTTAACAACCACCTGGATTTGCTCTCCCTGGGACACGGCATCTTCTGCTTTGACAATGCGACGGGTGTGACTCATTTCACTCAAATGAACCAGACCGTCAACGCCAGGTTCTATTTCAACAAAGGCCCCAAAGGGTGCCAGTCTCACCACCTTGCCGGTGAATTGATCTCCCGGGCGGATGGTTTCCATGGCCCTTTCCCAAGGGTCTGAAGAGAGCTGTTTTAAAGAAAGGGAAATTTTGGGGCTGTCCTGGTCGTCTCTTTTCTCTATCTTCAACACTTTTACGGCGACGGTCTCATCCGGGGAGAGAACCTCTTCGGCCTTCTCCACCCGGGACCAGGAAAGTTCAGAAATGTGGGCCATACCTTCCACACCCGGGGAAAGTTCAATAAATGCACCGTAGGGCATGAGTTTTACCACACGGCCCTGGCAGGTATCACCTTCCTTGAGATCTTTTAAAAATTCTTCCCGGGATGCTTTGATTTCCCGGTTCAGAAGATCCCGTCGGGAGATCACAATATTGCGTCCTGATTCGGAAAACCGGGTGATGATAAATGTTAGTTGCTGTCCCACATAGTCTTCCGGTGTATCAACGTACCTGATGTCAATTTGACTGACCGGGCAAAAGGCTCTTTGTCCCATGACATCTACGCTGAATCCGCCCTTTATGGTTTCGGTAACTTTGCCTTCCACCGGGGTTTTAGTAAAGGATGCCTCTTCAAGCGCATCAAGGGTGCCAGCTCCGGAAAGGGCTTTGGACAGGATGATTTCACTTTCCGTCATGGAGACCACATAAAGTTCCAGGGTATCCCCCTCGGCAATGGGGAGTTCTCCATTTTCATCCAGGAGTTCTGCTTTATCCACCACACCGTCGCTTTTGGATCCGGTGCTGACATATACACTGTTTGTACCGATGGCAATTACCTTTCCCTGAATTTTATCACCCTGATGGACATCATGGCTGATATCTGAGCCAAAGGCTTCAAAAAGTTCGGCAAAGCTCTCTTCTTGGTCGGCGGACGCTTCTTTTTTTTCAACATCGTCTGTCATTACATATGCTCCTGGGCAAAATTAAGTGTAAAAAAATATTTTTAACTTGGTTAATATCCTCTCCGGCGGGAGGTGTAAAGATAAAAACAGTTATTTTCTATTCCTTTCAAAACGCAAAAGTGGTGAAATAGTCAAGTCTTTTGATAAATAAAGCTTGAAATCAGAATTCTCGACCCTTGTTTTCCTCTTGATTGGAGTTGTGCTATAAATGGCAAAATTGGGTTTTATTGCTCGTTTGATCACTCCGGCACAACAAAGATTCAAAGTGCTATAATGCCGCCCCCGGCAACTGCCCTGGCGGGAACGTCGGATGGAGTTTTTATAAGAAAGTCCCGGCAAATCAAAGGATGCTTTTAAGCTTCCTTGAGGGCAGGCAGAGACTATAATACGGTCTGACTGTGGCAGTTTTATATGAAAATGAAGTGTCCAAGTAGCCTCAGCAGAGCCCCCGGGGAGGGGTAATGGAACAGACCAATTGGGCTGTCTAACAGTTCCGGGTCGCTTCCATTACCCCTCCCCGGGGGCGGCATGATATCATTTTCAATATTTGTTGTGTCCGGCAGGATATGTGGGTTTCTATGAAAGTTTCAGCAATATGCTAAAATTATATGACTTTCGTTTTTCGTGTGGCTGGTTTTACAGCCATTTAGGTTTTTTTTATATGAAAGAGTAGACCTATCTAACATTCTTCTATGCTTGGTTGTGGGCAGGCCGGGGCCAGAATACGCTCTGCCCGTGGCAGCTATATGGGAAAGGAATAAATGCGATTTCTATTTATGGAGCCGTTTTTTGGTGGCTCCCACAAGTCATTTGCCCTGGGATGGCAGGCACATTCCAGGCATGACATTGAACTTTTGACCCTGCCGGACACGTTCTGGAAATGGCGCATGCGGGGGGCTGCCCTGCAATTTATCGAAAAGAAAAAAACATATGGGGCATATGATGGCATCATCACTTCGGACATGATGAACCTTGCAGATTTCATGGCCCTGGCGGAAAAATCCCTTCCCCCCTGCCTGGTCTATTTCCATGAGAACCAATTGACCTACCCCTTGTTTCAGGGAAAACAACGGGATGATTCCTTGGGGCTAATCAATATCACAACTGCCCTGGCAGCCCGGCGCATTGTGTTTAATTCCCGGTTCCATCGCCGGGATTTTCTGGAGGGTGCGTCTAAATTGTTAAACCGGATACCCGGGGAAAACATTACATGGTGTGAACATGCCCTTGCTGAAAAATCCGGTGTACTCCATCCCGGGTGTCCTTTTCCGGGGGGAGAGGCCATTCCCGGAGTACCCTGGCTGGATCCCCCTTTGGTTATATGGAATCACCGGTGGGAATTTGATAAAAATCCTGGCCCTTTTTTTAAAGCCCTGAAAATTTTAAAACTAAAGAAAATTCCTTTTCAACTGGCACTGCTGGGAGAAGGGGGTTCAAAGGTGCCTGCTGCTTTTGAATCGGCCCGGTTATTTTTCCAGAAAGAGATTGTTCACTGGGGGTATGTGGCATCCAGGGAGGCATATAAAACATGGCTGAGCCGGGGGGCCATTGTGGTAAGTACGGCCAATCAGGAAAATTTTGGTATTTCCGTGGTGGAAGCGGTGCGCCATGGTTGCATCCCTTTGTTGCCAGATCGCCTGGCCTATCCGGAAATTATACCCCATAAATTCCATAAAAATTTGATTTATCGAGAATACAAATATCTTCCCAGTATGCTTGAAAACATTATTGTCAATTACCCCCGTTTTGCCCCCTTGAGACAAGAACTGATCCAGGAGATGGGACAGCATGCCTGGGATCAGGTGATTGAAGCCTATGACTCAGAGCTGGATCTGCTGGTTGCAGCTCCTTAAATTATGGCTGCTAAGACGATTGATTTTAAAGGTTGTTCCACCTGAAGTAGGTGGGCTGAATTATAAGTACCCGGGCATATATTCCTCAAAACAAAACCTATAAATATCAATGATATATGACTTTAGAATACCGAAAAACATATGCCCGGGTACTTAAAGGTTGCAAAAAAAAGGGGGCAGGCGTAAATTTATCACTTATATTTAAAAATAGCCGGGGGTTCCATCCCCAGATGATGATAATTTTAAAAAATGACGTTTCAAGGGCATTGTTTATAAGGGTGTGGTAGGTCCAGGGAACCAAAGTAATGGAGTCTATAATGATCAAAAAAATTCATCCACCCCATCCAGATATTGATGGGGACATGTGGAAAAAAATCGATGGTATCATTGAAGCAGGCCAGGGGAAACCCGGGGCATTGATCACGGTGCTCCGGGAGTGCCAGGAGGTGGTACGCTATCTTCCCCGGGAGCTGTTATCCTATGTCGCTGTAGGACTTGATCTTCCCGTCAGCCAGATTTTTGGGGTGGCCACCTTTTATTCTTTTTTTTCCCTGACTCCCAAGGGGCGGCACA
>CAYSSE010000334.1:0-4501 GCA_964433355.1 uncultured Desulfocicer sp.
TAGAAACCGCCAGTTTCGATATTCACAAAATCAACAACCCAAACGTGAATGGGAAAAGTTATCAAGATGGAAATCAAAAAGGCTTCTACAATATTAAGGCTTATATCCTGAGTAGGGATAATTATAAATGTCAGTCAAGGCAGAAAGTAGAGCATTCTAAGAAACTCAATGTTCATCATATTGTTTTTAGATCAAAAGAAGGAACAAATACGCCTGACAATTTAATTACTTTGTGTGAAAATTGTCATAAAAATCTTCATGCTGGAAAATTTAAATTAAAAACCGGCATGATCACTGAGTCGAATAGTAAACCCGAACATTGCCCCTCTTCGCTGTCAAGACAAACCAACACACGGCTGGGGTGGTTGGCCCGCTGTAAATTACTGCTGACCATGGCCACAATGCGTTGAGGAAGACCAGTAGCCAAATCGTCTGAATCCACAATGAGAACCGGACGTTTCTTACCCGTCCTTAAATCCGAATTCGGAAAGAACACCAAAACGATGTCACCTCGCCTAAAGGTTGTCATAAGCATCCATCTCCGGACGTTCCCAATCAACAGCAAAACATTTCAAGCGGTTTCTTAAATCCACCGCATTCTCCAAGCCAATGCCTTGCTTCTGCAAATCCACTTCTTGCCCATGTTCATCGACCAGAAATGTGATCAAGTACCGGGATTGGATCAACATCTGCTGGAGGGGAGTTGATGAGTTCGACACGTCCGTCCTTATAAATTCCTCTTACTGTCTGCATGACAATGCCTCCTGATGTCAAAAGGATAATCCATTATGGGATACATTTTCCTTTTTCTTATTCCAAAACCTGACCCGAAGGACAAGGTTCTTAACAATTGAGTAATCTCGGTGCTGATCGGCGTGAAATGCCCAGTCCAGTAACTTGTTCAGGCGCGGAGCGCCGGGACAAGGTGCTGGACGAAGTCAGCACTGCGTTTCACGGTGGCGCAGCCGCCGTGAAAGAAAGGGCTATACGCTTTCCGCTTAAGGGACAGATTTTTAAATCTGTCCCCACCCCCAAAAAAACCAATAAGCCAAGCCTGACCCCAATAGGCACTGACCCCAATAGGCGCATTCAGGCGATGCCAATGACCATTCTTTTGCCCATGGCAGCCAAGGCTTTGTCTATGTTGATAATTTTTGTTTGGTAGCGCGGATTCAGCAGACGTCGACCAACCGCTTCCGAAACGCCGAGTTTCATGGCCAGGGCGCTTTTACTGAAACCGGCTTCTCTAACGGTGATATATAAAGCGGCTTTAGCTGCAACCAGAGCTGGCGGGGTAATTAATATTTCACCAGGCCGGGCCAAACTGGGCATGGGAATATCTTCGTTGTCAACAATGCAAGATGCCAGGGCCTCTCCGAGGCAGTCAACGGCTTCTTTTAAGGCTTCCTCGTAAGTGTTACCGTCTGTCAGGGCAAAAGGAATATCACGAAAAGTTATTGTAAAAAATCCGTCTTCTTCTTCTATTTTGGCAGGATATAAGAATTCAAGCATTGACGTACCTCCTTATATGTCCTCTTTGTTGATGCATAAATGATCAAGTATTTTTTTTAAAAGACCTGGGCCTATCTCTTTTTTCAGGTCCTTGATGGTGGTCTTGTTGGCCCCGAATTTCAGGGTGCTATGGCTACCCTTGCCATGGGCCTTGATCAATTCAAGGTGTACCTGCCTCTCTTTGGCTAATTTTTTTAATTTTTTGAGGAGTTCGTTACCGTTCATTGCTATATGATCGTACACATATGTACGAATGTCAAGTGATAAGCTTTATAAGTAGAAATAGGGAATATACCAGGTAATCCTCATGAACGAAAAAATATGCTTGGCGGTTGTTGCACAGCACCTTGTTCAGGCGCGGAGCGCCGTAACAAGGTGCTGGACGAAGTCAGCACCGCGTTTCACGGTGGCGCAGCCGCCGTGAAAGAAAGGCTATACTTTACCCTCCCAGGGACGACAACAGCGCAGGCCAAAGCATAAAAAAAGCCCTGTCGGGAAAAACTCCCAAAGGGCTTTCTAAAATCAGGCAACACGTATCAAACCAGAAAGAACTCGTATAGTGCGATACCTTACCCCTCAATAACCACAATAAGCCAAGCCTGACCCCAATAGGCACTTGCTTAAAAGCCACTTTTGGGCACCAAAAAGTACACTCTAAGGCCGTTTTGAGCCATATTTAAACAAATATTTCCTATCAAATCAAAAGCTTAACGGGGTCAGACCCGCTTTATGATTTTTACCACACGGGTTAGGTCATCATCGGACATGGCAGTGCCGGAAGGCAGACACAGGCCCCGGTTGAAGAAATCTTCGCTTACCTCACTGCCAAGGACACGGCAGGGATAGGTGGTCCGGAACACCGGCTGAAGATGCATGGGTTTCCACACGGGACGGGACTCAATGTTTTCTGCCTCCAGGCCAGACGAACCGATTCTCTGTCTGCACCGAATAGTTCCGGGGTGATCAGCATCACCGTGAGCCACCGGTTGGGAATGCCATAATCGGCCTGGGGCATGAACTCAATGCCGGGGAGATCTTTAAAGGCATTTTCATAGAAATCAGAGATCTCACGCTTGCGGCGCACCCGATCATCCAGCACCTGGAGCTGTCCCCGGCCAATGCCGGCAAGAACATTGCTCATGCGGTAGTTGAACCCGATCTCGGTGTGTTCATAGTGGGGAAAAGGATTCCTTGCCTGCTGGGAGAGAAACCGGGCACGGTCAATCAATGTTATGGAAACGCTTACGTACATCCATGGAAAGACCAGTAGCCAGGTCCAATTCCCTTTCAATCAGACGTTCTTTACGCTGAGTCCACAATTTACGGGCATGTACTGCTCTGGGATGATCGCTGCTCGATACAGCATTTGCAAGGTATTCCCCTACTTCTTCCAGGGCGTCTTGAATTTCAGACCAGGGACCGTACCCAAGTCCGACGAACAGCAGCAACAGAAATATCAGACAGGCTCTCCTTCCAGCAAGATCTGTCCCTCACCCCATGCCAATCCCTCCTGATCATCCGTGTATAAGGTGAATGCAAACTGAAGCCCATCAGGACTGCCAATTAATCTCTTGGCCCACCATATTTTTTCAGCCATTTTTCCAACTCCTTTCTTTCACCCTTCCGATCTGCATTCTGTCGAAGCTTACGAAGAATTCTACGTGACAACTTCCTGCGGCCAGGCAAATCTCCACGCCATGGATAAGCATGGTTCGATAAAAGAATCCTTGCATATTTCAAGGATCTCCAGATCCATCAGTGCCAGTATATTGGCTGGTAAAGAGTTTCGACCTGTGCGGGTAGCCCTTTGCTGACCCGATTCAAGCAGCATTCCCATACCATTTGTAATCTAAAGATATAAATAGAAGGCTAAATTGGGTCTATTTGCCTTGCCAAACACTGCGGATAATCGCTACCCGCACAGGTCGAAATATTCATGCACAATAAAATTCCTGAAATCTTTAATCATCCGCCAATCATAGTCTGGATGTCTGTCTTCCAGCACTTCCATGAGTCGCCCAACAGCCTCGCCAATGACAATATATTCTCTGATGGTGGCGCTGTAAGTTTTTCTATCTCTTGCGAAATCCTCAAAGCTGTTAATGTTGGTCAGATAGTCTTCAATCGCTTCAATGGAGTCCAGAATATCATCAAAATAAAGTCTCAAATCACGTTTCGACATAAATAATTTCTTTCAATATATGTAGTTTGGCTATGGGCTTTAAAGTACTTTCAATTCCCAGGTCCACCTTGTGGTTAAAATTTTTCTCCAAATGCCTTTTAAGCCCAAAAAAACTTCTGTACTTATTTGATGACTGGATTTCCACCGTTAAATCAATATCACTGCCCTCTTTTGCCTCATTTCTTGCATAACTTCCAAAGAGACCAATGCGGGTTACCCCATACGTATCGCGTAACTGCTGTTTATGAGACCTTATGAACTGAATTATCTCCTGCCTGGTTATCATTTTTCCTGGCTTTTCCATTTGCGCGCTCCTTACACTCCATGACTCCACTAAAGGCCCCTAATCGCCCATTCAGGCTCTGAACATCTTACCTTCAACAAATGTTATGGATATATGATAGCCCTGATATTGCGCTTTATCAAGTCAATTGGAATGATGAAGTTAAAAACCTGGACCAGAGGGCAAGGTTTTTAACGGCTGAATCATCGTGGTACTGACCGGCGCCATGCGCTGATCAAGCTGACGTAGTCTGATTAATCGGTGTACAACATTCAGCCCAGCACCCTGTTCTGGCGCGGAGCGCCGGAACAAAGTGCTGACGCAGTCAGTACCGCGATTCACGGTGGCGCAGCCGTCGTGAAAATAGTTAAATGGCCATCGAGCAATGCCAGCCATGCATCAATGGACTGAGTTTTAAGACCTGAGGGCAAAGGATAAAAAAAGCCCTGTCGGGAAAAACTCCCAAAGAGCTTTCTAAAATCAGGCAACACGCATCAAACCAGAAAAAACTCGTATAGTGCGAT
>CAYSSE010000335.1:0-4497 GCA_964433355.1 uncultured Desulfocicer sp.
TGGGTTCTGGGTTCTGGGTTCTGGGTGAAAATGTGCCCGATGGCATTTATTAATGTAATCGCTGAATGTGTGTCTGAAAACGCCAAGAGTTAATGGGGTCTCCCCGGGGAGGGATTTAAATGAAAATCATGATATGTGGCAGTAACGGCCAACTGGGATGGGATTGTATTCGGGTCTTTGGGGCGGATAACGAAATTTTCCCCTTCAGTCGCACCCAACTGGATATAACCGATGCCCATGAAGTGGAAACCACCGTGGCCCAGGTAATGCCCCATGTACTCATTAACTGTGCGGCCTTTACCCAGGTGGATCAATGTGAAACAAAAAAAGAGACCGCTTTCAAGATAAATACCCTGGGGCCGGAATATCTGGCAAAGGCCTGCGCCCGGCACCGGGCAACCCTTGTCCATGTATCAACAGATTATGTGTTTGATGGGGAGCGAGAACTGCCACTGGCATGGTCGGAAGCAGATGAACCCCACCCCGTGTCCGTGTATGGTCAGAGTAAACTTGAGGGGGAGCAGCGCATTGTAAAGGCATGGGAGCATCATATCATTGTTCGTACTGCCTGGCTCTATGGTGCCCATGGCAATAATTTTCTTAAAACCATGCTGCGCCTGACCCTTGCCAATCCTGAAAAGGAATTTAAAGTTGTAAACGATCAATATGGCTCCCCAACCTGGTCTCTGCGACTGGCACTTCAAATGGAGCGGTTGGTAAAAGAAGAGGGCAGGGGCGTCTACCACGCCACCGCCGAAGGGTATTGTTCCTGGTATGAACTGGCTGTTTTTTTTCTAAAAGAAATGGAGGTTCCCCATAATCTGATCCCCTGCACCACGGCGGAGTACCCCACACCCACATCCAGACCCTTTAATTCCATCCTTGAGAACAAGCGCCTAAAGCAGGAGAATATCCATCACATGACGGGCTGGCGTCATGGAGTGGAGCAATTTGTGTCCCGTTTTCGCAATGAGTTGCTGGAAGCGGCCAGACCGGAAATTCAGTGAAAAAAACGCTTTTTTCAAACCACTGCAACAATAGTCTACACTTTTTTGAAAAAATTCCCCCCAAAGTGTCAAACCGCAAATGAAGGATGCCAAAAACAGATTGGAAATTTATGATCCATGCGTATTAAAGGATATTAAATATGAATACCATGATAAAACCGGATCTTTCCGGATTTGAAAATACAATTCGTGAGTATGTGCGGTATGTGGTGGGTAAACCCATGGCGGATGCCACACCCACTGATTTGTTCAATGGAGTCTCCTCGGCAGTACGCAAGCTGCTCATGGATATCCGCATTGATACGGAACAGCGCTATGATCGAAGAGATGTTAAGCGGATGCACTATATCTCCATGGAGTTTCTCACCGGGCCCCTTCTTGCCAATAATCTCTTAAACATGGGTATTCAGGAAGATGTTCGGGGGATTTTAAGGCACATGGGGCTGGATCTGGATACCCTGAAGGCCTGTGAACCCGACCCTTCCCTTGGAAATGGGGGTCTGGGTCGTCTGGCAGCCTGTTTTCTGGACTCGCTGGCAAGCCTTGACATGCCGGGATTCGGATATGGTATCAACTATGATTATGGCCTGTTCAAGCAGAGCATCATGGGTGGGTACCAGCGGGAAAAACCAGATCACTGGCCCAGCAAATCCTCACCATGGCTCATTGCAAGATCCGGTGAAAAATGCATGGTTCCGGTGTATGGCCGCATTGTGGACACCGAAGACATTGATGGGGGATATAACCCCATGTGGTCGGAATGGAAGCTGGTGGTGGGCAGACCCCATGATATCCCCGTGGTGGGGTACGGGGGACACACTGCAAACAGATTACGCCTTTTTTCCGCCTGGGCTTCGGAAGATTTTGATATTCAGATTTTCAATGAGGGAGATTATTTCCGGGCTGTGGAGCGAAAGATCAGTTCTGAAAATATTTCCAAGATACTCTACCCGTCTGATTCCCAGGAAGCTGGCAAGGAGCTTCGCCTGGTTCAAGAATATTTTCTGGTGGCCTGTGCGGTGCAGGATATCATTCGAATCTATTTGAAGCAGCACGATGATTTTGATCAATTTCCCCAAAAAGTGGCCATTCAACTCAATGATACCCATCCAGCCCTCACCGTGGCGGAGCTGATGCGTTCCCTTGTGGATGTCCATGGGCTGGAGTGGGACAATGCCTGGGACATCACCACACAAACCCTGGCATATACCAACCATACCCTGCTGCCCGAAGCCCTGGAAAAATGGCCCCTGGACATTGTGGAGAAGGTGATTCCCCGTCATCTCCAAATTATATACGAAATCAATCAGCGCTTCCTGAAAACCCTCACCGTCAAGTACCCGGATGATCCCCAACGTCTCCACCGCATGTCCATCATTGAAGAGGGGGATGAAAAACAGGTGAGAATGGCCCATTTGGCCATTGTGGGCAGCCATTCGGTGAATGGGGTTGCAAAAATTCATTCTCATCTGGTGAAGACCGCCCTGGTACCGGAATTTTATGATCTGTGGCCGGAAAAATTCAACAACAAAACCAATGGGGTCACCCCCCGGCGGTGGCTGCTGTCCGCCAATCCCGGTCTGGCCCGGCTCATTACAGATGCCATTGGTGACGCATGGATCACCGATCTTGATGCCCTGAAAGCCCTTGAACCCCTGACAAGTGACAATGCCTTTCTTGAAAGATTTTCCATGATAAAAAGGGAAAATAAAGTTCGGTTGGCAAAATTGATCAAAAAGACGGCCTACATTGATGTGAACCCGGATTCCATTTTTGATATTCATGCCAAAAGAATCCATGAATATAAGCGACAGCTTTTAAATGTCATGCACATTATCCATGGATATTTCATGATCCATGAAGAGGGGGTCATTCCACCATCCCCCCGAACCTATATTTTTTCCGGCAAGGCCGCACCGGGATATTTTCTTGCAAAGCTGCTTATCCGCCTGATCCACGGCGTGGCAGATGTGGTGAATAAAGATCCCCTGGTGAGTCAATGGATCAAAGTGGCCTTTATTCCGGATTATAAAGTTTCCCTGGCAGAAATTATTATTCCCGGAGCCGATGTCAGTGAACAAATTTCCACAGCGGGCATGGAGGCATCGGGTACAGGGAATATGAAATTTGCCATTAACGGTGCCGTGACCATGGGCACCATGGACGGTGCCAACATTGAAATAGCCGAGGCTGTGGGCCCGGAAAATATTTATATATTTGGTCATGATGTGAAAGAGATACAGGCCCTGCGGGGACGCTATGACCCCGGAAAAATATTGGCAAAAACCCCCCAGGCCCAAAGGGTACTTGATGCCATTAACTCCCCCTTATTCTGCGGATGGGAAAGCGATCTTTTTTCTCCCCTTTTTGATGCAGTGGTGAACCATGGGGATTATTACATGAATCTTGCGGATTTTCAGTCCTATGTGGATGCCCAGGCCCGGCTGTCTGTGGATTATGTTGACAGAAAAAAATGGGGGCAAATGACCCTTTTAAACACGGCCCGCAACGGTATTTTTTCCAGTGATCGTACCATCCGGGAGTATGCCCGGGACATCTGGGGGCTTAAGCGCCAAATATAACCGCCACGGGTGGATCATATTCTGACTTTGGTTCGCCCACAACGAAGATTGAAAATCCTTCTTGGTTTACCGGAATTTTCATATAGACATTGCCACAGAAAAAAATTTTTTTCTTGAGATTTTTCCCGAGCCCATGTATTTAATAAATCATTTAACAGACAGTAAAGAAGATTCAAAATATAAAGAGGCTTAATATGGGTATACACGAACGTAAGCAAAGAGAAAAAGAACAGCGCCGTAAACAGATCATGGAAGCTGCCAAAACGGTGTTTTCAGCCAAAGGGTTTAACAGGGCAACCATGGAGGAGATCGCAGGAGAGGCCGAGCTCAGTCCGGGAACCTTGTATCTATATTTTAAGAATAAAGAAGAGCTTCATACATCGCTTTCCATTAATATTCTCCAGCATCTGACGGAACAGATCACGACCTATGTCCACAATAAAGATCTGGATGCCATGGAAAAGCTCATGGCGTTAAAGGATGTTTTTATTAAGGTGTATGAATATGACGCTATGGTATTGATCAATCTTTTCCATCTACAGTCCGGTGAAACATTGAAAAATCTTTCAGGTCCGGTTCTCACTGAGATAAAAGAGACATCTGCCGATGCTATAGGGGCTATTACAGCCATTGTTCAAGAGGGGCTTGACCAAGGCGTTTTTGTGGAGCGTCATCCCGTTGCCCTTGCAGATATTATCTGGGCGACTTATTCTGGTGTGGTGTTGTGGGTGGACAGTAAACGGCTTTTAAATAATGAAAAAGATTTTGTAATACAGACGCTGGAAACGGCCTTTGAACTCATTGCCATAGGCTTGACACGATCTAATAAGGGGTAGTTGTTTTTATTTTCGACACAATCTGTGAATGGTCTGGGCATGCCACTCCCCTCTGCCTGAAAAAGTGGGGAT
>CAYSSE010000336.1:0-4477 GCA_964433355.1 uncultured Desulfocicer sp.
ATGGCAGGTATCCGGATATCCAGGAATTGACCTATCCCTATGAGGATGTGGTGGTGTGGGGCGTTACAGCAAAAATCATTCATCACCTCATGGAAATTCTGCCAGAAAAACTCAACGGCTCCCCCCTTCTTAAATGACTCAAAATGCCTTGGGCCTGTCTTTTAAACACTAAAATCACTTACATGGCCTGCCTCCCCAGAAAAACCATGGGACTTGTCTATCATCCCTTACCTTGTTGCAATGTAAACAGGTTCTATCCCCCCTATCCCCCCTCTTAAATTCAATTAAATACAGATATCAAATACAGGAAAATCCCCTTGAAAAATGAGTTTGCCACGGATGTGGGATATTCATTTATTTTGAGTTCCATTTTGGGCTTTTATCCCTATGTTTTCAAGCCGTTGCCTGATTCATTTTTTCCTAAACTACACAATATATCGTTTTATTCCTTGACTTAAATCTATATATTGATTATTTTTAAAGCCTCTGGTATTCTACTTATCAAATGAAGAACCTCCAGTACAATGACTCAAAAATAGCCAAAATTTATATAAAAATGCAGGAAATCCAAGGGAGCGGTGAATGTTTGAAAAAATAAAAAAACGTGATGGCAGGATTGCGGAATTTGATTCATCCAAGATCAGTGATGCCATAGCCAAGTCAGGTAAAGAAACAGGCGAATTTGATGCAAAAGAGGCCAAAAAACTGACAATGAAGGTCATCACCCTTGCCAGGGATCTACGTTTGGGGGTTTGTCCCGAGGTGGAAGAAATCCAGGACATTGTGGAGCGGGTTCTCCTTGATTCTCCCTTTTACAAAACTGCCAAAGCTTACATCATTTATCGGGAACAACACAACCAGATTAGAAAGATTACCATCCGTGAACACCTGGATCTCATGGAAAGCTATATTGGCCGCATGGATTGGAAGGTAAAGGAGAACAGCAATATGAGCTATTCTCTCCAGGGACTCAATAATTACATCTCATCGGACATAACAGCAGAATACTGGCTTAATCGCATCTATCCGCCCAGTGTTAGGCAGGCCCATGAGCGGGGGGATCTGCACATCCATGACTTGAGTCTTTTGTCTGTGTATTGTGTGGGATGGGATCTCCAGGATCTTCTCATGGAAGGCTTCAAAGGGGTATCCGGTAAGGTGGAAAGTGCCCCTCCCAAACATTTTCGAACTGCCCTGGGCCAAATGGTGAATTTTTTCTACACCCTCCAGGGAGAGGCGGCCGGGGCCCAGGCCATGTCCAATTTTGATACGCTGTTGGCCCCCTTTGTCCGGGAAGACAGGCTTGGCTACAAAGAGGTAAAGCAGGCTCTGCAGGAGTTTGTGTTTAATATCAATATTCCCACCAGGGTGGGCTTCCAGACCCCCTTTACCAACATTACCATGGATCTTGTGGTGCCCACCATTCTCAAGGATTCTCCGGTGGTGATTGGGGGTGAATACCAGCAAGAAACCTATGCAGACTATCAGCATGAAATGGATGTGATAAACAACGCCTTTGCCGAGGTGATGATGGAAGGAGATGCCAAGGGCCGGGTGTTTACCTTTCCCATCCCCACCTACAATATCACCAAGGATTTTAACTGGGACAATGAAAATCTTGAAAATGTATGGAAGATGACCGGTAAATACGGCATTCCCTATTTCTCTAATTTTGTAAATTCTGACATGTCTCCAGATGATGCCCGTTCCATGTGTTGCCGGCTTCGATTGGATAACCGGGAATTACAAAAACGGGGGGGCGGTCTTTTTGGTGCCAATCCCCTCACCGGTTCCATTGGGGTGGTCACCATTAATTTGCCCCGTCTGGGATATATTGCCGACACCGAGCAGGAGTTTATGGATCATCTGGATGCGTTGACTAAAATTGCCGGTGAATCCCTGGGCATCAAACGAAAAGTGCTGGAAAAATTCACCGACGGCAACCTTTATCCCTATTCAAAATTTTACCTGAGAAAGATCAAAGAGAGTGCCGGATGCTTCTGGCGTAACCATTTTTCCACCATTGGCGTGCTGGGCATGAACGAGGCCTGCGTTAATTTCATGGGTAAGGGGATTGCTTCCAAAGAAGGGCAGGCCTTTTCCATCCGTGTCATGGACCATCTCCGGAATAAAATTGAAAAAATGCAGGTGGATACGGGTGAAATGTTTAACTTAGAAGCCACCCCGGCAGAAGGAACCACCTACCGGTTTGCCATGAAGGATAAAGAACGATTTCCTGAGATCCTCTGCGCCAATGAAGAAGAGTACAAGGCGGGCAGCAATCCCTTTTACACCAACTCCACCCATCTGCCTGTGAACTACACCGATGATGTATTTGAGGTGCTGGATCTCCAGGATGGACTCCAGGTGAAATACACCGGTGGCACGGTACTTCATTTGTTCTTGGGGGAAGAGGTGTGTGATATTGAGGTTGTCAAGCAGATGGTTCGTAAGGTGTCCAACAATTATAAGCTGCCTTATTTTACCTTGACCCCCACCTTCAGTGTCTGCACCTCCCATGGATACCTTTCCGGGGAGGAGCCCGTGTGCCCCAAGTGCGGCGCGGAAACCGAAGTGTATTCCCGGGTGGTGGGATATCTGCGGCCGGTGAAGCAGTGGAACAACGGTAAACAGACCGAGTTTTGCATGCGCAAAACTTTTAAAGTGGCCCCTTGCATGGATAAAACCTTTAAAGTAGCCTCCTGAGGTGCATAAATGGCAATGATTCTGGGGGGGCTTCAGAAAAATAGTCTCATTGATTTTCCGGGGACTGTGGCGTGTGTGGCCTTTACATCGGGGTGTAACTTTAAGTGTCCCTATTGCCATAACCCAGACCTTGCAAAGGGGGCTGTTTCACATGCCGATGCCGCTATTTCACAGACCCAATTCTTTGATTTTCTGGAAAAACGAAAAGGGCTTTTGGATGGGGTGGTTATTACCGGTGGTGAACCCACCCTTCAGAAAGATCTTGAGGCTTTTTGTGTCGCAATCAGGCAGATGGGATACCAGATCAAGCTGGACACCAACGGCAGCCATCCCCGGGTGGTGGCACGTTTGCTGGAACAGCAACTGGTTGATTTTGTGGCCATGGATATTAAAAGCAACCTTGAAGGGTACCCCTCCCTTGTAAAAGGTGCTTTCCAGGGGGAGGCCATCATGGAAACGGTGAAGATCCTCATGAAAAGTGCCCCGGCTTATGAGTTCAGAACCACCTGTGTCCGTCCCTTTATTGATCTGGCCATCATGGAAGATATCGGTGGGATGATAAAAGGCGCATCCCACTATGTCCTACAGCATTGTTCCCGGAATGTATCGGTATTAAACCCCGCTTTTTTTGAGTTGGAAAATCGATTTTTCCAGGATCAGGAAATATTGGCGCTTCAAAAAGCGGTGGAAAATTATGTGGTAAAATGTTCCATTAGATGAGGGTGAATGGGGGCTAAAATACGCCGAATTTTTATAACCCCATAAAATGAATGTATGTTGTGATGCCAAAGCCCCCCTGAAAAGCGGGGCTTTTGTTGTTTATTCCTGGGGGGAACGGGGGGGGTCTGTTTCATCGGACTGGGGATAGACCATGCTGCCAGATCGGGACAAATCATATCCGCCCAATTCCTCAGCCGTCTTTTTAAAGAAATCTTCCTTGAGAAGTCCCAGGAAAAGCTGAATCCCTTTGTCAAAGAATCGGTCTTTGGAAATGAGAAGATCAAACCTTTCCCAGCAGATGGAAATGAAATCAAGACCCAGTTTGTCCGCCACAGGTTTAATGCCGGGGCCGGCATCGGCTTTTCCAGACAAGACGGCAAGGCCGATATCCATGTGTTTTGCTTCAATTTTGTCATACCCCTTAATGGCATTGCCTTTGATTCCCGCCTTTTTAAGTTCACCGTCAAAGAGCTGACGAGTCCCTGTCCCAAGGGTTCTGTTCACAATGGTGATATTGGGCTGTCCCAGGTCTTCTATGCTGTTGATGTTATGGGGATTTCCCTTTTGAACCAGGATGCCCTGTTCACGCATGCAAAAATTCACAGCAGCGGGCATTTTGTTCATCTCTTTTTCAAGAAAAGGAAAGTTATACTCCTTATCCGGGCCATTGGTATCGGCCACCAGATGGCTGGAGGCAATGTGGCACATATTTTTTCTCAATGCCCTGATGCCCCCCATGCTCCCGGTAAAACCGAACAAGGCCATGTGGTGGGGGGACTGGCTGTTAAAATGGGATAACATGGCATCTAAAAGCAGGTCGTTGCTGCCCGCAATTAGCACCAGTCCATGATAGGGAGGGAGCTTGGCTGCGGGTTCCGGATAATTTATGGTTCCAGATTCAATCCACTGTCGCACCAGATCAATGGGGAAAAGCCATTTCCCGGTGACCTTGGTGGCGGGAAGTCCCTTATCGGAAATAAGGCTGTAAACCATTTTTTCGTTGATGTTTAAAAATTTCGCTACTTCCCGGGTTGAAAGCAATTCACTCATT
>CAYSSE010000337.1:0-4476 GCA_964433355.1 uncultured Desulfocicer sp.
CGGAACGCTTCAATTTGTCTGAAATTCATGGACCCATATCCTCTGAAAGAAATTTAAGGTTACCTGTCTAAAGCGGGACAATTTGCAGTCTTGAGGTATCTGAAATCATACTCTTTGTAAGTTCCTGAATTTAAAAAGTGTGCTGGCTTATGTGGGTAGCCAAAAAAAACACCGCCAGCCCTGATGTTCAGGGGTGACGGTGATATAAAAACAGGGTTAGTTGACCATGCGTGAGCGCCCCTTCCACTCTTTTTCCCGGAGTTTAAATTTCTGGATTTTGCCGGTGGCAGTCTTGGGCAGTTCTCCAAACTCTATGGACTTGGGCGCCTTAAAACGAGCGATGTTCTCTTTGCAAAAGGCGATGATATCTTCGGCCGTGGGATTGGATCCTGGCATGGGAACCACAAAGGCCTTGGGAACTTCTCCCCATTTTTCATCCGGAATGGGAACCACTGCCACCTCCATGATATCAGGATGCTGGTACAGGACATTTTCTACTTCCACGGTGGAGATATTCTCCCCTCCACTGATGATGATATCTTTTTTACGATCCATGATCTGTGCGTAGTTGTTGGGGTGCATGACGGCCAGATCCCCACTGTGAAACCATCCCCCCTTGAACGCTTCTTCTGTGGCCTCGGGATCTTTGTAATACCCCAGCATGACATTATTTCCCCGCATAACGATTTCACCGATGGTCTTGCCATCCTTGGGCACCGGTTCCATGGTTTCGGGATTTACAACATCCATGTACATGGCCACAATGTAAGCAACGCCTTGGCGGGCCTTGATTTTAGCTCTTTCTTCCAAGGGTAAATTATCCCATTTTGTCTGCCACTGGCAGACGCTGTGGGGGCCGAACACCTCCGTTAATCCATAAGTCTGGGTAATATTGGCACCGATGTTTTCCATGTTCTGGATCACCGTGGGGGCCGGTGGGGCACCGGCGGTCATGATTTCCAGACGGTGGCCCAGGGTGATGTTCTGCTGGGTGGCATAGGTAGACATGCCAATGAGAATGGTGGGAGCCGCACAAAGGTGGGTGACGTTTTTTTCTTCAACCAGGCGATATATTTCTTCAGGAACCACCTTTCTAAGACACAGATTGGTGCCGCCCATGGCGGTGATGCCCCAGGTGAAACACCAGCCATTGCAATGGAACATGGGAAGGGTCCACAAATAGGTGGAACTGCTGTTGGTGCCAAATTCCAGTTGCTCTCCTATGGCGTTCATGTATGCGCCACGGTGATGATACATGACACCTTTGGGACGTCCGGTGGTACCGGAGGTATAGTTCATGCTGATGACCTGGTATTCGTCGTCGATGTCGGGAACCATGGCTTCGGGAGATCCTGTGGCCAGGAATTCCTCGTACTCCACACCCTCCAGGGGGCGTTCATCGCTGATATCGCAGATGTTTACGCAGGTTTTGATCTTTGGAATTTCTTCCATCAGGGGGGCTATGGCTTTTGAAAACTCGTTGTCTGCAAAAAGAGCTTTGGCATCGGAGTGATCAATAATGTAGGTCAGTTCTCCGGGGGCAAGACGTATATTGATACTCACCAAAACAGCGCCGATCATGGGAACTGCAAAATGAGCTTCCAGCATGGGCGGGGTATTGGGGCAGATAAACGCCACCTTGTCGCCTTTTTTAATCCCTATATTTTTAAGGGCACTTGCCAGACGATTCACCCGTTGGTAAAATTGTGTATATGAATATTGTTTGTCTTCATAGATCACCGCAATTTTATCATCGTACACGGCTGCGGCTCGGCTGATGAAGTGCACCGGTGTCAGAACATCAAAATAGGCACTATTCTCGGACATATGGATTTTCCTTATTCGTGGGGTAAAAAAATGAGAGGTGAATTAAAAATTTACCTGGATGGCTCCTCTTTATGATAAAATTCAGGATTTTAATGTGTTATGCGAAATTGTGGTAAATTCGGCTACCCACTTAAGGCGGGATATTTTCAAGACTTTTTATGTGGGTAATTAGCTTTTAACCCCTATAATCAAGGATGTTAAGACGCTTGATTTTAAAGGCTGTCCCGCCTTAAGTGGGTAGCCAACCCGGGTTATCGAGATCTTACAAGTTGTAACTTGTGAGGTAAGGGATTTTTGGCATCCTTCAAATCTGCTTTACACTTTTTTAGTGCATTCCCCATTTGCAGGGTTTTTTCCCAAAAGACTGTAAAGTATTTCTATGGTCAGATGAAGGATGCCAGATTTTTTTGTGTATTTTTTAGGGGGGGAACCGCTGGCCGGGAAAATTCCAGCCAACGGTGTTAATCATTTTTTAATCAATGTTCATGTACATAAAAGGGCCATTTGTGAAAGAACCATTCGTTCCACAGCAGGGGGATAATCCACCAGAAGTTCCACACCAGAGATTCACCATGGGTGAATTTATGTGCCCAATGAGGATTGCCAAGGCCCCAATCGCCCCAGCCAACATAGTAGAAAATCACGTAATTAATGGCACAAAGAACCAGAACACCAAAGGTTCTGAACCAGAATGCACCCCAGGAGTCCTTGTCTTCCATGGGAGACATATCGTCAAAATAATGGTGCCAGATGAGGAAAGGAATAAGTGTAAAGCCTGCGATTTCTGCCGCGTGGTACCAGAGGAATCGAAGGTATTCTGCATTTTCAGGTTTTGCTTCCTGTAGGTGATGAATTACATCCTGGGGCAGCCACAGGGGTGCGATGGCAACGCAGATCATAGCGATGATATAGGCCAAAACTACATTAATAATAAAGGAGACAAGACCTTTCCAGGGTTGGGGCAGAGGAATCAGACTCCAGGGTTTCATACGCCATACATTGGCTGTCATGAAAAGGATGATGATCATCCATTCCCACCAGCCAAACACCCAATGAAGATGGGTAAAATTGGCAATGCCGCCCCACCAGGGGGTGTTCAGGCCAAAGGAAGCACCAAGAGCCTTGCCATATACCAGTCCCCAAAAGGGAACAATGAGAACGGTGTAGAAAATCAGGGTCCAGAAAGAACACCAGGTAATTTCCAGCAGACCTGCCTGGGGTTGGGAAAGATTACTGGGCTGGACGGGCCATTTGCCAAATAATATGGTGACAAACGGATAGCTGTAAAAGCCGATCAATACGAAAGCAACCACGGCACTTTCGGCAAAATGTTTCGCCTGCATGGTGGCCAGATCTAATTTTCCGGCCTGACCGGCGGCGGCCATGGCTTCCAGATTGTCCTGGCTTAAAAAGTTGAAGCCCAGTCCAAAAATTTTATAAAAGACGATGTGAATCATGAACCACACCAAGGCCAGGTTGACGATGGTCTCAACAATTCCCCGGGCGGGCTGGGGTAGCTTTGCAAAGGGCCAGTCGCCCAGAAACATGTGTTGATAAAGTCCCACCAGGATCATCATGGCAAGGTACATGACAAAGGGATAGGGAAACGCCTTAACCAGTCCCCTGGGGTCACTGAATAGGTACCATAAACCCCAGGCAATTAAGGTAAAACAGATCAACGAAATAATTCCAGTCAACGGTTGTCCCCACCGGGCCGTCAATTCCCCCGGGGCTGCCGCTTTTTTTGCTTCTGTTTTTATTGAACTTCCAGATTGAGCAACACCTGCTTCTGCCATACTTTTTCTCCTCCGTTGAATGTTAATTGGGGCCTCCACTCTTACGAACCAGTGAAGCACTCCCTTTCATCGACGAAAACCACAAACTAAAATCACCTTATGTAATGCGTACTAAATAAAATTTTATGTAAAAAATTTGGTATCCTTATAAAAGTAATTTACAGTTTTTTTGATCATTACCCAATTTGCAGGGGCTTTTCCCAAAAGACTGTAAATTACTGTTGAGGTCATAATAAGGGATGCCTCATATTTGGTAGAATTCTTTGATCATAATGGCGATGCTAATAACGGAAATAAATATAGCATATTAAATTTGTTACTTGATTGTGCTGGTTAGGGTCTAAAAATGAATTTATCCATTTTGGGGAAACTTAACAAATGCAGATGGATAAATTCCAATCAAACGCTGAACGAGCGCTCAATCTTATTGTGGATTTTACTTTATCCGCTTGAAACGGCCTTGTCAATAAAATTTTAATGATTTTGAAAAATTGTGTAAAATATTATTTAAGATGTTGTAATTTATATTAATTTTGTCATGCTTCATTTGTTGAATCAGTGCTCTCAACGTCCGGTGGCCGGTCAAAAAACTGCCATAAGCAACTCCAAAGTGGTAATGTTGCAGTTAATTCCTAAAAATGAGAATGGCACAATGGGGTATTATTTGGGGCTTTCCCACAAAGACTGTAAAGTATTTTTTTTTATATGAAAGAGTAGACGCGTCTAACATTATTTTACATTTCGTTGTGGGTAGGCAGAGGCCAGAATACGGCCTGCTCGTGGCAGTTTATATGAAACTGAAGTGTCCAAGTAGCCTCAGCAGAGCCCCCCCCCCGATGGGTAATAGGAACCG
>CAYSSE010000338.1:0-4472 GCA_964433355.1 uncultured Desulfocicer sp.
CCAAAAAATTAATTCCAAAATCCAGGCAATGATCTATAGTTGCCAAGGATTCTTTGAATTGATATCTCAATCCCCATGGTTAAATTTTTTAATGAATAACCGAAAACAATCTTTCTGAACTCAACAGGAAGTATCTCAAAACCGGATGAAACAAATGAAAGGCAGGCCCTGGATTGGGGGTCTGCCTTTTTGTTTTGGACGTTCAACAACTGTTCCCCGTCCGTGGTGTAGGTCTGGGAACACCTGCTGAAGAATCATGCCTTGCAGCAATATATATAGCATTATCGTTTAAAACAGAAGAATTGTTGTCAATGTTCAACTAAGTACCCACACATATGTTTTTCGGTATTCCACAGCCATATATCATTGATATTTATGGGTTTTATTTTGAGGAATATATGCCCGGGTACTTATATTAATCATTGTGGCGGTGATACTGATACCATAGGGGCTATGTCGGGGGCAATTTGGGTGCTGCGGCCATCTGGAGAAAGGCTACACCCCCTGCACAGGAACCGCCACGGGCGCATTCCCATTTTCCCGGCCCATCATATAACCTATTGATTTCATTAAGCCACCACCTATTGATGCAAAATGAAATTTCTTGATAAATCAAAGAGTTAAATCTCCAACTGGGAAAATGGGAATGCGCCCACCGCCACTGTCCGGGCTGCACCAACATCACCCGGCGACGATTTTCGTTATTCCCGGATGATGACCTCGCGTATTTTTATGGCCGGTTTCAAAGAACGGCTTATCATGCAGCCTTTGGCCAATATTTTCTCAACCTTGTTCAGCACCTTTTCATTGCCAGCCGGAACTTTAAGTTTCAGCTCGATATCAATAGCTTCAATCCGCTTAGGAAAATCCTGGGATGTTTGCACTTTGGCCTTGCCGGTCAGGGATTCAACGGTCACCCCCCGGGCCTCAAGTCCCGCGGCCAGGGTTCCCCCCATGCAGGCCATCACCGAACCCGCCAGCATTCTGCGTGACGTACCGCCTCGCATTACAACCGGTGTATCACAGTGGTCTATCTCCAAATCGTTTATGTCTGGATCATTAAACAGTATGTCCTGGGTATCGGCATCGTGAAATACATATTCCACCGGGACCTCATCATTTGAACCCATTGTTATTCCCCCACAGATAGTTTGCAAAAAAAAGGCTTTTACCATTTCAACTCGTGAGTTGTAAGTTCTATGAGTTTGCCAAACCATTATTTTATAACTTATTGAAATAATTAGAACTGAAATTTTTGTTTTCATTTTTTTACTAACAATAAATTCAATAGGTTATGAGAACTTACAACTCACGAGCATTTCAAAATCACGTGTAAAAAACGATCACGCGCAATCATGCTTGTCCCAGGGTTCACGGTTGTCTCGTTGCAGAGCAGCCTCCATGCGCTGGATGGCTTCCTTCAGTTTAGCCAGTTCCTTGGCCTTCATGCCCGGATCTTTCATCACCTGGTAAATCACCGCCCCGGTGCAGTCGTCCGGCACCGTCAGATCTGCAATGTAGGCGATGGTGGGCACTACGTCCTGGGCTGTGGCGGCACGTTGAATGGTTTTCTTTTTGGCATCGATTCCCAGGCCATAAAACGCCAGCAAATTGTCAGCTGCCAGTACCAGCAGGGTTTTGCGGTTGGCCGCATCCTGTAGGGCGATCAGGTCTGTCTCCAAAGCATCTCCTTCTCCCAAATCTATTACTGCCAGATCGGCAAAGGTCAACGCGTTTTTCAGATCATTGATGTCTGTCCTTACCACACCTGAAATCCTGATGGCATCTGACAGCACATCCCCTTTTTCATAATTTTCAACCACAACGGCCTTTTTATTGAATTTTTTCAAGGCTGCGCCACCGCCCCTGAGGTCCAAATGCCTGGCTGTTGCCAAAATCACCTTTTTTGTTGCCATTTTCCTTGTCCTTTCACATTTTTAATGCGTTTGTGCCTTCTCGGTAAATCACAGTGGGTTGGGATCATCTTACGCTTGCTCAATCCACCAGGTTGGGATTTTCCATGATTTGATAGATTGGGGCGCCTTCGGTGTCGGCCGGTACCGGGTTCCCAGTCAGGTAGCACAATGTGGGCACGATGTCGGCCAGCCATCGGGGACGCTCATACTGATAGCCTTTTTTGATGTTGGGACCGGAGAACATGAGCACGTTCTTTAAGGAACCGCAGCCAGACTCCCCGGTGGGCAGGCCATAGCCATGCTCAGCCATGTATTCGGGTTTAAGCACGTAAACCACATCCCCGGCCTGGTCCCCCCCCATGCCGAATACCCGGGCATCTTCCTTGCGAATCGCCATCAGTACCGGCCTCTCGCCGGTGTCTGGGTGTCGGTAATCCAGCAGCGCATCGATGATGGCATCCCGCACCTTCTCGTAGTCCTTTTCCGCCACAATTCCGTCGGGATACTTGTCTTTTAGGTTCACATACACAAACATGTATCGCTGGGGAACTGCCTGGGATTTGCCCACGTCTATTTCGTAATTATACCCTTCCATATCGGCATAGATGTCCCAGTAATCATCGGAAGTCTTGGCTTCGTAGTGACAAAGACCGGCCTGTTTCAAGGCTTCTGCGGTATTGAGAATGGGTCCCATTGGGGTGGCGCCGTGATCCGAGCAAAGACAGACCAGGGTGTCCCGGTCCATTTCTGCCATGAGTTCGCCCAGCAGGTGGTCTTCGATCTGGTAAATCCGACGTTCCATGTCATAGGCTTTTTTGCTTTTTACCGGATCATCGCTGTCCATATCGCTGAGCCATCCGTGATAAAACCAGTCGATCAGGTGGGTATGCATGTAAAAGAGATCCCAGTCGGGATCGTTCCTTAACAGACTTCGGGACACCTCCAACAACCAGTCGGAATGGAATTGGGCCAGTTCCACGACCGTTTCCATGTCAATAGCACCGTGTATATACGCCACAAGTCCCATGTCGTTGCAGATAACCTGATTGTCAAGATTCAGGCAGGCCGCGTTTTCGGGAGGATCCACAAATCCCTCAAAGCCTGACACACCGGTCATGTAAATGGTGCAGTCGTCTCCGTCATCGGAAAGGTTCATCAACTTGCAGCGAAAGGTACCCATTTCCGTACGCCCATCTTCTGCAATGGTAAAGCAATGCTTGACCACCGGACTCCATTGGCCTGTCTTAAATGTAAAAAATGCCAAGTCATAGTCTTTTTTCGGACATAAAGCCAGGCGGTCAAACCCGTCATCCGAACTTTCCCAGCAGAGCAGATACCAGGTCTGCCCCTCAACAGGATGCATGGACTCCTTGAATTCCATATAGACTTCGGCCTCAAGTGGCTCATCACATTCGGGAAGATTTTTCCACCCTTGCGCATCATCTAATTCAAACTGCTTGCCCATGGGATAATTATCGGTGGATATGACACTTTCAGAGGCCAGGAACTCATGATGGGCATTGCCGGTGAGTCCCCATCGGGATTCTGCCGGTGACAGGCCTTCGCCCATGACCATGACACCCTTCTTCATTTTACTGGGCCAGGACATGGGATAGTTGACCACCAAACATTTTTTATCATCCTGATCCCAGGCATCCCAGATCGTCTGGGCAGAAAGGATATCGGAACCAAACGCCTGACAGACATTTTTATGGTCCAGGTTTTGGCCCTCAAGATAATAATAATAATCTTCCACGCCATGGGTCCTGGGGTAGGCCCCGGTACAAATAGTGGCCCAGGATGGCGGGGTGACTGTGGGCAGGTTATACCCTTCGGTTATATAGCTGCCATTATCAGCAAACCGTTTGAAATTGGGCAATGCCCCTTCAGACATAAGAGCTTTGAGACGTTTGGGAATAGCGCAGTCAAATCCGATTACAGCGGCGCGGCTGGCTGATTTTGTCATGTTCTAACTCCTTGAAAAGAATAACTGTAAATCCTTTGGGCATGAGCGGGAGAGTAAGTATCGCCACCAATGATTCTGGGTGCCCGGCATGCAAATCAAGGGCTTGATCATAAGATGGGCCACTATATGGAAAATAAACCTACACCCATTCTAAGCGCTCTGAATAATAGCCTTTATTTTAAATTTTAAAAATTCCACCACAAGGTGGCCGACCTTATGATCAAGCCCCAAATAAAAAAGATAGAGATTCAAAAAGTGTACCACGAATGGATTACATGACATTTTTTTGTTATAGTCTGCGAACAGGCTTGATTTGTATAGTTTTGTGCCGTTCAAGACCTGCCGTAATCTTTTTAATATCGTTTAATTAACAGAATGGAAAATACGACATTCTTGTCGCTTTTTACACTTCAAAAGCGTGATAGTCTTTACTGATAAGATAGAAGGCGATGCGACATAATTGTCGCTAATCGGAAAGAAGTGTCGGGTAAGCCGGTTCCCAAACGGGGTTGTATAATGGCATACCGTTTCCAAAAGGGTGACAAATCAAGGTTGACAAAAAAAGTATTTTCAATAAGATGCTACACAAA
>CAYSSE010000339.1:0-1688 GCA_964433355.1 uncultured Desulfocicer sp.
TACAATTATCCAGGGTGAGGTAGGAGCCCAGCAGCTCTCGTGTATAGGGATGCACCGGGGACTGGAACACCTCTTCCCGGGTGCCTGCCTCCACAATCTTTCCGTCATACATGACACATATCTGTTTGCACACCCGGGCCACCACGGCAATGTCATGGGAAATAAACACAAAACTGGTATCAAGGAGTTCCTGGATTTTTAAAATCTCCTTTAATATCTGATCCTGAACCACCACATCAAGGGCGGTTGTGGGCTCATCCGCAATTATCAAACGGGGATCACAGGCCAGGGCCATGGCAATGATGGCCCGCTGCTTCATGCCTCCACTGTATTGATGGGGATAGTCATTCATGCGATTCCGGGGTATTTCCACCAAATCAAACAGCTTTTCGATCTTTGTTGTTATATCCGCCGGGGAGAGATGACCCTGGTGGGTGACAATCATCTCTGCCACCTGTGCCCCCACCTGGACAACCGGGTTCAGGGCATTCATGGCCGCCTGAAAAATCATGGCAATCTCACTGCCCCGTATTTTTCGTAAATCATCTTCGGACATGGCCGTGATCTCCTGATCTCCCAGAATGATCCGGCCATTGAGAACAGCCGCATTGTCCGGCAACAACCCCATTAATGCCATGCCAATGGTGGTTTTGCCACACCCCGATTCCCCCACAAACCCAAGAGAGGTACCAGGTTCTATGGTAAAAGAGACATCGTCCACGGCCTTGGTCATGCCCGTTGCACTTTCATATCCCACAGTCAGGTTTTCCACGGTGAGTAATGCCATTATTCCTTCCCCTCCTTTCTTAGTCTGGGATCCAACACCTCGTCCATGGCCCGGCCCACCATATAAAAGGAAAGGGTCAAAAGAGAAATACAGATCCCCGGCGGCAACAGCCAGTAGGGGGCCTGGAACATATGCCCGGAACTCCATACCCATTGTAACATCATGCCCCAGCTGATTTGCCCGGGATCTCCAAATCCCAGAAACGAAAGGGATGCCTCCACCAGGATGGCGGATGTGACCCGGAAGGTCATGTAAAGAAATGCCAGGGGCAATACATTGGGCATGATATGTTTAAATATGATGCGCATGTTGGAAGCACCTGCCACCCGGGAGGCTTCAATAAAGGGGCGGTGTTTCAAAGACAGGGTCTGGGATCGAATCACCCGGGCCACTGCTGGCCATCGCAATATGGCAATTAAGAAAACGATCATCCAGATGTTGAGCTGGCCAAAAAGGGCTGCAATAATAAGCAAAATCACAAGGGATGGCAACACCATGACCATGTCAGCCATGCGCATAAGAAGAATATCCACAATACCGCCAGCATAGCCTGAAACCATACCCACAACGGTGCCAATGACGATACTGATGAATGCCGAGGCCAATCCAACAATAAAGGCAATTTTAGCCCCTTCCATTAGCTGACAAAAAATATCCCTGCCGATAAAGTCTGTCCCCAGCCAATGGGAAGTATTTGGCCCCACGGAATGGGAAACTGCAGGATCCACTCCGGTCATGGGGTCATACATGGGCCCCAGCAGGTGCACCCAGAAACTGGCAAAGGCCATTAGGGCAAACAGCGCCAAAATGATTAAGCCTGCTTTTCCCAACGGATTCTGAATAAAAATTTTCCAGCTGGATGAAAACCGATTTATAAAACCAACGTTATGACTCATATTAA
>CAYSSE010000339.1:1788-4468 GCA_964433355.1 uncultured Desulfocicer sp.
TTTAATAATGAATTCGAGGATCAAGCCACGCATAGAGCAGATCCACAATAAGATTGGCAGACAGGACTACCGCAGCAATGAGCAAAAAACATCCCTGGGCCAGGGGGTAATCATTGTTACTCACGGCAAAAATCAATTCCCGTCCAATGCCCGGCCAGGTGAAAATCTGCTCGGTCAGGGCTCCGCCGTTGATGGAAAAAGCAAGGCTTAACCCCACACTGGTCACCACGGGAAGGGCCGCATTTTTTGCGGCATGACGGTTTCGAATCACCCGGTCTGTCAACCCCTTGGCCCGGGCCGTTAAAATATAGTCTTCCTTTAACACCGACAACATGCTGCTTCGCATCAACAAAAGATAACTGCCCACATGAATAATAAACAGGGTCAAAAGGGGCAGCAGCATGTGATGGAGTACATCCAGGGCTTTCACCAGAAATGAAGACTCTTCTATCCACAGTTCCGGGGAAATAATTCCCCCCAGGGGGAACCATCCCACCTGAAATCCCAGCACCCACAACATCATCAATGCAAACCACGGCACAAAAAGCGTATGACACACCAATGCAGAAATGGAAAGAACGCCATCCAGGCGAGACCCTTTTTTCCAGGCAGAGATTTTCCCCAGAAAAACCCCTGCCAGGGCCGCCAGAAGGGTTGAGGTAGTAAACAACAAAAGGGTGCAGGGCAATCGGGCCATGATCACCTGGACCACCGGTTCTCCATAGTGAAAGGAAAATCCCAAATTACCCGTAAAGAAATTTTTAACATAGATCATATACTGGGTGATCAGGGGTTTATCAAGCCCCATCTGTTCTATAATATGGGCCGCATCTTCGGGGGTTAGCATGGGGTCCACCATGCGGGTCACCGGATCTCCTGGGGCCAGGCGAAACAAAAAGAAAAGAACGGTGAGAATCAAAAAGAAAAGAATGAACAATTCCACCGTTTTTTTGGACATAAACACAATACGATTCATGGGTTATGGTTCCATTACGGTTACGGGTTTGACCATGCAAAGAGACCAGATATTACCTATCCCTTCCAGGGTCTCCACCCATCCGTTAAAGCGTTTCCGGGAGGTGGCCTCCAAAATATCAGGATTATAAAGGGGGATATAGGGAATATCGTTTAAAAGAATTTGCTGCATCTCCAACAACAGGCTCCGTCGTTTGTTCCGATCCATTTCAAGGCGCTGCCCATCGGCAAGTTTATCAAAGGCAGGATTGTTGTACCCACTCATGTTCCATCCCCGGGGCTTGTCATTTTTGGAATAGAAAAAAGTTCTTACATAATCGGGATCCAGGTTCAGCTTACCATATCCTAACACAAAGGCATCAAAGTCATGCTTGCCCTTGATCTTGTCCAGAAGGGCACTAAAGGACATGGGACGAGCAAAGGCGGGGATACCCATCTCCCGCATCCACTCTTGTATCATCATACCGGCAAAGGCCCGTTTGGGATCATAATCCGCAGGGGGGGTCAAAATAATCTGTTTTTCCATGGGCAGCCCATTGGGAAGACGAATATTTTCGGCTTGCTGGAGGTTTCCATCCGTGTCCACCGGGGGAACATCCCAGGTATACCCCGCCTGTTTTAAGAGATCATGGGCTTTTTGAATGCGTTGGATGTGGGTAAGCCCTTCACTATAGCGGGTCACATCAGGATTATGCCAGAATTTATTCCCCGGCGGAACAATAGAGTGCATGGCAACCCCATAATTCTGGAGAAGACGGGTGATGATGAACTTTTTGTCAATAAGGGTGGCAATGGCCCGTCGCAAAATCTTATCATCAAAGGGGGGTTTTCTTAAGTTAAATCCCATGAAATACAGGGCGCTTTTGTGGTTGTGAAACAGTTCAATGTCCGGTGTCTGGGTTAGCTGAGCCACATATCCGGGTTGAATACCCCACCAATACATGTCAATTTCGCCCTTTTGAAGGGCAAGGATGGCCACATCACTGGTACCATACATTCTGTATATTACCCCGTCCACCCAGGGCCCCAGACGACGGTTGGCCAGGATGCGCCCTGTGCCGAAAAACAAGGGATTTTTTTCCATGTAAAGAAAGGTGCCCTTTTGGTATTTAGAAAGTACAAACGGCCCGGTACCCAGGGGGGATTCAATTTTGTGATTCTGGAGCGTCCGCAACGGTTTTTTCGTTTTTAATGCCGCTTCAACCACCGGTTGCCACCGTTTTTGGGAGACCATGGGAGCGGTGAACACCCGGGAAAGAATAATGGCCGATGGTTTTTTCAGAAAAAAACGCACCGTGTGATCATCCACCACTTCAATTTTATCAATGGCCGTCCATTTGCTATAATACCGGGGGACTTTAAAATCACGAAATACCCCGGCGGTGAAGGCCACATCATGGGCGGTGAAGTCCGTACCGTCGGACCACTTTGCCTCCTTTAATGTCACAAGGTAACTCATAGTTTCACTGTCCAGCACCGGCATATCCTTTGCCAACCAGGGAATGAGTTCCAGGGTGTCGGGATCCCGTACGTACATGGGCTGGTAAATCTGGGATAAAATTTTCCAGGAGTTGGAATCACTTGCCAGCCACACATTCAGGGTTCGTGGCTCTTCGGGAAGCCCTATCTTTAAAACACCTTTTGTGGTTTCTCCCCGACAAGACAGCAAAAAAAGCATCATCAAAAGACAAATCATGGAAAAAAC
>CAYSSE010000340.1:0-4462 GCA_964433355.1 uncultured Desulfocicer sp.
TGGAAATACAGGATATTGATGTGCTTGACAATACCCCCCTCATTGATATTAAACCCTATGTACCTGGATTCGACACCAAAACTGTCACCTCCACAGGCTGGCTGGAAAAGACCCAGGAAAAAGCCCAGAACATGAAATCTGACACCAGGTTTATGAACTGATTAAAACACCTATGCAAAAGCGGGAGAAAAGGATTGAAGCCAACCGATATTAATGACCCTGAATATTTCCATCGCATAATCGATTGCCAGTTTGCCTGCCCGGCCCATACCCCGGTACCCGAATACATCAGACTTATTGCGGAAAAAAAATATGCCCAAGCCTATATGATCAACTGGGAATCCAATGTTTTCCCCGGAATTTTAGGCCGGGTGTGTGACAGGCCCTGCGAACCCGCCTGTAGAAGGGGACGAGTGGAAGAAAAAGCCGTTGCCATCTGCCGCCTTAAACGGGTTTGTGCGGATAATAAAGGGGACGTCTCACACCTTTTGCCCGGGCCTTCCAAGGAAAAAAACGGAAAAAAAATAGCCCTTATCGGTGGGGGACCGGCCTCTTTGACAGTGGCCAGGGATCTGTTGCGCCTTGGCTACACCATTGACCTTTATGATGATCAGAGGGAGGCAGGTGGGTTTGTTCGAAGTCAGGTGCCCTCGTTCCGGCTGCCAAAAAAAGTGCTGGACGAAGAGGTAAACACCATCCTTTCCATGGGGGTGACCACCCATTTAAACACCTATATCTCCAGCATGAAAGAATTCCTCACCAAGGGATATGATGCCGTCTTTGTCGGCACCGGCGCCCCAAGGGGCAGAGATCTTGACCTTCCAGGCAGGCAGGTTGCAAAAGCGTTTGTACACATCGGCATTGAGTGGCTGGCAGGTGTCCAGTACGGACATACCAAAGAGACCGGTAAAACAACCCTGGTGATCGGTGGGGGAAATACTGCCATGGACTGCTGTAGGACTGCCCGAAGGCTGGGGGGCAAACATGTCAAAATTATCATCCGTGGGGCCCGGGATGCCATGAAAGCATCCCCCTGGGAGATTGAGGATGCCGTCCGGGAAGATATTCCGATTTTAGAGCACCTGTCCCCCGTTGAATTTGTCATGGAAGGAGACCGCCTGAAAGGGGTTAATTTTCAACAATTGCAGGGCAACACAACAGACCCGGAAACAGTTTTCATTCCCTGTGACGAGGTTCTGCTGGCCGTGGGCCAGCAAAATGCCTTCCCATGGATTGAAGAAGATATCGGCCTTACGTTTAATGAAAAAGGCATGCCCCGGGTAAATGAAACCACTTTCCAGTCTGATATTGACCATGTTTTTTTCGGCGGGGATGCTGCCTTTGGGCCCAAAAATGTGATTACCGCAGTGGCCCACGGTCACCAAGCTGCCATTTCCATTGATCTGTTCTGCAATGGAAAAGACCTTACCAAGAGGCCCCTGCCCGTTACCACACGTGCTGGCCAGAAAATGGGGCTCCGGGACTGGATGTACCACAGCCAGGTTTCTGATGAGATCCGCCAGGATGTTCCCATGGTACCAACGGTTAAATCCATCAAGGATCGCCTCATGGAAGTCGAGCTGGGATTCAATCCGGAAATAGGATTTAAGGAAGCCCATCGCTGTCTTAATTGCGATATTCAGACGGTCTTTACTGTTGGGGAGTGCATCGAATGCGATGCCTGTGTGGATGTCTGCCCCACAACCTGTATCAATTTTATTAAAAATGGTGACGAACAGGAGTTAAGATCCCGCCTTCTTGTCCCGGCAAAAAATACCTCCCAACCCCTCTATGTCTCTGATCTTCTTCCCACCGGAAGGGTGATGGTAAAAGATGAAGATTTGTGCCTTCATTGCGGACTGTGCGCGGAAAGGTGTCCCACATCTGCCTGGGACATGCAAAAATACACCTATAATCCTTCAAAGGCAGGACAAAGATGAATAAATTGACCAGTGTAAATGAGTTTGTTATCCGGTTTGCCAATGTAAACGGATCCGGTTCTGCCAGTGCAAATAACCTTTTTGCAAAGGTGGTCTTCAGGCTGGGCGTTCCTGTGAGCCCGAAAAATATTTTTCCGTCCAACATTCAAGGCCTGCCCACCTGGTATGAGGTCAGGGTGAGTGAACAAGGCTACCTGGGGCGCCGGGGTGGGTATGATTTTATTGTTGCCATCAACGGCCAGACCCTTGAAAAGGATTACGACGATCTGCTGCCCGGCGGATATTTTTTGTATGATTCCACAAGGGCCTTGTCGGATCATTTCAATAGAACTGATATCACCCCCATCGGAATTCCCTTAACCGATATTTGCAACCGGGAAATAGAAAACCCCAAAATTCGCCCCATGCTTAAAAATATCCTCTATGTGGGGGCAGTTGCCTTTCTCTTGGATATGGACTTTTCTGTTCTCACCGATTCCATCACAAAACAGTTCAGCAAAAAACCCAAACTGGCAGCACCCAATATCCGGTGCCTGGAATTGGGATTTGACTATGCATCAACCCATTTTAAAGATGTCTGTAAGCTTTCGGTAAAGCGCTGCAACAAGCTTGACACCCACATCTTGATGGACGGCAACAGTGCCACAGCCCTGGGGGCGCTTTACGGTGGGGCAACCGTTGCCGGATGGTATCCCATCACCCCGTCCACCTCGGTGATCGAGGCCTTTGACAAATTTACCCGTCAATACCGGCTGGATGAATCTGGAAAAAGAAAGTCCGCCATTATCCAGGCAGAAGATGAACTGGCTGCCCTGGGGATTGCTCTTGGCGCCTCCTGGAACGGGGTTCGGTCCTTTACCGCCACTTCAGGGCCAGGGGTTTCGCTGATGAGTGAACTTTTGGGGCTGGCTTATTTTGCAGAAATCCCCGTGGTTCTGGTGAATGTCCAGCGGGCTGGCCCAAGTACGGGCATGCCCACACGGACCCAGCAGTCAGACGTCCTGGCCTGTGCCTACGCCTCCCACGGTGATACCAAACATGTGCTGCTGTTTCCCTGTGACCCAACAGAATGTTTTGAAATGGCCGCAGACAGCTTTGACCTGGCGGAAACACTTCAAACCCCGGTGATCCTGATGAGTGACCTGGATCTGGGTATGAATGATCATGTCTGCCTGCCCATGGAGTGGGATGACACTCGCCAATATCACCGGGGAAAAGTGCTTGACAGGGAACAGCTGGAAAATCTGACCCAGGACTGGGGCAGGTACCTGGATATAGACGGTGACGGCATCTGCTACCGGACATACCCGGGAACCCATCCATCAAAAGGTGCCTTTTTTACCCGGGGATCTTCCCATGACCCATATGCCGCTTATACAGAAGACAACGATACCTATAAACGTTGCATGCAGCGGTTGTTAAAAAAATGGCACACCGCTAAAACCCTTGTACCTGTACCCCATATTAAAACACATGACAAGACCTCTGCCATCGGCCTGATTTTTTACGGTACCAGTGCACAAGCTACCTATGAGGCTGTGGAAATGCTTGATAAAAAAGGTCTTGCTCTGGACACCATGCGCTTGAGAGGCTTTCCCTTCCAGAATGAGGTCACCGACTTTATTGACCAGCACGAGAAGATTTTTGTGATCGAACAGAACCGGGACGGCCAGATGCGTACCCTTTTGATGAATGAACTAAATTTTGTTCCGGATAAACTTGCTTCCATCACCCATATCGATGGGACGCCCATTGATGCAAGATATATCTGCCAGTCCATTGAAGTGCTATTGGAAAATATTTTGCCCCAAAAAGGAGGTGCCGCATGAAATCCCGCAAACCTGTGTTCCGTCATCCCGGCCTGCCGAAAAACGATCTGGGGCGTACCCGAAAAGATTATGAAGGGTTAGACTCCACCCTGTGTGCCGGTTGTGGCCACGATTCCGTTACCAATGGCATTATCCAGGCCTGTTTTGAGCTTTCCATTGAACCCCACCGGGTGGCCAAACTATCCGGGATCGGGTGTTCGTCCAAGACGCCGGCCTATTTTCTTAACAAATCCCACGGGTTCAACTCGGTCCACGGCCGCATGGCATCCATTGCCACCGGTGCCAACATGGCCAATAAGGATCTGTTGTACATTGGTGTTTCAGGTGACGGAGATACCGCCTCCATCGGTATGGGGCAATTTATACACGTTGTCCGACGAAATTTAAACATGGTTTATATCGTCATGAACAACGGCTGCTATGGTCTTACCAAGGGCCAGGATTCGGCAACGGCAGACAAGGGCTCTGCCAGCAAAAAAGGGCGGCCAAATCCATTTGAAGCCATTGATCTTTGCGAGATGGCGGTTCAGATGGGGGCCGGTTTTGTGGCCAGGGGATTTTCAGGGGACAAGGAACAATTGGTTCCGCTTTTAAAGGCGGCCATACGGCACAAGGGATTTGCCCTTGTGGATGTGATCTCCCCCTGCGTTACCTTTAACAATACCCCAAGTTCCACCAAGAGTTACCACTGGG
>CAYSSE010000341.1:0-4458 GCA_964433355.1 uncultured Desulfocicer sp.
GTGCCATTAAAAAAGAATTACATTTCCGGGAAGATTGTTTGGGAGAAGAAGGTCATCTTTGTTACGTAAGGGATAAGGATGGCAGAGAGATTGATTTTTGCATTACTGCAAATAACATCCCTTCACTGTTAGTGGAGGTAAAATGGCATGACAACACCCTCAGTGCAAATTTTGAAATATTCAAAAGATTTTTTCCCGACATTAAAATGATTCAAGTTTCAAAAAAGCTGGACAGGGAAAAGACCTTTCCCAATGGTGCGGAAATTAAAACTGCATCTAAATGGCTTGCACAGTTGGATCTACCATAAGGTTTAACCTAAGATCAGGGATTGCAAATAAAATGAAAAATGAAGACAATCTCAAATGGAAACAAAAAATTGTCACCCCTGAAAAAGCACTTGAAAGAATAACTCCGGGCATGAGTATTTTTATCGGCACAGGGGTTTCTGAGCCCCGGACATTATTCCGCTGCCTTAAACAGTCTAAAGCTGCCAACATATTGGATCTGGAGGTCTTTCAACTGGTCAGTCTTGGAGATGCCATTTCCATGAAAGAAGAGCACTCTTCACGCTACCGCCTTAAAACTTTTTTTTCAGGATGGGATGCAGACGAGGCCATTGCCAAAGGATTGGCTGATTTCATTCCCAGCAGATACTATCAAATTCCTGAACTTTTCAGATCAAAACAGATCAATATTGATACCGTTTTTGTTCAAATCACCCCGCCCAACGAAGCCGGATTCTGTAGTCTGGGGGTTTGCGCTGATGTCGCCCGTCTGGCAATCAAACAGGCCGCCTTCATCGTCGGAGAAATCAGCACATGGATGCCACGAACATACGGAGATACCTTTGTGAATATTTCTGATTTTGATATGCTGGTGGAGGCCAGGGAACCGCCCATTTATTTTGATCGATGGACCTTTGATCCCGTGTATGACAAAATCGCTGAGAATGTAAGTTCACTAATTGAAGACCGCAGCTGCATCGGTTTTTCCGTCGGCCCTTTATACGAAGCCCTTGCTACGCATTTAACTCATAAAAAGGATTTGGGTATTCACACCCCCTTTTTTTTCGATAACTTGATGGACCTGATCAAAAGTGGTGCTGTGAGCAATCAGTATAAAAAAAATTATCAGGGTAAATCCTTAACCTCCTATGCCATAGGCACCCCGGAACTCATGGCATGGCTTGATAATAACCCTATGGTTGAATTTCAATCCATAGACCAAGTTTTCAATCCAGTCCATATCAGCAAAAATCCAAAATTCATGGCCATTTTATCGGCTCGCAAAATTGGTTTGTATGGCAGAATTGCACTTCATACGGGCAGAGGCAATGTCGGTACGGGGCCGGGGGAAGTAATTGATTTTATCAACGGGGCTTTGCTTTCAGAAGGGGGGGCGGCAATACTTGCGCTGCCCAGTCGCAATCGTAAGAATGAACCCAATATTTTGTCGACCGTTATCAACTATCCCAATCAATTCAGCTCATGGGAATCCATCAATGCCATTGTCACAGAGTACGGTATTGTTAACGTAAGCGGAAGAACCGTACGTGAACGAGCCCAGGGATTGATTGATATTGCCCATCCCGATGACCGCCAGCAACTCATTGAAGATGCCAGGAAAAATAAAATAATCTACCCGGATCAAATTTACATCAAAGAAAGCGCCCACCTCTATCCATCAGATATTAATATAAAGCATACCTTTAAAAATGATTTAGAAATCCGTTTTCGAGCAATAAAGCCCTCCGATGAAGAAAATATGCGAAGGCTTTTCTATCGCTTTTCCGATGAATCTGTTTACTATCGCTATTTTACCCGGATAAAAGCCATGCCCCATGCAAGAATGCAGGAATACGTGAATATTGATTATAATAAAACCCTGTCCATCGTGGGCGAGACTAAAAATGGAAAAATTATTGCCGAGGCCAGATTTGTAAAACTGGAAGCACATGAAACACATCCTGAATTCGCCATTGTTGTGGATGAGAATTATCAAAATTCTGGCATTGCCACCTTTATCTGCACTCAGCTTATGCGCCTGGGCAAAGAAAGGCAACTCAAGGGGTTTAAAGGCTATCTCTTGTCCCACAATATCAAGGTATTAAGGGTAATTAAAAAAATTGATTGGGACGTTCATATCAAACTTGAAAAAAACATATCCCATCTAACCATTAATTTTAAAAATTAGAAATTCCGGCGCCTGTAGGTCCTAATTATTTTCCTGGGGCAGTTATAAACAATGGAATCTCAAACAAGCGGGTCGACTTTTTTTTCTTTTGCTGCTGAGCGAATGATGCAATCCAGCTCCCGGCTCACTTCAGGTGCCAAAGGAATTGGCTCATGATTTTTAAGGATTTCGGTTACTTTGTTTTCCGCCTTTTCCATGATTGAAGGAGATCCTTTTTTCTCCCATGCGTTCCTGGATTCCCGGGAGGCAAGAGTGGGGATAAAATGTTCAGACCGGCAATGCTTGACCGTGTGAGGCTGGGCCAGATAATTGCCCGGAAAATGCCCCACCTGACGGAACAAATCCATGCTCATGGTCTCATCATCAACCCGTATTCCTTCCAGATAACGACCAATCATTTCACAAACCTCAGCGTCCACAAGGAGTTGAGAATCAGACCAGATGGTATGGTTCTCGATCATTCCAGCGCCCCAGATCAAGTTGATGCCTGCCAAAGCTTCCAACTGCCACTGCATGGATTTCTCAAACCCAGACTGGGGATCGTACACCTTGGCGTCCGTGTTGGGACCGAAGATCATACTGTTAAGACCATAAAACTTGCTCAGTTGAGCAGAGACCACCGTAAGCATGCCAAGCTCCATACTTCCCGAAGCCAGCGTTCCAAACCGCATGTCCATTGGTATGGTAAAACAACTGTACATAATGCCAGTGCCCGGCCTTAGAAGTTGGACCACCACAGCCATGGACAGGATTTCAGCGTTCATGAGGGCAGCGGCACCGGCCAGGGTTACCGGAGCCGTAGACCCCGGACTTGCCATGGATTGCAGGATCACGGGAAGTCTTGCATCGCAGGCTCGCTTCACAGCATCCACCTGTTCCCTGTGCCAACTCAGGGGAGAGGAAGAGGAAGCTGGGATCAAAACGTCCTGACCAACCAGTTGAGCCATCTCTATACCCCATTTTACACTGTCTTCCATGGCCCCAAGGCAGAACACCTTTAAGCTGTTCTTGATGCACAGGGAATAGTACCAGACCAGGTTGATTTCAGTGGGCCGATCCGACAAAAAACCCAACCCGGCATTGGCCCCGGCCATGATGTCCAGGGCATCGGTAAGTTTAAGGGTTTTTTGGGCGTCCGCCACCGTACCGGGTCGGAGTCGGCCCGTGGCAATATCCACCACCTGCATTCCGCTGCAAGGGCCAAACCTGACCGTATCCCGATCAAACAACAAATCGTTGGCTCCGTCTCTGGACTTCAGGGTAAATTCTGAGGGGCAGGTTTTTAATGCCTTTTCCACCAGGTCCGCTTCCATCCAGACCCGTTTTTGTTTCATATCCACGGAACATCCATGGTCAGCCAGCAGAGACAAAACCTCCTCATCCTCAATAATCACTCCAATTTCCTGGAGAATTCTCAGGGAGCGATCGTGGATAGCCTTGATGTCTTCTTTTCCCAGAAGTTCCAGAGGTTTTTTACATTGAAATTGCTTGATCACTTTTTTTCGCCTTTGTCTTGTTGATGGTCCAAATATTTCACTTCTGTCTTATGCTCCGTATATCAAAGCAACTCCGAAACAGATAAAAGATGCGCCAGTTAGTCTATTGAAAAAAATCATTGGTTTCTCTTTGGATAAAAATGGTGAGGCCAATGAGGACAAGAGCGCATAACCCGTCAAGATGAAGAATGAAATGCCTTCAATGGTAAGGATCAGGGTTAGAAATTGCGGAATAAAAGCCCTGGCTGGATCGATAAATTGAGGAAAAAGAGCGGTGAAGAATGCTATGGCCTTGGGGTTACTTATGCCAACCCCAAACCCTTCCTTAAACAACAAACCAAACTTTTTTTTGCTTCGTTGTTGAATATGATGCCGTTTTTTCTCTTTTATATGTGGCATTCTCCACACTTTGATTCCCAGATAGATCAGATAAACACAACCCAAAATCTTCATAAAGGCAAACAAAATAGAAGAGGAAATGATGATAGCCCCCAGTCCGACAGCAGAAATTGTAGCCAAAATGACCATTGCAATGAAATTTCCGAAAATATTTGCAATAGATGCTTTATAGCCAAACCGGAGACTATTTTTTATCGTCAATACAACAGCAGGTCCAGGGATGGCAGTGACTGTAACCGCCAAAATCACATAAATAAGGTAATCGTTAATCATTTTTTATCTCAACATGTTTACTTCGGACAGTTTATAAGCAAAAACCTCACCCAGTCCATTTGCTGCAACTTACAGTCCAAAATGGTTCCTTCCCCA
>CAYSSE010000342.1:0-4442 GCA_964433355.1 uncultured Desulfocicer sp.
GAATTTTTTTAGTTTGACTTCAAGTTTTTTGATTGGTAAAATATTGGGTTTTATGTGAAGATTCACTCAACATGCTGAGATACCCAACAGGCTGGAATCATAGGGGTTTCAATTTTTGTTGCGCAGACAAATCTACCGAGTATATTTTTTTATGACCCATCCAAAGTGGCTGATGGTGTGATCAAAATCCCACAAAACGGAATATTTTTTCTATGATAAGCCAGGTTAAGGCCAATATTTACAAGCTTTACATCATCAAAATATCTAAATGGCTCATGCTCACCATGCCCATTGTATTTTTATTTTATCGGGAGAATGGATTGGGTACCAGAGAATTATTTCTCCTGAAGGCTGTATACTCTGTTTCTATTGTGATCATGGAGGTACCATCGGGGTATTTTGGAGACATGTGGGGCCGGAAAAAATCCCTGATTCTGGGTAGTTGTCTGGGGTTTTTGGGGTTTTCACTGTATAGCGTCTCCACTGGTTTCTGGGGATTTTTGATCTGTGAAATTGTGCTTGGGGTGGGGCAAAGTTTTATTTCCGGATCAGACTCTGCTATTTTGTACGATACCCTGCTGTGGGCGGACAAAGAAAAACAATACTTGAAAATTGAGGGAAAGCTCATCTCCCTGGGAAATTTTGCCGAAGCCATTGCAGCTCCCATTGGCGTGCTTCTTGCTGTTATTTCCCTTAGAACCACTTTTTATTGCCAGGCTCTGGTTGCTTTTTCTGCCATTCCTGCGGCCCTGTATCTGTTTGAACCCCATAAAGTAAAAAATTGTGATCAAAAGGGTGTGGGGCATATTTTTACCATTATTCATTATGCTCTGGTTCAAAACCGGGCACTTAAATGGAATATTATTTTTTCATCCGTCATGGGCACTGCCACTTTGACCATGGCATGGTTTGTCCAGCCTTATCTGGTGTTTCTTTCCATCCCCCTTGCCCTTTATGGCGTCATTATACCTGTTTTGAATATGACCACTGGCATCACGGCCATGCACGCCCATCGACTGGAAAAAAGATTGGGAATGACCCGAACAATTTTTTTCATAGCCGCCTCCATTGGTTGCGGTTATGTGTTGCTTGGCTTTTTTCACACTGCCTGGGGTGTTCTATTTCTTTGTCTTTTTTATGTTTTCAGGGGGATTGCAACCCCTGTGCTGCGAAATTATATCAATGAAATAACCCCCTCAGAGATCAGGGCCACTGTGCTTTCTGTCAGAAGCCTTGCCATTCGCCTTTCTTTTGTTTTTGTTGGCCCTGTTATTGGGTGGCAAGCTGATGTTTCTGGGGTGCCATTTACCCTTTATGTCAGTGGCGGGCTTTTTCTGCTCGCCGGGGCGTGGACGGCACTGATGTTAGCTCGGGAGCAGAAAGGCAAAGAGGGACTGCCTTCGGACTCATTCCTAAACAGTGTTGGAGGGATAATATGATAGTTGCCATTGCAGGGGGGAATCTTCAGGGGGTTGAAGCCACTTATCTGGCATCAAAGGCGGGGTGGATCACCCTTGTTGTGGACAAGCGTTCCCAGGTTCCCGCATCGGGTCTTTGTGATCATTTTTTTCAGATTGACGTGGTCAACAATGAAGAGGGATTGCTCAAGGCTTTTAAAGGTGCCGATTTTATTTTGCCAGCCCTGGAAAATCAAGCAGCCCTTGCAGCGTTGGTTCATTTTTCCCAAAAATACGGTATTCCTCTGGCCTTTGATACAGCGGCCTATGCCATATCCTCATCCAAGGTAGTGTCGGACATTCTTTTTCAGGAAAAAAATATACCAGCCCCTTTGCCATGGCCCCGGTGCGGATTTCCAGCCATGGGAAAACCCGACAGTGACAGCGGCAGTCATGGCATTACCCTTTTTCAGAATTCTGAGGAGTATGATGAATTTTTGGAAAAATTTGGAAAACGGCCAGATGTACTCCAGGAGTATGTGGAGGGGCCTTCCTATTCCATGGAGGTGTTGGGGATGTCCGGGGAGTATATCTCTTTGCAAAGCACACAATTGTTCATGGATGATGTGCATGACTGTTGCCGTGTGACAGCACCTGTACCCTTTTCACAAGAATTGACAGCGGAATTTACCCAGATTTCCCTGGATCTTGCCCGGGCGATTGAGTTAAAGGGGATTATGGACGTGGAGGTGATTCTTCATAGAGGATCTCTCAAGGTGCTTGAAATTGATGCACGTCTGCCCAGCCAGACTCCCACGGCGGTTTTCCACTCCACCGGCATCAACATGGTGGCCCTGCTTGGGGATATTTTTGTTCATAAAATCCTTAACGTCCCGGTGATGCCTCCATGTCCGGCGTGGGTGAGTTATGAGCATATCTGTGTTTCTGATCAGGATATTTTATGTCAAGGTGAGCATATCATGGCCGTTGCTGAACCATTAAAATTGGTGAAAAATTTATTTGGGGCAGATGAGGTGATCACCAATTACCGGGAGGGAAAAAGCGATTTTGTGGCTACATTGATCAATACGGCTCCGTCTGCCAAAGACCTTGAAATAAAAAGAAAGGCTGTGTTTAATGCCATTTCAGAACAGATTGGTGTGAAAGGTAGTCCACATTTTTAGGAATGAGTTTTAAATAGGTTGCCCATTTGTGCAATTACGATTAGGGGACAGATTTTTAAATCTGTCCCCGCCTTTAAAATTAAAATATTATCGAACAATAATCAGATTTACTTTGGGTTTGATCTGTTTCCGTGGAGATAAATACAAATGACCCGGTTAAAAACGTGTGACATTGACACCATTCCTGAAAATTTGGATGGGTATAACAGGGAATTAATGGAAAAAACAGGACGCTCGCTTTTGGGGGTGGCCTGCCATGCCTGTGGTCGGCAGGAGTCTGAAATCAGACAACTCATTGAAAATTTTACAGTCAATGTGGTGCCAATCACCGCAGGGCAAGGAATTATCACCACTTTTTCCAATACAGTGGAGGCCATCTTGGCTTATCTTGGTTTTCAAGTTTCCATGACCACGGCAACGGACACCGCAGGGGTGGCTGAAGCCTTTGAAAACAAGGCCCAGGGCATCATGATGTCCGATGATAACCGTTTTGTGGCGTTGAACCTTGCCTTACAACGGGTATCTGATAATTCCGAGGCCACCGGCAGGGGGTATGCGGCTGCCCTGGATCTCATGACCGGGGGCTTGAAAGAACAATCCGTTGTGGTGGTGGGATGTGGCCCTGTGGGTACGGCGGCTGCCAGATGGTTAAAACGTTCCGGTGCCCATGTGATACTTTATGATGTTGACCCCAAAGCTGCTCTGGATTTGAAAAATGCTCTGAGCGCCTTTGATGACACTGTTACAGGGAGTGTTAGTGTTGCTATGGTAGGTGAAGATCTGGCGACTATTCTTGACCGGGCGAGATATATTGTTGAAGCCACCCCAGTGGAAAATTCCATTCCTGAAAATGCCCTTTTTGACAATACATTTGTTGCGGCTCCGGGGGTTCCCCTGGGAATTTCAGAAAAAGGCTATGAAAAGATTTCCAGCCACTTGATTCATGATAAATTGGAAATCGGGGTTGCTACCATGGCGGTTTCCATGCTGTAAGCCGAAAAAAACAGCTACCCACTTGGCGGGACAGTCTTTAAACTCAAGCGTCTTAGCAGCCTGAGTTTTAAGGGCTGAAAGCTAATTATCCCATGGCAAATGAAGCCCCCAGGACAGGGAAAATGTGAATGCGCCCATTAAAAGGAATTTATTGTGAATGACATAATAACATGGTCTGAAACCCAGGTATCCCGGCTCAGAGAACTGGAAGCCGAGGCAGATGATCTGATTTGCCCGTGCACCCCCCCCGGAGAGAGAAATCAAGCCTTCCAGCGCATTGAAAAACGCTTGGTGAAACAACAACAGCAAAAGTTAAGACAATTTCTCACCGTTGATTTAAAACCCCACCTGATCCAATTGGAAGACCATCTCACCTCTGTTCTTAATCAGCAGGGATTTGCCAGGGTGACCACCCCTGTGATTATTTCCCGTGAAGCCCTTGACAGAATGACTGTAGACAGGGATCATCCCCTTTCAAAACAGGTGTATTGGCTGGATGACAAGCACTGCCTCCGGCCCATGCTGGCCCCCAACCTTTATCAGTATATGGTGACTTTAGGACGTTTGAAAGCCCGCCCCATACGATTCTTTGAAATTGGATCATGTTTTCGAAAAGAGTCTGACGGTGCAAAGCATAACAGCGAATTTACCATGCTCAATCTCGTGGAAATGGGGATACCCATGGATCAGCGTCAGGAGCGTTTAAAAGAGCTGGCAAGACTTGTGGCAGATGCCGCCGGATTGAGTGCATATGAATTTGAAACCGAAGAGTCCGTGGTGTATGGGGAGACCCTGGATGTGGTGGCGGGTACGGATCGCATTGAAGTGGCCTCGGGTGCCATGGGACCCCATCCCCTGGATGCGGCAT
>CAYSSE010000343.1:0-4439 GCA_964433355.1 uncultured Desulfocicer sp.
CCCAAAGCAAGGACCGATTTTATAAAAGCGGTTATGGAAAGAGCTGCACTGTTTGGCATCCACGATGATGATATTGATCCGCTTGAATTCAAAGGCGAT
Source organism: uncultured Desulfocicer sp. (assembly GCA_964433355.1). Classification (GTDB taxonomy): domain Bacteria; phylum Desulfobacterota; class Desulfobacteria; order Desulfobacterales; family Desulfobacteraceae; genus Desulfocicer. The sequence goes on from CAYSSE010000343.1 coordinate 100, forward strand.
GTGGCCATCATTGGCACCCAAGCCTTTTCTAAAAAAGCAGGTAAACTCAGAGAGAAACTTGTAAACCGGTTAAAACAATCGGGGTTTGAAATTTTTGTTCGGTCAAGTGCCTATACCTGGTTTAACCGATTTGTTGCTATTCGCTATATGGAGCTTCACGGCTTTCTGGATCATGGATTCAGGGTTTTAAGCAACCCCAATGGTTCTGATATTCCAGAAATACTGGAACATGCAACAGATGTTGACCTGCCGGGCCTTGACAGGGCAGGCTTGCCGGTGACAAGGACAACGAGCTGTACCGGATGCTGATCATTGCCCAGTGCAACGCCCTTCACAGGGCCATGCCTTTTTTATTTGGAAGAATTGACAATGAGGCTGAACTTCTTTTGCCGGACAACCTCTTGCACTCAAGTTCTCCTGTCAGAAAGATGGTCACTGAAATTGATGAAGACCTTTGGAACGATGTTGAAATTATCGGCTGGATTTATCAGTTTTATATTTCTGAGAAGAAAAATGAGGTCATCGGGAAGGTTGTTAAAAGCGAGGACATTCCTGCTGCCACCCAATTGTTCACCCCCAACTGGATCGTTAAATATATGGTCCAGAATACCCTTGGGCGGATGTGGATGGCAACCTATCCGGAGTCGTCGTTAAAAGAGAAGATGGAATATTATATTGAACCGGCAGAACAGGAACCTGAAGTCCAGAAAAAAATTGATGCAACAACTCCCAAGGAGTTAAATCCTGAAGAGTTGAGCTTTTTAGATCCAGCCTGTGGTTCCGGCCATATCCTGGTGGAAGCCTATGATATCTTCAAAGAGATCTATCTTGAAAGGGGGTATAGAACCAGGGATATCCCCGGCCTGATCCTTGGAAAAAATCTTTATGGCCTTGATATTGACGACAGGGCGGCCCAGCTTGCCGGCTTTGCCGTTTTAATGAGGGCCAGAAATGATGACAGAAGGTTGTTCAACCGTGATGATTTAAACTTGGATATTGTCTCAATTGTTGAAACCAAAGGAATTGATAATGACAGGCTTTTAGATGCAATCTCAAAAAGGGAGGGCGAAAATCCTGTTTCGAAATCGATTCAGGAACTGGTTGATCTGTTTGAACATGCAAAAACTTTTGGATCACTTATAATGATTCCAGAGGAACTGGCTGAAAAACTCGATGATATCCAATACATGATTGAGTCAGGCGAAACCGACAGCGACGATCTTTTTGGTTTTATCGCCGAAGAAGAGCTGGAAAGCTTAAAACCGGTTGTAAACCAGGCAAAATTCCTGGCTAAAAAATATGATTGTGTGGTGGCCAATCCGCCTTATATGGGGAGTAAGGGGATGAACTCCATGTTAAAGGCTTTTGCAAAAGCCCACTTCCCGGCCAGCAAATCCGATTTGTTTGCCATTTTTATCGAGCGTAACCTCGAACTTGCAGTGAAACAAGGCTTAGTTGGAATGATCACTATGCAAAGCTGGATGTTTCTCTCATCTTATAAAAAACTTCGCGAAAAGATTTTTAACCAAAAAGCTATACTTTCTATGGCTCATCTTGGAGCAAGGGGGTTTGATAGCATTGGTGGTGAGGTGGTTTCAACAACGGCTTTTGTGTTGGAGAACGCCAGCAGACCCAAGTTAAAAGGCAGTTACTTTCGTCTTATCGACGGCAAATCAGAGATGAAAAAAAAAGTTGCCGTTCGTGAAGCCATTCAAAATCCAGATTGTGGGTGGTTCTTCAATGCCTCTGCCGCAGACTTTAAGAAAATTCCTGGGAGCCCGATTGCGTATTGGGTGAGTAATCGATTAGGAGATGTATTTCAAAAAAATAAATCAGTATCGGACTACTTTCCAGTAAAACCAGGTATTAGAACTGGAAAAGATGAATGGTTTTTAAAATTATGGTTTGAAGTCTCTATCAACCATACCCAATTTAAATTGACCGATGCATTGCAAATGCACTTGGAAAACAGATGGTTTCCGCTTCATAAAGGTGGAAACTTTAGAAAATGGTATGGGAATTGTGAACATATTATCGATCTATACCAAGAAGGGGTTGAGATAAAAACTAAAAGCCCTGATTTTCGTTTACGAGAACAATGTTGGTATTTTCAACCATTTGTTTCATGGTCAAGGATTAGCTCAGCTAATATTGCTTTTAGATACTTTGATAGAGGTGTCCTTTTTTCTGATGCAGGCCCAGGCATTTTTGCTAAAGAACAATGCATTAACGTAATGGGACTCTTGAATTCCAAGTTAGGCAATTATTTTCTCAAGATAATTAACCCAACCCTAAATTACCAGAAACAAGATATTGAAGCAGTTCCTTACATACCAATTAATCAACATCTAAATATACAAATAGCTGTAGATATCGAAAAGTCAGATTGGGACTTTCATGAAACATCATGGGATTTCACTTATCTCCCTCTCCTCCAGTCCGACCATCACACTACCGATTTAAACACCACTTACAATACCCTACGCTCTCACTGGCAGAAAACCACCCTCGAAATGCAACACCTCGAACAAGAAAACAACAGCGTCTTCATCGAAGCCTATGGCCTGCAAGACGAATTAACACCCGACGTCTCATTTCCAGAAATTACACTTACATGCAACCCCCATTACCGTTATGGGAACAATAAAACAGAAGAAGAATACGAAGCCCTCCTTCTCACAGACACCATAAAAGAGTTAATTTCCTATGCCATCGCCTGCATGATGGGACGCTACAGCCTTGGTGAACCAGGGCTTATTTACGCCCACAGCTGTAATGAAGGCTTTGACCCATCAAAATACAAAACCTTTCCTGCCGATGATGATGGCATTCTACCGATCATGGATATGGAGTGGTTTGAGGATGATGCCGCCCGGCGATTTGTTGACTTCATTAAAATAGCCTGGCCCCCGGAAACCCTTGATGAAAATCTAAAATTTATTGCAGACACCTTGAAACCCAAGCCCAGTGAATCACCGGCTGCTACCATCAGAAGATACCTGAGCACCACATTCTTTAAAGACCATATGAGAACATACAAAAAACGGCCCATATACTGGCTGTTTTCAAGCGGAAAGCAAAAGGCCTTTGAATGCCTTGTATATCTGCACCGGTATAATGATTCAACCCTGTCAAGAATTCGATCCAATTATTTAACCCCACTCCAGGGAAATATCAGTGCCCGGGTTGAGTATCTTGACCATGAAAGGGACTCATCCATAACGGCGTCCTCTCAGAAAAAAATTCAAAAACAAATCGATATCTTAAAGAAAAAACAGATTGAGCTTAAAGCCTTTGACGATGAGCTGCGACATTTTGCAGACATGAAAATCTGCCTTGATCTTGATGACGGCGTGAAGGTAAACTATGGAAAGTTCGGGAACCTTCTGGTTGAAAAGAAGGCAATCACCGGAAAAAAATGATGATTTTGGAGGTTCATATGACTAAACAGCAAATTATTCGGATTCTGCGTCAATACAAAAATGATTTTTCAGAAGAGTACGGTATCACCAGAATGGGGGTTTTCGGATCTGTTGCTCGGAATGATGCAAATCCAGACAGTGATATTGATGTGTTTGTTGATATGATGAAACCAGATTTGTTTACCATCGCGGGTATCAAGAGTGATCTGGAAGCAAAATTAAATTGCCCTGTTGATATTGTTCAGTATGGCAAGCATATGAATACTTTTTTGAAAAATAGAATAGACAAGGATGGCGTCTATGTTTGATAAAAAACTTGTCCTTGAAGTATTACGGCAGATTGAAGATGCTTCGGGGAAAATACTTCATCGATTCAGTTCCATTCAGCAAGTTGAAGATTTTACGCACAATCAGGCAGGTGTTGAGAAAATGGACGCCATCTGCATGATGTTCATTGTTATTGGTGAATCTTTGAAAAATCTCGACAAAGTCTCAAAGAATACGCTGTTAAGCCAATACCCTCAAGTGGAATGGAAGAAAGCAAAGGCGATGCGGGATATTTTGACCCATCATTATCCCAGTGTTAATGCAGAAGCGGTATTTTATACCTGTAAAGAGAAAATCCCTCTTCTCCACAACACAATTAAAAAGATCATTGAAGATACTACATTGAAAAATTAACGAGGATAAACAAATCAAGCAGACTCTTGCCAGGATTTTTAAAGAAGAAAAAAATTTCAGGAAGGCGATGAATTGAGCAACTTTTACCATAGGCTTTTAGAACAATCAGAAGGTAAAACCCTTGAATTCAAAAGGGATTTGTCTTCACAAAAACCAATGATGAAAGCACTTGTGGCATTTGCCAACACTGCCGGTGGACGGTTGATTATCGGTGTCAGTGACGACCGGCAGGTGCTG
>CAYSSE010000344.1:0-4437 GCA_964433355.1 uncultured Desulfocicer sp.
ATAATTTTCTTGTTGGTACAAGTTTGCGCAGCAATGGATGGATAAAAGTAACTTCCGACCAAGAACTTGCAGGTTTAAATTTTCTTGGTGATTTTGAGGGAACCACGACTGATTATTACCTTGCAGATGTACCTTTTACAAAAAATATTTCCAAATTATTGCTTATTCCACACGTCGCTCAGAATACCACATGGGATACAATTGTTTACATTGCTAATCCAAACGATTCATCAGCAACTGTAACATTAACTTACACTAATAAAAGCGGTAGTGATTCAACACCGGTTGTTGTTACAATTTCTGCGAATGGAAGTGCTGAAATTCCTACAAGTATAATTGGCAACAGCACATCTATTCAAGGGGGCTATGTAACTATATCCTCAACTCAAGGTGTGACTGCATTTGCTTTATATAATAATTTGAAAACAGGTAATTATAGTAATGCAGGGATTAATGCGGTTAATAAATCTATTATAGTTGAAATTCATAATTATTATTTACCAGTCTTCAAACCCAAACCTGGGCATTGGTCAGGCCTTGGTATAACTAATTTAAGAAGCACAAGCACTGCAAGCGTTCATATTACAATTTATAATCAGAGTGGCAGTATTTTAGCCACTGAAACAAAAGCTATACCAGCCAAAGGGCAGGATGCATTTGTGGTCGGAGCAAGCTTGAGCAGTGATGGGTGGATAAAAATTGTATCAGATGAACCTTTGGCCGGGTTAAATTTTCTTGGTGATTACGAAGGAGTCAGCACAGATTATTACCTTGCAGATGTGCCATTTACAGAAACTCTTTCCAAATTGTTATTAATCCCACATGTGGCTCAAAATGATACCTGGGATACAAATATTCTGATTGCCAACCCCAACACCTCATCAGCAACAGTAACATTCACTTACACTAATAAAGCTGGAACCGACTCAACACCGGTTGTTGTTACAATTTCTGCGAATGGAAGTGCTGAAATTCCTACAAGTATAATTGGCAACAGCACATCTATTCAAGGGGGCTATGTAACTATATCCTCAACTCAAGGTGTGACTGCATTTGCTTTATATAATAATTTGAAAACAGGTAATTATAGTAATGCAGGGATTAATGCGGTTGATGTTTCAGTCGACTGTGGTGCATACGTAGCCCCGGGTGTATGGAAAGAGTTTGACTGCTACAACCTTGCCGCCTTAGGCAAGACTACTGATGACGATCCCTTTACCCCGTCCTGGCGGTTGATTGGTGGGTACTGGCACTGGGGCAGGAAAGGCCCGGATGCAAGCCAGTGGTATGATACCAACACTGATAACTTTGCTCATGGTCCTACTGGCCCGGAATCAGGGGATGCCAATGATGGGGACATCAGCAGTTGGGATGATAGCTATAGCTATGCTCCCGATGGTTCATGGTCTGATGTTTCTAAAACCGTCAATGATCCGTGCCCTTTTGGATATCGGGTGCCCACCGAAAGCCAGTGGAATGGCGTTATAAACAACAACACCCAAAGCTCTGTGGGAAATTGGAATAGTGATGAGACTAACTACAACAGCGCACTTTTTTTTGGCAATGACCTGATGTTACCGGCCTCCGGCGGCCGGCACGTCAGAAATGGTTCGTTGAGCAACCGTGGTACCAGTGGCGACTACTGGAGCAGTACCCAGATCACGAAGGGCGGCGCATGTAACCTGAGCTTCGGCAGCAGCGAAGCCTACATGCTCTACTACTCACGCAGGCAAGGTTTTTCGGTGCGCTGTGTCGTAGAATCAGAATTTTCTGCCTGCACTTATAGCATTTCATCTTCCAGTGGTAATTTTACGAAAGACAGCGGTGGTAAATCAGTTACAGTAACAGCTTCCAGTTCAAGTTGTTCATGGATAACGTCCAATAGCCTTTCCTGGGTGACTTTATCACCAACCAGTGGTACCGACAGCACAAATGTCACAGTATCGGTAACTGCCAATACCGGCTTAGCCCGAAGCGGTTCAGTCACCATAGCAGGGAATATATATGCCATTAGTCAGGCTTCAGGCTCACAGACAGGTAATTGCGGTGCATATGTGGCCCCGGGTGTATGGAAAGAGTTTGACTGCTACAACCTTGCCGCCTTAGGCAAGACTACTGATGACGATCCCTTTACCCCGTCCTGGCGGCTGATTGGTGGTTATTGGCAGTGGGGCAGAAAAGGTCCTGATTCCAGTCAGTGGTATGATACCAACACTGAGAACTTTGCTCATGGTCCTACCGGCCCGGGCTCTATAGATGCCAACGAAGGTGAAATCAACGTTTGGGAGGATGATAACGATGCTCCCGATGGGTCCTGGTCTGATACTTCTAAAACCACCAATGACCCGTGCCCTGTCGGATACCGGGTACCGACCGAAAGCCAGTGGGATGGAGTTCTGGATAACAACACTCACATCGGTGTGGGAACTTGGGATAGTGATGACACAAACTACAACAGCGCACTTTTTTTTGGCAATGACCTGATGTTACCGGCTTCCGGCAGCCGGTACTACAGCAGTGGTTCGTTGAGCAAACGTGGTTACCTCGGTGCCTACTGGAGCAGTACCCAGAGCAAGAGTAACCTCGCAGGGGCCCTGAATTTTTACAGCAGCAATCCCAGCACGGGTCACCGCTACCGCAGGTCCGGTTATTCAGTGCGCTGTGTCGTAGATGACAACAATTTACGGACTGTGATATTAACTTCCCCGAAAGACTCATCTTCAATTGATGAGTGTTCGTATTCATTTGTTCGAAATGCCATGGAGAGCAATCCCAATCTCGAAACTTATGATATTCTTTTGGAATCATGGTGTGTTGACAATTCACCATTTTGTGGGAATTTTGCCGATATAGGGGTGGTTGATATTGCTACGGTTAATAGTTATCCATCGTCAGGTTATATCAGTGACTGTACGGATGATTGGGATACAAGTCACTCTTTTATCAGCAAAAATCGTGATGGATCACACACGGTTTTCAAGATCATAAAACATTTTAAACTTAGTAACTGTCAACATGTTGTCGAAATAAGCTATCGTAATTTAGATTGAAGTATTATAAAAATTGCTAATTAACAATATCTTTTTGGGACTGAAACTATAGACGGAGAAAATGATGATGAGAAACTTAAGATATGCAGAACTATTTGTTATATGACCATGTTGTTTGTAAATCCCTGTATGGCATTGGACAACCCCTTTCTTGATCTTGCTGAAGGAACTAAAATATATTTTTCACATATTAATACTGTTAATGGTTGGGAGATTGAAATAGCATTTCTCAATCCCACATTGCAGGATGTGAAAGGAACTTTATTTTCATTTGATAATGATGGATACCTTTGCTGCGGAGCGGTCGAATTTTTTTTAAAAAAAAGAAAATTAATCGAAATTTCAGAAAAAACTGGACCGGGAGACCGGACAACGAAAATACCTGTACAAACAGGGGTTTTTCAAAAGGTATTACTGATCATGAAACAAATCATATTTACTTTTACATTAATTGTCATCTTCCTGCTGTCTTATTCCGGGGTTCATGCCCAGACTATTCAGCTTCATTTCCCGCATTTTGCTGACCACAATTATGACTGGAAAATCTTTCAGGGTAAAAAGCAGATTACGGTCAGATCAGGAAAAATTGCCTCTAACGGCCGCCTGACCCTGGTCATGCCCGAAGCCTATCAGAACTATCGGGGCATGACCCGATGGATGCTGAAAATAGGGGGCGGCCTGGATATGATTTATGTGGGCAAGGATTTTTCTGTTGAATGCCTGTCAGAACACCCTAACGATAAAAATATTATTTACACAGGCAATCCGGAAAATGACTATTTAAAGAATCAGCATCACCACCAGCAGACCATTCTGGACAAGTTGGGGGCAGTAAACCACTTTTTGCAGGTGTATACTAACGCAGAAGAACTTTACCAGACAATATCCAAAGAACAGGTCCACCTGCGACAACAATTTGAGCAGGTCCAGGCGGACCGGAAAAAAAGTACACTCTATGCCGCCCGGTTCGGGGCAATCGTAGACTTCACCAAAGGCATTGCAGACAAAATCTATGAGAATCCGGAGGATCATACAGCGTATTTCAATGATTTTGTGACCCACACCCTTCATTTTGAAGGCCTCTACACAAGTGGTCACTGGGATCAGGTACTGCACCATTGGCTGATGATGAATATCCGTTCTGAAAAAGGGAATATGGCGTTTAAAGACCGGTTGGTTGAAGCGCTTAAACGCATGGGGCAAGATGATATCCTGGCTGCTTTTGTCCAAAAAACCGTTCCGCTGCTGGTACAGATGGGCAAAGATGACCTGCTGCCCGAGATAGTGACTTTCTTGGATAAACACCCCAATGTAAAGGCTGGGCTACCCGGCAGGGTGCAAAGTATGCTGACGTCCTTTAAAATACTGAAGGGAACAAAAGCCCCTG
>CAYSSE010000345.1:0-4430 GCA_964433355.1 uncultured Desulfocicer sp.
GTTTCAAGGCGACACTCCAGGGTGGCAATACGCAGGGCCAGATAGAGCTGATCCCGGGTGCCGGAACTCATTTTTTCCACGGTGAGACGAAGCTCATCGGGCCGGACCCCCACAAGCACCGGCTCTCCATTGTCATCCACATCGGTGCGAAGCCCGGCAAAGGATCCCAGGGTCAAGGTATTAAAGTAATTGGAGGCAATTTTTAACACCGGGTCCTGGTGTTCTTCCCGGTAGCGTTCAATTTCCCGTTGCAAAATCCTGGAAGCGATACGCAGTTTGGCGTATTGCTCTGACAAACGACGTATCCTGGCAAGCTCCTGTTCCATTTTCCCGGCAAGATCAGCGGCCTTATCACTGCCATCCATGGCATCAAGCTTTGTTTTTTCTTCGCCGATGACCTGGGAGATGTCATTGATCTGTGGATGAATTCTCTGTTCAATATCCATTTTCAAGGCGCTGATTTGCCCGGGCAGCTCGTCGGCATTCACCTCGTTTGCCTGTTTTGTAAATGCCTCTAAAGAGGTTCCAGCCCCAATTTTAGCCAAAATGGCTTCGGTGTCGGAAATCTTCTCCCGCAGCCGCTGGGAATCCGTAAACCGGGTGATGACAGCCGGTAATTCTTCAGTTTTTTCACATTTAGCAATGGCAAGAAGTCCATCCATCTGCCCGGTGGCCCTTTGAAGCATTTCCTGTGCACCGGTAACCTCTTTTCGTAAAGAGTCCAGCTCTTCGGAGAGTTTCTCGTGTACCGTGGCATCTTTTTGGGCCTGGATGAGCATGGTGCGCAATTTTAAAATAGCCCGATCCAAGGGCAAGTCCAGCATTTCCGGTGCGATCTTCCCTAAAAAAACCTTGAGTTCTGTTTCAAGTTCAGCCGCGTCCCGATCAATGCCCACAATGCGTTTTTTCAGATCATCGGCCTCTTTTAACTTGTCAAAGCAGCTCCTTAAGGTCTCAATGAGATCAACTGCCTCCAGGGGGGACACTTCCTCTTGTAGGCCCAGGCCCAAAAGCGCCTTTTGCCACTGCCCCTGCCATCTGTCCAGGTCCGACTGGGCCGCATTGAGGTCCTCCTGGCTACGGTGAAATGTCTTTTGGGCATTTTTTTGGCGCTCTTTTAATTTTTCAAGGGCCGTCTTTTGGCCGGCAATGCGTTCTAAAACCGTCTCTGCCAGAATCAGAACCGGGGCAAGGGCTTCCCCCAGGGGAATCTGTCGTTCTCCCATGGTGAAAAGCACTTCTTCCACGCTGTGTTTCAGCGCCTGTCTTTGTTTTATGACCTGGGAAATCTCCTGCTCTTTTAACGAAAGATCTTCCAGCTTAAATCGCAATTTATCCATTTGGGTCAGCCAGGCCCCCATCTCTTTGGGGGATAAGGGAGTAATGGCAAGGGGCTCCCAGATGCGTTGCCAATCCTTATCAAGATCCTGTATTTGTTTTTCCAAAATCTCTTTTTCTTTTTCTTTATCCGTCAAAGCCCCCTGCAATGTTTCCACCTGGGAACGATAAGCCGCAGCCTGGGCCACCCGGTCTGCCTCCCGGCGCAGTCGATCGGCAACAATATCTGCCTGTTTTACATATGTCTCGTAGGCATCGGGAAGGGGCTGGGTGTCATCATAGCGATTACTCTCCTGGGTGACATCCATGTGATCCACCCATTTCTTTCGTAACAGTTGCCACCCCTTTTCTCTTTTTTTCCGGGTCTGTAGCAGCCATTGTTCGGAGGGGACTTCCCCGGCATAGGCCAATTTTTTCATTTCTGTCAGGGCCTTTTTCAGCTCTTTTGCCTCTTTTCTACGATCCTTTTCAAGTCCACCCAGATCCTGTGTAATCTTGCTGAAATGGCTCTCAAACGCCTGCACGGTTTCAAAAAGGGGGAAAGAAAGTTCCATCAATTGAGCCAGATCGCCGGTCCACACCCCCATGCGTTTAAGGGATGACAGACAGGATTTTTGATGCTTTTCAAACTCATGGCTATTTTTTTCCAGCAAGACGTCAACATCCCCCACCCTTTGGGCCGGTTTCACTGCCTGGAGAAGGGGAAGGGCGTCTTTAATATCAGGCAGTGTCGTCAGGGCATCGGCCACGGATTCAAGCTCTTGCTTTGCTGCCCGTTGTTGCTTTTGTAAACTTTTAATCTGCTGGTGTATGGCCTCATACTCCGAGCTCAATGCCTGCACCCTCTTTTTCCTGGAAAGCACAGGCCGTAATGTTTCCACCGCATCCAGGTTTAAATCCGGACGAACCTGTTGCAACAGCCATGCCCCATCCCGTCGAAGGCTGATGCGCATGCCATTTCTCTCTGGTTTGTCCTTTTGTCCCTTGCGATATTCCCCCAGACGCTGGTGAAAATCATCCACCTGGTCGGCCTGATTCAACAGCGTCTCCTTTAAAGAAATGTCTCTACGTTTTTTTTCAAGATCGTGTAACCGCTTTGTATCACGCTCCAGTAGCTGCCGGGCTGCCTGCATTTCCTGGCTCACCTGCCAATGTTTCTGGGTAAAATCAGGGGGCAAGGGAACCACCTCTCCCACCTCTTTAAGTTGATCCTGCCAGGATTTCAAAGTGGCCAACTCAGGAATGGCCTGTTTCAACCGTTCAAGCCCATTAAATTGTATGTGTTTTTCATCCCGTTCTTTTTCCAGGAGGCTGCGGTGTGCCTGGGCCTCTTTCAAGGCCTTTTGATGGAGGTTCCACTCTTTAAAGGACAGACTGACCTCCCTGGCTTCCTTTTTCAGGATTTTGAATTTTTTAATGGCCTTATTAATGTCGGGCAATTGCCCTGAGGGTTTGAACAGCTCCAGGGCCTCTCGTTCAAATTGCTCAATGACCTGTCCCAGGGATGAAATCCCTGCCCCTGCAGCAAACAATGCCTGCCCCACCTCCCCTTTCCGGGCCAGGATGTCTTCTCCTCCCCGTACCAGGGTGTCATGATCAATGCCGTAAAGGGATTCAAAAATTCCCGATTCAAGTCCCTTTAAAAAAGGTGCTAACACCCCTGTATCCAAAGGGTTTCCCTCTTCATCAATGAGATCTGCCTTGCGTTTTTTACGACGTTGAAAACAAATTTCCTCCCCGGCACTGTTTTCAAGACAGCCCCCCACCCGTAATTGATCATAATTATGAAGAAAATTATCCGGGGTCTGTTGGGGAAATCCATACAACAAGGCCTTGAGCGCTCGAAGGGAGCTGCTTTTTCCAGCCTCGTTGGGACCAAAAATAATGTGGAGACCGGGAACCTCGGAATTAAAGGTCAATGTCTGATCTGTGAAAGGGCCAAAGGCCTTCAAATGCAATCGTTTGAGCTTCATTGTTTATCTCCGTGATGAAGCAGTTTCGCCATCAAAAGGGCCTGTACTTCCCTGCGTAAATCTGCAATTTTCTCCGGAGTTGCATCAAAAAAAGACCCCTCACCGCTGTGGATCTCTGCTGGTAATTTAGTTTTCAGGACAGACAACTCCGGTACCAGTTCAAACAGGGTATCCCCATCCAACGCCATATTCTGGATGGAATCAATCAGTCCGGCAATGGGGGAATCCGTGGTCAACATGTCCCCGGTGCTCCCACTGGGCTGTGTATTAAATTTGATTTTTTCCAGCCACACATCACCCAATCCAGCGGCAATGCCCCGGAAGGCCTGGATCCACGGCGCGGTTTCCTCAAGCAGTTGGGCATGAACCGGACAGGTGCCCCCCAACACCAGGCGCAGGGCCAGGGGTTTACCTTCAGCGTTTTCAAGTTCCTGTTCAAAGCCCTGGCGAACGGCATCATAGACGCTGTCCGGGGTCTGACATTCGGATAGATCCACCTGGCACTGTGTCCAGCGCAGCACATCCAGCTCATGGGCATCCACAGTGATAATCTGCCCCTCCTCCACGGCCACCAGGGTGGCCCCTTTGGCCCCGGTCTCTCTGATATGACGGCCCTGGATGTTACCGGGGAACACAATAAAGGGATCTTGTGCAACGATTTCCCGGCAATGGACATGGCCCAGAGCCCAGTAATCATACCCCTTTGATTTAAGATCATCCACTGTACAGGGGGCATAGGCCTCATGGCCCTCCCGCCCGGTCAGGGAGGTGTGAAGCACACCGATGTTAAAATAATCCACATCACAGGGAGGAAACCGGGAGGCAAGGTTCTCTGTCACGGCCCTTGTAGTATAGCTCTGTCCATGGATGATGACCCCAATGTCCGTCAATTTTACAGACTGGGGTTTTCGGGGGGAAAAAATGGTTACGTTGTCAGGCAGGGGCATGGATTTTGTTATCTGACTGGCAGCGTCATGGTTCCCGGAAACCATAAACACCCTGATCCCGGCCCGGGACAACTGGCCCATGCGGCTGACAAAGAAAAGACCGGTGTTGTAGTCCTTCCAGTCGCCATCATAAAGATCACCGGCGATGAGAATAAAATCAACGGCCTCTTCC
>CAYSSE010000346.1:0-4412 GCA_964433355.1 uncultured Desulfocicer sp.
GTGGCAAAGGCCACCCCGCCAGCCAGGGAAAGGGCCATGGGAATAAGAAATTTTGCCTGGAGGTTGGTCTCCATTATCAACGGGGCAAGCCCTCCCACCGTACTTAGCGTGGTGAGTAAAATGGCCCGAAACCGCCGTTTTCCCCCCATTAACAAAGCCGCTTCAAAGGGCATGCCCTCTGCAATGTTTTCATTGATGCGTTCTATCAACACAATGGCATCATTGACCACCACCCCGGTGAGGGCCACCATGCCAAAAATACTCATCAAAGACAGATTATACCCCAAAGCCAGATGCCCCAAAATGGCCCCAATAATGCCAAAGGGAACGGTGATCAGGATCACAAAGGGCTGAGCATAGGAACGAAACATGGTGGCAATAATGATAAAGACCCCCACAATGGCCATGGGAAATCCCACCATAAGGCTGGAAAAAGATTCCCGCATTTTTTTCTTTTCCCCCTGGAGGGAGATATACAACCCGGGATATTTTTTATTAAGGGATTGAAAATAACCACTGGAAAGCTCGGCCATGATTTCATTGGCATTGGCCCGGTTATTGTCCACATCGGCACTCACAGATACCCGGCGCATGCCGTTGGTCCGGGTGATGGTGGAATAGCCCGGCCCGAATGCCACCGTGGCAACGGATAACAGGGGGACTTCCCGGCCCTGGGGGGTGCGGATACGGATCTCCTTAAAATCTGATACCCGGCTGCGCTCTTTTTGGGTGTATCGCACCTTGATTTTAACATCATCCCGGCCCCGCTGGAGACGCACTGCCTCCTGGCCGAAATATCCGGCATACACCTGGCGGGCCAAGTCTTCCACTGTAAGGCCAAGGCCCCGGGCCTCGGGTTTTAATGCCAGTCGCAGCTCATTCTTTCCCGGTGAAAAATCAGACCGGATCTGGAACACTCCATCAAAGTCCCTCAGTCGGTTTTGGAGATCCTGGGAGGCCAGACGAATGGCATCCATGTCATGCCCCTGTATCCACACCTCAATGGGGGCTCCGGGGGGGCCTGCAGCCATCCCTTCAAATGTAAGGGATTTTACACCGGCAAGGGTGCCCACCTCTTTTTCCCACATTACCATGATATCTTTGGAATGAATCCCCCGTTCTTCAGAAGGTAGCAGCACAGCGTGCATACTCCCGTAATTGGGGCCAAAACTTGGTATTTGTCCAGCGGTGACCCCCACCAGAACCAGGCTCTTTTTAAGCAAGGGGTCTCCCGAAAGGGTTTGAAGTTTTCCATTGAGACGAAGCATTGCCGCTTCCACCTGTTCCATGGCCGCCTGGGTCACCTCCGGGGGCGTACCATTGGGAAACTCCACAGTGGAGGTAATGATAAAACCGTCCAGGTCGGAAAAAACCTGGAATTTAAGCAATCCCCCCTGCATGAATCCCAGAATCACCATGAAAAGAGCAATGGCCGAACATAAAGACAGGTAACGCCAGCGCAGGGCCTTTGTTAAAAACGGCAGGTAAACCATGGTCACAAACCACTCAAGACCTTCGGCCACTAACCTGTGCAGTCTTTCAATCCATGAGAAAAGAAAGATCCGGTTTGTTTTTTTTGCAACATTGGGGTCGGGTAACTGGCTTAAATGGGCAGGCAAAAGAATGAGACATTCCACAAGGGAGATGGCAAGGCAGGCAATGACCACCACCGGCAGAATGGAGATAAATTTTCCCATGATACCCTTGATATAGGCCAGGGGCAAAAAGGCCACAATGGTGGTGATTACGGCTGCCACCACGGGCATACCCACTTCCCACACCCCTTCAACGGCGGCCTTTAAGGGGCCGTCCCCATTGTTACGATGGACAAAAATGGCCTCTCCCACCACAATGGCATCATCCACCACAATGCCCAGGACCATGATGAGGCCAAACAGGGAAATCATATTAATGGTTCCCCCCAGGAGCCATAAAATCACCACGCCACCGCCAAGGGATATGGGAATTCCCATGCCAGCCCAGAAACTAAGCCGAATGTCCAGAAACAGCCACAGGAGAAAAAACACCAGGGCAAGACCGATGATCCCGTTTCTCATCAACAGGTCAATGCGGTCCTGGAGCATGTCTGTGGCATCGTAGATCAGGGAGATGTCCGCACCGGGGGGAAGGGTTTTTTGACGTTCAGTGATAAATTTGTGAACAGCCCGGGAGATCACCAGGGCATCCTCTGCTTCTGTTTTAAGCACATTGATGAGCACCGCAGACCTGCCATCCACCTTTGCCCGGATGGGGTCTTGGGCAAACCCATCATCAATCACTGCCAACCGATCCAGGGTTATGTGTTCGCCACCCAGATCTGCCAGCACCACAATATCAGCCAGATCCCGGCCGGTGTATTTCCGGCCCAGGGTGCGCACCCGGATCTCTTCTCCCTGGGTTCGAAGGGTGCCCCCGGCCAGGTTAAAATTACTCGTCCGCACCGCAGATACCACTTGGTCAAAGGTCAAGCCATACTCTTGCAACCGTGATTCAGACACTTCAATGGCAATTTCATAGTCCCGGGTGCCAGAGATGGTGACCTGGGAAATTTCGGCCAGTTGTTGAATTTCATCTTCCATGGCATAGGCCCACTCTTTAAGACGTCGTTCGGACATATCGGCGGACAGGGCCAGCATGACAACAGACTCTTTAAGGGTGATCTCAGAAATAATGGGTTGTTCGGCATCCACGGGAAAGGTGGAGATGCCATCCACCGTGCTTCTGACCTTATCCAGAACCTCCTGAACATCATACTTTTCGTCCAGCTCTATCTGGGCCGTGGCAATGCCCTCGGAGGAGCGGGTGGTATATTGATCAATCCCTTCTATCTCTTCAATTGCCTCTTCAATTTTTCGGCTGATGCCCTCTTCTGTCTCTTCCGGGTCTGCCCCGGGATAGGGAACGGAGATGGAGATCATATCCAGGGAAAATTCCGGAAAAATCTCCCGGATCATGGAATTAAGGGCAAATCCCGCCCCAAGAAAAATCAACAGCAGGAGGATATTGGCAAACACGGTGTTGCTGGCAAAGGCGGCAAGAACCTTCTTCATGAGCCCTCCTGGGAAGTGACGATGTCAAGCAGACTGTTTTCCAGGGGGTCCACCAGTCGGGTGATGATGATCTCCTGTCCCGGGGCAATGCCATGGGATATATAGGTCTCTTCACCCTGGGTTCGGGCCACGGTTACCGGCAGGGTTTTTAGACGGCCGTCTTTTACTGCATAAACGGTATTTTCAAAGGTAACGGCCCACCGGGGCAGGGCCACCACATGGGTCAAAGGTCTTCCCGGTATGGCAACGCTACAAAACATCCCCTCCACCAGGGGGAGTCGTTTTTGGGGCAGGGCTTCCTGGGCGGATACCCTTACTGCCACGGTCACGGTGCGGGTGGTCGGATCAAAAGCCACGGTACGGTGTAATTTTCCCACCCAGGCGGTTCCCTGGGGGGCTTCTGTCCAGTGAATCTCCACAGTAACGGGGCGGATGGCAGAAAACCAGGCCAGATCTGGGGAGTGCTTCTCTGTCTCAAATTCCAGCCAGTCATTTACATCCCGACTGTCCAGGGGGACATGGATTTCCAGCAGGGCATCATCGGCCAGGGTAAGGACATTTATTCCGGGAGTGACATAGCCTCCCTTTTCCAGACCCACTGATTTTAACCGCCCAGTGAAGGGGGCAGTTACCCGGCATCGTTCCACATTGGCCTGGGCTGTGGTAAGGGATGCTCGAGCCCCGGCCAGTGTACTCTGGTTCTCTTGGATTTGAAGGGGATAAATGGCCAGCATGAGGGCCATTTGATCTACCTGATCCCGGGTGGTGTTGTACGTTTGTTCGGCCTTGTCCACATTGGAACGGGTGCCCACTCGATCCCGGCGAAACAAGGAGTCCATGCGATTAAACTCCGCCTTGGCCAGATCACGGTTACGTTCCAGGGTGGCAAGACGCATTTGTTCCAGTTTTAATTCTGCTGTGAGTCGGGCGATAATTTTTTTTCGCTGTTCCACGGTGGCCAGGGCCTGGTTCAGGGCGGATTGATAGTTCACCGGGTCCACGGCAAAAAGCAGATCCCCTTGTTTAACAATCTCCCCCACCTCCAGGCGGGGATGGATGGCAACAATTTTACCGGATACCTCCGGTGCCATGTTAAGGGTGTTCAGGCAGCGCACCTCACCAAATCCCTGGATCAATACGTCCACATCCCGGGGCTGGGCCATGAGGGTTTCCACCCGTATGGCCTGTTCTGGACGAACCGCCTCCCGGGGGGGAACCTTCATGGCTTTAAGGCCCATCATGGCCCCGGCTCCGGCAATGAGAATCAATACACTGAAAAAAACCCGTACCCTTACTTTGGGAGAGTCCTTTTTTTCACGTGACATGGATCGCACCTCTTTTTATAAGAAAGTCTCACCAACA
>CAYSSE010000347.1:0-4412 GCA_964433355.1 uncultured Desulfocicer sp.
AAAGATGGGCAGCAAGACCTGGGGGGAGAATGCGGCTCGGAAAGCATTGGATATTTTAAAAAATCATCACGCCACTCCCCTGGATCCAGGAGTTCAGGAAATCCTCGATGCCATGCGCGATAAAGCCTTTTTGGATCTTGACGGCAAACAGTTTGAATCCTGAGCCCAATAGGGAGTCAGATTCACGTCAAGACCCCCCACCGATTGATCCATTGCCGACTCTCCAGAGTGCTGCATGCAAGAGGGGTTAGTTTTATTATGATGAAGTCTCTTGCTTCCATATCTACGTCATTTACTAACCCCGAAAATCAAATTTTGTTTCCAACAGGTACTTTGTTTTTTCATTAACCGGAAGTTCGGCAAGGGCTTGCCTGGATATCCACCGGGCATCCAGGGCATCATCTCCGGCCATGGGCTCTCCACTGAGTAAGTACCCACACATATGTTTTTCGGTATTTCACAGCCATATATCATTGATATTTATGGATTTTATTTTGGAGAATATATGCCCGGGTACTTAGTATCTGCTGAATTTTCCACCTATGGAGAAATTAACTCGTTATCCATACCTGACTATGTTATGATGTGGATTACTTGTTAAAGACACTTCATCCATTTCATATAGGCTTAGGAGGTATTTAAATGATCAAAAATACTTTTGAAAGTTCTTTTTCCCTCTCGCGGTCAAACTATTATTACAACCAAGTTAGAACTTGGACGAAAAGAAACTACTACACCAAATCTTAAATCTATCGGGGGATAACCGAAACTGAAACCACTTGATATTCAAAGGGTTTTTTCATGAATAATCCCGAGGAATTTATGATTCAGGGTACTACCAATTTGAATTTTTTTATCATGCAATATCAACATATTAAACTGGGCATGGTGGTAGTTTATACTCGGGCAAGTCCCTTATTAAAGATGGCATGTCAACACCCGGCAAACACGCCTCCATGCCAAGGGGTATATATCTCAATGGAAAAGTAATTTTGGTATAGCCTATGTGGGGGCATCCACTCATTGGAAGCCTAATGCGCAAAATATTTTAAAGAGCAAGGAAAGCCCATGGACGGAAATATGAAAAATACACTTGAAAAAATATCAACCTTGTTTGATTCACAACGACTTGCTGTTCTTTCAACCCAGATAAATGCCCAGCCTTATGCCAGCCTTGTTGCCTTTGCATCAAGTGATAATCTTGAACAAATTTTCTTTTTAACCCCCGATACAACACGAAAATACAATAACCTGATAACCAATGCAAAGGTCGCTATCCTAGTCAACAACAGCCTGAATAAAGTGGATGATATTTATAATGCCGTATCCGTAACTGGGACCGGGACTGCTTTTGTTGTGGAAAAAGCGAATAAGCAAGAATCTTTAAATTTATACTTAAAGAAACATCCGCACATGAAAACTTTTTCAGCGGCACCCACAACAGCACTTATTTGTGTGACGATTAACCGATATTTTATGGTAGATCAATTTCAAAATGTCGTTGAAATTCAGGTGTCATCATGAAACCACTTCTAAAAATAGAAGATTTAATTAACGCAGGGATAAGCCAGGTCGGAGGAAAGGCGATTTGTCTTGCAAAAATTCATAAACAGGGATTCTGTGTTCCTAAAACCTTTTGCATCCCCTGCCGGATATATGAAGACTATCTTACCCAGACCCATCTGAAAGATCTGATCCTGCTGGAGATCAATCGAAAACCTCTCAAGCAAATGCGGTGGGAGGAAATCTGGGATATCTCTTTACGGATTCGAAATTTATTTTTAACCACCCCCTTGCCCCAAACCATTCAAGAAGCGCTTTCGG
Source organism: uncultured Desulfocicer sp. (assembly GCA_964433355.1). Taxonomy (GTDB): domain Bacteria; phylum Desulfobacterota; class Desulfobacteria; order Desulfobacterales; family Desulfobacteraceae; genus Desulfocicer. The sequence continues at coordinate 1,825 of CAYSSE010000347.1, forward strand.
GTTTGATCACCCACTATTGCGGAACGAATGCCGTTGCGGTGAGATCCTCTGCACCCGGGGAAGATAATCAGGGCACCTCTTTTGCCGGTCTGCATGATTCTTTTCTGAACATTGTCGGCGCAGAGGATATTATCAAGCATGTCAAAATGGTATGGGCATCGCTATATTCGGATGCAGCACTTTTATATCGCAAAGAGCTGGGGCTGGACATTCATAAGAGTCAGATGTCAGTGATAATACAAGAATTGATCCTGTCAGACAGATCCGGTATTTTTTTTGGTATTAATCCCTCTAATTCAACCGAATCGGTAATTGAATCCGTTTATGGACTAAATCAGGCCCTTGTTGACGGCGATGTTGAACCGGATCGATGGATTTTAAAACAATCTTCAGGAAAAATACTAAGCCATATCGAACCGATACGAAAACGATACGCCTTGCCCGATAAGGATGGAATCTATTTTGCTGATTTATCCGAAAAAAGCATTCAGAAGCCACCTTTGGCAGACGAGGAAGTTCTCCAAATATGGGAAACAGGCCGTAAATTGGAACTCCTGTTCGACAGGCCCCAGGACATTGAATGGACGTTTTGCAATAACCAGCTGATTATCCTTCAGTCAAGACCCATCACGACGGCAGGGTTTAAAAAAACAGATGATAAAAGAACCTGGTATTTGACACTGCACCGAAGCTACGAAAATTTAAAAAAATTATATGATAAAATTGAACATCATCTGATCCCGGAGATGATACGTGAAGCAAAACGCCTTGGCCAGGCAAATCTTCAAACCATGACAACTAAATTATTATGCCATGAAATCGAACAAAGACAAAAAATCTATGATCACTGGGTAAAGGTTTACTGGGCTGACTTTATACCCTTTGCCCATGGTATAAGGTTGTTCGGCCAAATATATAACGACGCTGTCACACCGGATGATCCGTATGAGTTTATGGCGCTTCTTGAAAATACCGGTCTTAAAAGTATGGAACGAAACCATCTTCTTGAATCACTGTCAGAGATGATCCGTCGTGATAGTGTTCTGAAAAATATACTGCAGGATGACCTGCTACCCGATAAAGATCATCCATTCATGAGTCTTTTGGATAAATTTATTCTTGATTTTGGTGACCTTTCATGTACAACAGGCAGTGGCAACGAATGCCAATATGGAAATGAGCCCATCATCCGTCTTTTACTCGAATTTTCCAAACAGCCGCCAAGACAAAAAAATCTGAATGGACCTGACATTAAAATTCTTCATGAAAATTATACGAACAGTTTTCCGCGAAACAAAAAAAAATTTGCAGAGGAGATTTTGACATTGGGCCGCGAAAGCTATCGACTGAGGGACGACGATAATATTCATTTAGGGCGAATAGAAGGCCGATTATTTGAAGCGGTTTCTGAAGGTCAACGTCGGCTGTCTGATTCTTTACTCAAAAAAGAGGATAAAAATATGCTGCTGGGAATTCCAGCACTCAGCGTGATGTCTGAAGGTGAATTAAACTCTGCAGAAACAGACATTCCTGAAAAGGCTTCTAAACGATGGTTCAAATCCCGCCAGATAGTCGGTCACCCTGCAGGGCCAGGTATCGCAACCGGGAAAGCAAGACTTATTAAAAAACCTCAGGACCTGCTGGAGTTTAAACAGGGGGATGTCCTTGTGTGCTCGGGAGTGGATCCGAATATGACATTTGTAATACCGCTGGCATCAGCCGTAGTGGAAGAACGCGGGGGCATGCTCATTCACGGTGCCATTATTGCCAGGGAATATGGATTGCCGTGTATTACAGGGGCCTCACAGGCAATGCAGCTTATTGAAAATGAAGATCAAATAACGGTTGATGGATATCTTGGTATTATCACATGCAAAACAGACGAATTGTGAGTCTTATCATAACCCGCCCCGTGCCCCTGCCGTTAATCTGATGGAACAAATGAAAGGCAGTACCTGGATTGGGGTTCTGCCTTTTATGTTCTGAATGAATAATGTAATCCTGCACCAGGTAAAAATCTATTTTGGGTTTGCTCAAGGGATTTACACCGGGCATCCAGGGCATCATCTCCGGCCACGGCATTGAAAAATAATCGATAGAGCCGATAGCCCTGCCCCAAGCGGTGTTCCAGGTAATTGAAGACTGTGAGGGAGATCATGGCGCTATGTAATGTACACCAAATGATCCATAGGACAGCCAGTAAGAGGTGTGTGATAATCATGAAGGGAAAATATCAGTCCCGACAGTGGGTGTAAAGGAAATTTCGGTGTCTTTTTTGGAAATGTTTTGCCCCTCTCTTTTAAAGATACCGAAAACTATATCCGGCATCGTGAACTCCTCCACAAAATCATATGTGTGGTGTGTTTTCAGTCTTGCCTCACCCTTAAAAAAGAGGCGAATTTGGGGATCCCGTTTTTGGTGAATCCATAATATTTAAAGGTCACCGTTGAGCCGGGTCGCGGCGGTGAATGTCTGATTTTATCGCTAAAACCTGTACCCAGTTTAAAGGTGATGCCATTTTCAAGCTTTATGCTCATTGAGCCCATGAGATTCTTGTATTTTCCCTTTCCCTTGTTGAGGCCGATAAC
>CAYSSE010000348.1:0-4400 GCA_964433355.1 uncultured Desulfocicer sp.
ACACGAATAAATAAACGCTATTCCAAGGGATTTATTTCCCGCCTGGGAGGAGATGAATTTACCATCATGCTGCCCCACCTGAAAGCCCCCGAAGATGCCGGACGGGTGGCCCGACGTATCAATGAATCTCTTTCAGAGCCTTTTGAAATTGACGGTCATGAGGTGTTTATTTCGGTGAGCATTGGGATCAGTCTTTTTCCCATTGATGGCTCCACATCGGAAATTTTAATGAAACATGCCGATGTGGCAATGTACCATGCCAAAGAAAGTGGTAAAAATTGTTTTCAATTTTATAAAAAAGCCTTGAACGCCCGGGCAAGGGAAAAATTTGAATTTGAAAATGATGTCCGAAAGGCCGTTGCCAACGAGGAATTCGTACTTCATTATCAGCCCCAGGTGTCCATGTCTGACTGCAGCATTTTCGGGGCGGAAGCACTGACTCGCTGGCATCATCCCCATTATGGCATGGTTTCTCCCATCAAATTTATCTCTGCCATTGAAGAGTTGGGATTGATCGTTCCCTTTACCGACTGGCTGATTGAGCAGGTTGGACGACAGCAGCAAAAATGGTGGAAGTCGGGGATGGAGCCCTCCCGCATTGCGGTGAACATTTCAAGCAAACAGTTTCTGCAACAAAAAATTCCGGATAAAATTTTAAAAACACTGGATTTAAATGGGCTGAACCCCACTTCCTTTGAACTGGAGCTCACCGAAAGTGTTCTGGCAAAACAAAATGCGGAAACCCTCTGTGTTCTCAAAGAATTAAAAGAGATGGGACTGACCATTTCTGTGGATGATTTTGGGACTGGATATTCTTCCCTGGTGTATCTGAAAAATTTCCCCATTGATATTGTTAAAATTGACCGTTTTTTTGTCAAAGATATTCTCACCAGTTCCCAGGATGCCGCCATTGTTAAAGCCATCATTGCCATGGCCCACACCATGGAGATTAAAGTCATTGCCGAGGGCATTGAAGAAAAAGAGCAATTTGATCTGCTGCGGAAAATGGGGTGTGACTATGGCCAGGGGTTTTTGTTCAGTCCTGCAGTTTCATCGGAACAATTTTTGCAAATGGTTCTTGACAAGGAGTGCCTGTTCGATGATTTTTAAAAAGAATAGTTCCAAAAATAACAGGAGGGTGGTCATCCGTTTATTGGCATGTCTTTTGGTCTGCCAGGTGGTATTCCCTTGTTTTATGAATGCCAAGACAGTGGCATCGGATGGGTTTAAGATCGGGTTTCATTTCTGGAAATCAGGGGATATCTATGAAGAGGCATACCAGGGAATCGTTGATGGCCTGGTGCTGGATGGCATGACATATACGCCTTTTATTTTTCGGTCCCATCGCGATGGGGCCCTGGCCCGGAAAAATTTAACTCAAATGGAGGGCATGGGGCTGGATCTCATCGTCTCCTTCTCCTCTGCCGGTACCCGGATAGCCCAGTCCATGTCATTGCAGACACCGGTGATTTCAACGGTGATCAATCATCCCATCAGTCTGGGAATACAAAAGGGGGATCATGACACTGAAATGGCCCTCACCGGAACCAGCTATTATGTGGATACCCAAAAACAATTGGCCCTTTACCGCAACATGTTTCCCCATTTGACCCGGATGGGCATGATCTATGACAGCAATAATCCGGCGGGATATCTGGCGGAAGAACCATTGATGCGAAAAGCGTGTGAAAAACAGGGAATTTCCTTTTTTTCCCGGGGGATCGTTGCCCCAGCGGATCTTCCTGAAGCCACCGGACAGATGGTGGAAACCGGGGTTGATGTCATTGTTATTCCCACCAATCAGCAGGTTTACGCCCATCTGGATGCCGTGCTTAAAATAACCCATCCCCTGAAAATACCGGTGGTTTCCATGAACAAACAGGGGGTTGAGTCTGGTGCACTGGCCGCATTGTTTGCGGATACCTATAAACTGGGACGTCTTATGGTACCCATTGCCCGGCAGATTTTGGTGGACAAAAAAAACGTGTCGGACATTCCCTTTACCTTTATTCCGGAACCCGATTTGATCATTAACCTGAAACACGCCCAAGCCCTGGATTATGAATTCAGCCCTGCCATTCTGGGGCGGGCCGCCATTATTCTGGATTGATGCCGATGAATCTTAAAAAACAGATCATTCTCATTGTCTTTTTTACCATCATGGCCGTTGCCGTTATTGGTTTTGTGAGCTGGCATAAAAAAAATGCCTTCATTATCAGTGAAATTCATGAATTTCAGGAAAAGCAGTTGTCCTATGTGAGCCAGGTGGTGGACACGGTTGAGATGCGTTTTAACAATCTTAACGACGATCTTTATGCGCTTTCCCAACGGATGGAAGTTCAATTTCTCAAGAAAAACACCTGCATGCTTAACATGATTCAGACCTTTAGAAAAAATCAACGGCTGGTAAAGGCCATTTACCGGGTGGATGCCAGTAATGTCATTCGGTATGCCTATCCCCTCCAGGAGTGCCCGGTAAAGGGCAAACAACTGGACGCGGTATTTGAACGGTGCCGACTTACTGGAGAATCTTTATTTAAGGTAATTCGTCGGCAAAAGGACGGCAGTGATTATCTGGTCATGGCCTTGCCGGTTTATACGATCCAGGGGGAGGTGCATCTAAACCCCAGCAATAAATTTTCCGGAATTGTTTTTTTCATGACGTCGCTTAATTCCTTTCATGAGTACTTTTTTTCCGGGGCAAATTATGGCAGAAGGGGATATCCGTGGATCATTGATAAAGAGACGCTGTTAATCTCCACCGTCAATATTTCCCATATCGGACGTCGGTTTTCTGAATTTGTGCCCACAGAACTGCCCGGTGACCGGAGTCAGGAAATTATGGGGATTCTGGAACGGATGACAAAAGGAGAAACCGGTGTGGGACGGTATGCCTATGCCATCCATGACAATGTCACCGCCAATGTTACGAAATTGGTGGCGTTTAAACCCCTTCATCTGCCCCATCAGACATGGTACCTCGCGGTTTCCAATCTATTGACCGAGGTGGTGGCTCCCCTGAATCAGGCGGTGAAGCAGCAACGGCTTTATGTGGTGAGCTTGTTTTTAGTTATATTTTTCATGGGGGGCATGGCCATTGTCCTCATCAGTCGAAACAATGCTTTGCAGATGCGTCAGTTAAGGGGCAAGGAAAAAGAAAATCTGCTCATCCGGGAGGAGTGGCAATTTACCTTTGATTCCATTGACAGCATGATTGTTCTCCTGGACAGAAAATTTAACATCATTCGTGCCAATAAAACCACGGCGGACATGTGTGCCCTTGCCATGGCAGATCTTCCGGGAAAATTTCTGCCAGCCCTGATTTTTGAAGAGGGATTGGGGGAGGATGAAAATCCCATTTGTCTGGCCTGCACCACGGGAAAACCCCATTCCAGAAAGATCAAAAGTCCCCGGTCGAACAAACTGTTGCTATTCACCGCATTGCCAATGAACCCGGCCCATTTTAAGGAGAAATCGGTGGCGAAGTCCATTGAAATCATCTGCTATGCAAAGGACATAACGGCAATGGAAGAGATTCAGGAACAGCTAAACCGAGCCCAGAAAATGGAATCCATCGGACTCATGGCCGGGGGGGTGGCCCATGACCTGAACAATCTTCTTTCTGCCATTGTGGGCTATCCGGAAATGCTTCTCATGGATCTGCCCGTGGACAGTCCACTTCGCCCTCCCCTGGAGGCCATCCAGGCATCTGGAAAGCGAGCTGCAGATGTGGTGGCGGATTTACTCACAGTTTCCCGGGGCATTGCCGTGGAAAGACTCCTTTCTGATGTGAATCTGCTGGTTCAGGAACAGCGAAATGATTCTGAATTTCAGGAACTCAGACAGCATTACCCTGATATCCTGTGGCCAACGGATCTGGCACCGGATTTGCATCGGATATTATGTTCGCCGGTGCATATTAGAAAATGTCTCATAAATGTCATGGCAACGGCCGCCGAATCCATGGATGGGGAAGGGCGTATTCTTCTTTCAACTCAAAATGCTTACGCCCAAGGACCTTTGGATGAAAACCAGTCCATGGATACAGGAGACTGCGTGGTAATTACGATTTCAGACACGGGGCCACCCATCTCCCCAATGAATCTGGATCGGATATTTGAGCCCTTTTACACCCGGAAATCCATGGGTAGAGGGGGCACCGGGCTGGAACTTGCCGTGGTGTGGAATATACTTAAGGAGCATAACGGCGGCATCACCGTTACCTCTGGTGACCTGGGGACCACCTTCATGTTGTACCTGCCAGCGGCGACGAACGTACCCATGGAAGCAATAACACCCTCAAGAGGAGATCTGGAGACGATGAAGGGGGATGGTGAGACTATTTTGGTGGTGGATGATGAGCCCCAGCAACGGGACATTGCCTCCAGAATGTTGACCTT
>CAYSSE010000349.1:0-4396 GCA_964433355.1 uncultured Desulfocicer sp.
TTTTGAACATCCGGGGAAAGCGGATGAAAGGGAATGGGTTCCGGACAATAAAAGCAATCCAGATCTGCCAAGGTGATATTACCGGAAAAAAGGCCTTGATTCTTAACTTTGTCCAAGGCTTTTTCATCTCCAAATATCCGAAGTGCCCGTTCCCTTGCAGGAATCTTGAGCTGATCTGAGGGTCTGTTGATCAGATAACTGTTCACTTTTTTTGCCTTTCGGCAATCTTCCAATGTAGTTGGGCAAGAAGGGCCATGGATAATGGGAATCATCTTCACAGGTTCCCAGGAAGTGTTATTCAAAATATCGTCTCTTGTCTGCTTATTCCTTTTTCTTCGTATATCCTCAGCGGTATTGATCAAGGAGACATACTGGGGTAATTTAGTCGCAGTGTTCCACTTTTTCCCCTTTACAGAAGGCAGTTTGATAACCCCTTCCTGGACAAATTGTTTCAGTACTTGAAGCAGATTTTTCTCAACAATCAAGTCACTGTCCTGATTTAGCGACCGATCCCTGGCAATACTAAAAAGCAAATCACCAGGAATTTTTTTCTTTTTTGATGTGTGAAAAAGTTCCCTCAACCCATTGCTGATGTTTGAATCAATCATTACAGACCTCAAAGGGATTTTCATGGAACATTTCGGCTGGACGTATTTCAGGTCAGCCACCATATTTTATTATTTCCTGGGTCATCTTTTTGACTTGTTCACTGATAGTGGGAAATTCATTTTGCACTACATTCCAGACAATATTAAAGTTGACTCCAAAATAATGATGAATGAGTTTATCCCTCATACCTGCCATATTTCTCCAAGGAATTTCATCATAAGAAATTTTAACATCATCGGATAAATTTTTAACGGCCTCTCCGATGATCTCAATATTGCGAATAACCGCATCATGGGTTTTGGTATCCTGAATAAACCCCTCATAGGTCATGCCTTCAGTGTACGAAATTGTCCTGAATATTGCCTCCGTAATATGCAACAAATAATCACCATCGGTTCTTTCAGACATAAATCACACTTTTTTTAATATCGTCGGAAATTCTTTTAACCGTAATTCCCTTTATACCTTCAGGGGTTAAAACATCCGTTTTTATACCCAACACTTTTTCCAGATATTCTGTAAATTCGATAAATTTGAGACCTATGGGTTTTTCAAATTCGGCGATAATGTCAATATCACTGTTTTTTGTTTGCTCATTTTTAGAATAAGAGCCGAACAATCCAATTCTTTTTACACCATATTCAGCCATAAGATATGGATATTGCTGTCTTATTTTCTTAATAACTGTTTCTTTATCCATCTACAATTCATTCTCCATTATAGTTTATGATGGGCTTAGTCTCAACATGGATCACTTTGGGTTCAAGTCAGGCTTTCCAACTATGACGGGTAGCCCATGTTTTGAGCAAGCCCATACAAGTCAGAAATTCCCAACAATCATACCCAAAAGTCAAGGGTACCCCTTCCCAGTATAAAGACTGCTTCAATTTAAAAAATTTTATCATGCTTTTATCCCAGATTCCAACTAATTAAGTAAGTTCTCAATAACTGCCACGGGCAGACCGTATTCTGGCCTTGGCCTGCCCACAACAAAGCATGAAAGGATGTTAGATGGATCTACTCTTTCATATGAAAATATGGGTATTATTGTAGCACTCAAAATAAATATATAAAAAAAGCCCAAAAAAACTTGATCCTCGAGTATTATTGAATCACCCCCGATCCTCCACATTCTGTTCAATAACCTCCAGGCAATTAAAGGGCTTGTCTCCCACCTGGAGATGTTTGCCACTGTGGCGGATGGCCACCCGGTGCTGGAAAAGCCCCAAAGATTCCCGATCATTGATGCCGGTGAAATAAATGCACTGAATGCCCATGGCCCGGGCCACCTTAAGCTGGGTGTCCAGAAAATCAGACCGGTTACACACCCCCAAGGGGTTATCGGCAATGAGAAAGGCAGGGATGCGATCATCCTTTTTGTTCCGACGTTTCTGACGCATGGAGGTGAGAAGAGAGTAGAGAAGCACCGCTGTGGTCAGGGCCTCGCCTCCAGAGCCTAAATCTTTGCCCACGGGCTCATAATTACGACCGGTATCATCACATTTAAGCAGTCTAATACCAAACTCTTGTTTTGCCGAAGAAACCTTCAAAAGCCGATAAAGAAGCGCCATGCCCAGGGTATCCCCGGCCCTGGCTGTGACCTCCGGAATATAATTTTTCTGGATCAACTCATCCAGCCAGTTATCAATGGTTTTACGATAGATGAGTGTGTGCCGGGTGAAATCCAGGCGGGCACCCGCCTTTAAAATGGGCTTTCCCCCATAGACAAACACATTGTCGGGCATGAGTTGTTTTGAGGCCGTCTGGAGTTTCTGATAAGAGACCCTGACATGCTGAAACAGTTGATCCACAAGGCTTTCCACAAATTGGGCCGACCGGGACAGATCACTTTCTATGTTGGCGGCAATGTGGCTGCATTTTTCCATGAGTTCACTGCTCTGGGTTCCCATACTTTCCGCATCATGCCGGGAAAGCTCATCCACAATGGCTGGCAATTGCTTCCTTAACGTTTCATCCCGAAGTTCCCCTTGAAGCCGATCAAAGGCATGCCCCATATGTTTCCGGCTGTTTTCCATGAGGGCTTCCATTTTCTTCCGGGAGTTAAAAATCACTTCCATGTGTTTTTTGAATTTCACCGCATTGTTGATTCGGTTTTCCCTTTCCACCCGGACCAGCTCCAGCCATTCCTCCCGGGGGGAGATACTGTCCCAGCAGGGTTCCTGCCCCGTCAACATGGCCAGAGAAAGCTTGAGTTCATTCATCCATCGACGACTCTTTTCCAAATCCGCTGCCTGGAGAGCCCCATGCTTTTTCAGCTCATTAAACTTTTCTTCCTGGGCTTTGGCCACCTTCCCATAGTGACGCATCAGCCCTTCCAAATCGGTATTTTCAAGATCTTTAAGGTCAATGTCTCCATGGATGCCCTGGCGGGATAAGGTTTTTAATTTTTCCCCACAGCGGCTAAGATTACGCTCCCGGCCTTCCAATTGTACTCTTTGACCAGCCCGCTGCTCCTTTAGATCCGCCACAATGACGGCCAGTTTTACGGTGCGTTCATTTCGCTCCCGGCTGCTTTTTCCGGCCCATGCGTCTGCCATTCCTTCATCAAAGGAATTTTTTCTACGATATCGATCCAAATCGTTTGTAATCTTCTGGAGTTTCTCCCTCACCCGCTGTAGCTCATCCCTCAATCCATCTATTCCCAACTCAGTGGAAATACGAATTTCATTGCTCTGGGCCTGTTCATGCTGCTTTCTAAGGGTGGTAAGATCCATAGAAAAGGCTTGTTGAAGCTGTTCTTCATTGAGGACTACCCCTTCTGAGACCGGAATGTCATCGGCTCGATCCTCCAGGTTTTTCAACTCCGCCCTCTTCTGGGCCATGGTGCTGCGAATAAGGGTGAGGGCATCCCCTGTTTGTTTTTCCTTGTCCCGGATCTGGGCGGCAACATGGTTCATCTCCACCCTTTGAATCTCTTTTTGGGAAAGGTCTTTTTCCCAGGCATCCCTCTTACCATACTGGGCAAGCCAATTCTTCACCAGCTTTACCACCTGTTCCAAACGGGCCAGTATCCGGGTTTCCGTATGCAAAATTTCTTCCAACTCTTTTTTTCTGACTCCGTGGGTTTCCCTTTCCGTTTCCAACGCCTGGATCTTAGATGCAATGCCAACTAACATTTCTCTTTCAACCACCACACTCCGGGACAACAGTGCCACCGCAGCCATGTCAGGATATTTTTCCCGGTAATCATTGAGCCTGCGCTGGGTTTTTTCCATGGATTCAATCCTGAACAAACGCTGGGATAGCTCCTTTTCAAGCTTTTCCTGTTTTTCGGCAAGATGCTTCTTTTGATCCTCCAGATAGCTCTTGCTGTAAACAATGGGGTCTTGGGGGGAGATCACCGAAAACGCAATGCCCTGCCGATCCATATCCCGGGGGGTGGATATCACCACGGGCTTGTAAAGCCAGGGGGGCACAGGCATATTTTGCACCGTCTCAATCACCCCATCAGTGGCAGCCATGATACCGCTGAACCGTCCGGGATCACCCTCCACCACCCGGGCGATCTCTTCCGGGGTTTTCTCAAGCCCGGACAGATAATCCAGAAAGGGCTTTACCTCGGCCGGGGACAGCCCCTTTGATATGTAATAGGCAATCAGTTTTGCCACCTGGTCATCCACCACCAAAGAATTCATGTTTTCCAACCGCTTTAATTCGTTTTTCACTTCCAGAAGTTGTTCTTGAAAGGCGTGTGTCCCCGTGCGGGTTCGGGCCATGGATTCCCCAAGGCGTGTGGTCAGATCCGCCCTTGTGGGCTCAAAGGTTG
>CAYSSE010000350.1:0-4370 GCA_964433355.1 uncultured Desulfocicer sp.
CCGTGATAGGTAACCTGGTTGCGCACGGACAGTCCAATACTGGCGATTTTGCCTCCGTTTACCCACAAGCCGGGTTGACCTTTTTTATATTCAGGAACCAGTTGGAACTCCTTGAGCACATCGGCAAAGCAGGCGAGCAATTCTTTCACAAAAGCGTGCACCCCCTGATCGTCAAATTTTACAATGGGGTAGACCACCAATTGCCCTGGCCCGTGAAAGGTTGCTTTGCCCCCCCTGTCCACATGGTGCAGTGAAACCCCCTTTCGATCCAGAACCTCTTTGGCAACGCGAATATCGCCAAGGCCTCCACTGCGTCCGATGGTCACCACCGACGGATGTTCAACCAGGATCAAACCATCCGAACCCATGTCCTCTATCCGCTGGTCAACCATTTGTTGCTGACGGGCAAATGCCTGACCGTAGTCAAGCAGGCCCCAGTCCATCACCTGAAGTTTTTTCAATCCGGAGTATGCCATGATATTTTATCCCCTGGGTAAATAGAGTGCCCAGTCTCCAGCGTCCCTGGCTGCATCCACCACCGCTTCGGAAAATGTGGGGTGAATCCGGATGCTCCGGGCCAGTTCCTGAACCGTACACTCCAGCTGCATGGCCATTACGGCCTCACCAATCACTTCGGTGGCATTGGAACCGACAATATGTACGCCTAATATTTCGCCGTATTGGGTATCAAAAACAATTTTCACGGAACCATCGACCTGGTTGCGAACCATGGCCAGCCCATTGATGGAATAGGGGAAAACACCGGTTTCCACATCATACCCTTTTTCTTCGGCTTCTTCTTCCGAAAGCCCCACCGATCCCATCTCAGGCTCCGTCCACAGGCACCTTGGAATCAGATGAAAGGGATAGCGACTGTCTTGACCCATTGCATTTTCAGCAGCAAACACAGCCATGGATGATGCAGCATGGCTGAGCATCCATCCGCCTGTTACATCGCCAATGGCAAAAACACCTTTAACCGAAGTTTCAAGCCTGTCATCTACCTTTATGCCACCGTCTTCATTGAGTTTCACACCCAGTGATCCCAACCCCAGCCTTTTGGTGTTGGAGACCCGTTTGGACACCAGGACTTTTTTTACTGTAACACTTTCCTCTTTTGTGCCAGAAAGTATGCAGACAGTCCCTTCATCTGTTGTTTCAACAGAATCAAGTGTTGCCCGAGGAATGATTTTGATTCCATTTTCCCGTAAAACCTGGGCAATTCTCTGGCTTGTGTCTGAATCTTCTTTTGGCAGAATCCGTGGACCATCGCCTGCCATGATCACCTTGCACCCAAAGGTATTGAGTAGAAAGGCCATTTCAACTTCAATGTAACCAAAGCCGCAAACCAGTATGGACTCAGGCACATCTGTCATTTCCAGCACGTCGTCAGTGGTCATGGCAGCCGTATCCAGCCCCGGAACTTCTATCTCGCCAAGGGAACTGCCCGTGGCCACAATAATTTTCTTCACTTTGATACTACGGCCATCCACATCCACTTCTTGTGCGCTTTTTATAACTGCACAGCCCTTCACAAACTCAACACCGTTGTTTTGTAAAAGCGCTTCCATGCCCATGCGAATCTCTGCTGAAACTCCTGATTTTCTTTCCACAAGCTTTGAAAAATCAATTCCGTCAAGATTGGAATTGATGCCATAGTCTTTTCCCGTCTCCACCTGGCTGAGAAAATTGCCAGCCTTCAGCCAGACCTTGCTGGGAATGCACCCCCGATTCACGCAGGTTCCCCCGGTTTCAGACGATTCAGCCAATACAACACTGCCTCCCAACTGAGCTGCGCGAATTGCTGCTGCATAACCGCCTGATCCACCACCAATAATCATTACATCGTACATTGTTACTCCTTGTTCAGCAATTTCCGACCACCCTTAAATTATTGATATTATTAAATATTTACTAACAAGCTGTCGTAAGACCCAAAGCATGAATATCAATAATTTTAAATACTTATTCTATTTTTGACCGGGAAGAGCTGCTCCTTGTTGAAATTATAGGGTTTGACATGGTTATCAAGTAATATATTCGGGTTGGTAATGTAAATGTTTGGGCAGTGCCCCATAATCAGGCCATCATCAGCGTGGGCTGTTCAAGATAGCGGGCCAGATCTTTTAGAAACGTCATGGCCGGTGCTCCGTCAACAATCCTGTGATCAAAGGTCAGACTCAGTGTCATCATATGCCGGATGGCGATTTCACCATTAAAAACGCTGGGTTTTTCAATCACACGGCCAACCCCTAAAATCCCAGTTTCCGGTGGATTCAGCACCGGTGTAAATCCATCCATACCGAGCATGCTGACATTGCTGATGGTAAAGGTCCCATCAGTTACCTCTTCCACACTCAAACTACCCTCCCGGGCTTTTTTGGCCAATTGCCTGACCTCTTTAGCAATCTGCAGCAGGGGTTTCTTTCCAGCATTGCGAAGTTTAGGCACAATGAGTCCCTCTGGAAGTGCCACAGCAATCCCCAAATTCACGGTATCATGGACCAGGATCTCTTCCCCGACCAGGGTTGAATTCATTATGGGATGCCGTACCAGTGCCCGGGCCGTCGCCATGAGAATAATATCGTTGTATGAAATTTTTACAGAATCATCCCGCTTATATTCCGCCTTGATAAGATCTTTGAAGCGAACCATTTCTGTAACATCCACCTCGGTAAAGGTGGTCAACTGAGCGGCATTCTGGAGACTTGCGTGCATATTATTTGCAATGGCTCTGCGCATTCCCTCAAAGGGGATCACCTTGACTCCACCGGAGGGCTCATCCTGGGTCTCCTGAGTTTCCTCCGTTGCCCCTGCAAGGAATGTTTCGATATCCTTTCGGGTGATTTTGCCATTTTCTCCGGTTCCAGTAATTTCAGAAAGATCCAACCCCTTCTGTTTTGCCATTTCAGCAGCCAGCGGAGTAATTTTGGGGGCAGGAGGTCCTTCTTCATGAAATTTGACGACATCCCCTTCTTTGACCTTTCCATCAGGGCCTGTTCCCGGTACCAATGCGATATCAACACCCAATTCCTTGGCCACCCGGCGGGCAGAGGGGGTGGATACGATTCGTTTCGTTTCTTTGGGCGCAGCTTGAGTTTTTTGGGATTTTGGCGCGTCACCATCGGCCTCAACAACTTCACCGGCCTGGAGTCCTTCAATGCGCTCCGGTTGTTCGTTTTCCTCAGCTATAACTGCCAGGATAGTCCCAATGGGTACGGTCTCTCCAACTGGAACCACAATCTGAAACAGCGTTCCGGTTCCAGTTGATTTGATTTTATTTGTAATTTTTTCGGTTTCAACTTCAAAAAGTTCTTCTTCCTTCTCAACCGCATCCCCTTCATTTTTAAACCATTTAGAAATCCTACCTACTTTCATTGTCATACCAAGTTTCGGCATTGTTACATGAACAGTCAATGTACCTTCCTCCTCTCAATTATATCAAATAGGAACTTGTGAACAACCAATAGCCCCCTTAATTGCAAGGGGTATGCCACTTTGAAAAAACGGATCTTATTAAAATTAAATTTTTGGAATATAAGTATTTATTTCGATATCTTACAAAAATAAATCCCAAACTATTTTCAATCGTAAGAACAGAAAAAACAAAAGTGCAGGCGCGACAAGAAACCCTTAAGTGTTCGAGTTTCGAACAATAAAATTTATCAATGGCATTTGATGAGCAAACAGGCTCCTCTCCAACAGTGTCATATCTTCGTACAGTGTTCGATTAATGCACACCATGGCTGGACAAGGCGATACCAAAAAGGTTCTATTAAATAACTGCCATGGGCAGATCAAGGAAATTCTCCGTGACACGGCACTTCAGGGTGCCCTTAGAATAAGGATTTCGCAGCGGTTGTTGACGTGGGAATTAGCTTCAAGGCATCATTCGTTGTTGAAACAAGTTCCGATCCATAATTAACTTTTTTCACAGTTCCATTGTAAGCACCTGCTAATCAGAGATTTAGGTGCCGGGGTATGGGTACCGTCTTTTTCAGGCCTGGTGTTCCCCTTTTCCTGGGACAACACCGGCGGCACATCCATATGGACATCCCGCTGGGGAAAGGGAATGACCACATCATGTTCCCTGAAAAGCCTGTCAATCTCGAATCGAAGTTCACTTTCGGCCGTCACAAAATCATCAATACTGGACCAGAAGCGCAATTTCAAATCAAGGGAACTTTTCCCGAAATCACGGAACAGCACCGTGGCTTTTTGGGGATAGGAGTACACTCCCTTCACCACGTATGCCGCCTTTAACAACAAGTTTTTCACAAGTTCAGTGTCGGACCCATAGGCCACGCCCACCAGAAGATCCCTTCTGATGTAAGGGTCCTGATGGCTCCAGTTGACCACCTTGGCGCTGA
>CAYSSE010000351.1:0-4356 GCA_964433355.1 uncultured Desulfocicer sp.
AGACATCACCCAAGAGATGTCTGCCATTTTTTTGACACTATCCGGCAAAACCATCTCTCCAGAAACCATCCACTGCATACCGTTTCCCCAAAAAATGGATAATGCCAGCAATCTTGAAAAAATATTGTTTCCCCCTGCCCATGTTCTGCCTCTTCATACCGGAGGCAAATTGCTGGGAATGGTGTGTCTCACCCCCCGGACAGAAACGCCCTCCCATGATATTAACACCGAATTGATGTCCACATTGTCCAACATCCTTGCCATGTCATTGAACAATGCTCAGAAGTTCAACCGTCTAAAAGAACGCTCTGACATGGACGGGTTGACCGGACTGTACAATCACAAACGATTCAAGGAAGTTTTAAAAAATGAATTTAACCGGAGTCGTCGTTATGACAAACCCCTTTCAGTGGTTATGATTGACGGAGACAAATTCAAAGATGTGAACGATACTTATGGACATCTGGCAGGGGATATGGTGTTGCAGGAGCTGGCGGGCTGTTTGAAACAATCCGTGCGCACCACGGATGTCGTGGCCCGGTATGGAGGGGACGAGTTTGCCATCCTGCTGCCGGAAACAGACTTGGAAATGGCAGAAATCATGACAAAACGTATCCAGGAAAGCGTCTCCAGGCACTCATTTGAATGGAAATCTCAAAAAATAGCTGTGGGCATCAGTTATGGGATTTCGACGACAGGAAAAACAACGGATAAAAAATCCACCGATCAAGTCGGCTTTGAGAATGAACAGGATTTGATCCACCAGGCAGATATGAAACTCTATCTTATGAAGCAGAGCCGTTGATCCATGAACCGTCAGAAAGTCAGATCTTATAGGGAGCCAGGCATTTTAAATTTCCCGTTTAACCAAGGCAAAATAACAATAATATGGTTGTCTGAGTTTTATAAACGGTAAATCAATAAGATCTGACTCCCTTATTTGTTTACCATTTTAACCCCAGGTACCCATATTTTTGAAAATTTCAGACGTTAAATGGTAGATCAAAAACTGCGAAGTCTCTTATATCTTAATGTCGAACATCAACCCGACCATTTGTTCAAAGTTAGCAGCAAGGTCCAAAAATTCCTGTGAAGGAATTTCCCGGATGACTTCACCTGAATCTTTATTTGTAACCTTGACCATCACCTCCTCTGTCTGTTCATCGACAGAAAACAGCAGGTGGTTATTTGTTTCTTTGATCATGTCCATGGACTCCTGGACTGCATCCACGACTTCAGAGACACGCTCCACGTCCTTCTCAGGATCAGGGGCTTTCGTGGTAACTGGCTCAGCTTTGCTGGAGCTGTCAGCATTTTTTGTGGTCTGTCCGGGCATCACCTCCTGGGACGAGGGTTGCCGAGCTATTGGATTGGAAATCGGCGGGATTTTTCCCGATGTACTTACGGATTCAATCATCATGATGCACCTTTTTTATTTTTATGATAAAAACCAATATTGGCTGTCTTTTCTACTAAATTTTGTGATAAATGTCAAATGCTCTCTTTTTGCTTTTAGACTGCATGATCTTCCCTGCCAGTCCATCCCGCTGTATCCGGATCTGTTCCATCACCTCACCAACCTCTTGTGTTGCCCTTTGGATCAGGACCAGCATTTCCGGATCATTTTCTATTTTCACCTGCTTTAATTCAGCCATAACCCCCTGATGTTGTTCCAGCAAGGCCAGAAAAACCTGGGCATCAGCATTTTCATCAAGTGCAACCTGTACCTGGTTTCCTGTTTCCATTAACCGTTTATACAACGCTGCATTGGCGTCAGACGGCAATGGATAACCTCCCGGAGGTACTGATCCCTTCCTGGGAAACCGATGCCATGGCTCCAGAAGCCTTATGTTGTTGCACGGCATCCTTAAATCCATCATTGAGTTGATTCAACACAATATCAGCCTCGTTAAGGGCTGCCAGGTCATATTTGACATTGGCAACGGTCAGACGATCCATCACATAGTGGTATAGCATGGATAAATTCTCAGCCATATCTCCCCCGGCCTCAAGATCCAGGGCACAGTCAAGTTCTGTTATAATGGAAAGTACCTTTGAAATGCTTTCCCCTTTCAGTTTGGGGTTTTTATCTTCAATACCCATGCGGGCTTTTTTCATTTCGGTCACAAGGTTTTCATAGAGAATCACAAGGATATCTTCTTTATTTTCGACTGTGACGGCGACAGTTCTGGTGTAATTGGCGTATCCTGATCGTATCATAAATAGATTCCTTTCTATCACATTAATCACTCAACTTTGGGCATGAATGACGATTGTATTTAAGTTGAGCTAATAATTTACTTCATAAGCATCCCAAAACGGATTGACTTTTTTTGTCGGCAAACATTAAAAATTAAAAATTAAAACAATATTTTTTCCTTACTTGTTTATTTCATCGGACAAAAGGGAAAAAAACTTAAATTTTTTCATGAAAAGAATTACACCCGCTGGGAAAGACTAACCAAGGTTGGTTGTTGAAACTGGGCAAGCTTGGCGGTATCCACAGCCCCAAGTGTTATGGTTAAGCCACTTCCCTCTTTTTGTGCACGTTGGAACCAATTTTTTATCTCTTCATCAAGGCCTTCTTCCCCCACTGCCCTGCCCCCGTTTTTGCCAGCCAGATTATGATCCATGACACCCGAATTAATAAAGGTCCATTCCCCGGCCTTTTTGGAGATTACACCGGTGTGCCCTCTTGTGGGGGTGGAAAAAGAGAGAATTTGACCCTCCTTAAGAACGTCGGTCATTTTGCTCATAACCTCGCGGGTCTGGGAATTAACGCTTTTTACCTGGGGAATGGATTCCATGAACACATCAGAACCAATGGCCTGGGAAAGTCCCTCACCGGAATGCAGGCTGTAAGACGAACGCCCCTCCCGGGAAGCCTGATCCATGAGATGTCGGGACAGGCCATCTTTCCCTCCATACTGAACCCCCATACTCTCCAGTCCTTCCACTAACAATTCATAACAATTCATCCGGGAGTAAGGCGTACCTATGAAAGCCCCCACTGCCTGATCCAGACCATTGGAAGCGTTTACCACAGGCCCGGGCAGGGGAGAAGGGAAACGTTCCGTCCCATCAGAAATTTTTTTCGAAAAGGGATGGGCAGGGTTTGATTGTCTTTCCGGTTCTATGGACACTCCAGAGACGCTGGGATCAGGTTGTAATTTTACTTCCTGGGCAACATTTTTTTTAGGGGGGGTACCCATGGATTCAGGTGATGAGGATTCCCAAATGATCTCAGAGGTACGGGTATCCATATATATAGGTGTACCCGAAGGAATGCGGGTAAAGGGTTTATCCGCATTCACCTCTCTGTCAAGAATCGTCCAGCATTCATTTTTATGGGAAGACGCATACAACAAATGGGAAACGGTGGGTAATTCCGCATCAATGGTTCCCAGGCATACCCGCTGCTGTGTGAGGTTGTCATCCGGGGAATTCATTCCTGGGATATTGTTTCCCGTTGGGGTAATGTTTTTTTGAAGAAGTTTTTGAAATTGAGAGGATTTCTCAGTACCGCTTTGCCGAAGAATATCCGGTCCAGTAAGGACATTATTAGTGGTGTTATTTACCTGCATATGCCCATCCTTGAAACAGCACCTACTCAAATATCAGGGCAGAACACTGTTAGAATTTTTTTCATCGTTCGTTTTTATAAAAAATCGTCATAGCCAAACAGCCTGCCGGAACAAAGGATAAAACACACAGTTTATTCCAGAGTCCTTAACGGTTTCAATAGTTCCAAGATATAATAAAGCAAGAAAAATGCCAGGGCGATCAGCACAATCATTTTATCTTATTCGATGATCAATCCTTTTTATTTTGACACATATCAGAAGGGGGCAGGCTTTCGTTATGGCCGATTTTACTGGGACTCACATGAATTCTCAAGACCTGAGAAAAGCATAAATTCACAGACTCCTCTATTCAGCACAACTTAATTCACCGTCATTATTTTGACAAATCCCATTTATATAACTGCCATGGGCAGACCGTATTCTGGCCTCGGCCTACCCACAACGAACTATGAAAGAATGTTAGGCTCGCCTACTTTTTCATATAACTGCCATGGGCAGACCGTATTCTGGCTTCGGCCTACCCACAACGAAGCATGAAAGAATGTTAGGCGCGTCTACTCTTTCATATAAAACATACATGGCAGTCACCACCAGCCACAACGAAAAATGAAAGTCTTTTAATTCCAGCGTGTTGGTGAGACTTTCTTATAAAAGTACCCATACATATATTTTTTCAGCATTCGTGAGGTTGTAGAAAAGCTTGCCAAGCTGGAAGCTGGTCAACAATCTCTTAATCATAGAATTTCAGACCTACGTTCAGAGATGAAATCTG
>CAYSSE010000352.1:0-4345 GCA_964433355.1 uncultured Desulfocicer sp.
AAAAACATATGTGTGGGTACTTATTCGTTATGTCTGGAAGGACATGCCCGTTTATATGAAAGAGTAGAGATGTCTAATCTTCTTTCATGCTCCGTTGTGGATAGGCCGAGGTCAGAATAAGGTCTGCCCGTGGCAGTTATTTACACTTAAGGAACTGAAAAATAATGGATACAGAAAAAATATTACAACAACGAAGTGAATCCAAATGCGAACTATGTAATGCAACCCAAAATATGACGGTTTATGAAGTGCCGCCTACGTCTAATGGAACTGCCGATGAATGCGTGCTCCTGTGCGCTAACTGCCTTGAACAAATTAAAAATCCAGAAAAAATGGATATCCATCACTGGCGGTGCCTGAATGAGAGTATGTGGAGCCAGGTCTCGGCGGTGCAGGTGGTGGTATGGCGAATGCTGACACGCCTGTCCACTGAACCCGAATTCCAGAACCTGCTTGATATGCTCTACCTGGACGAAGAGACTTTGGTCTGGGCCCAGGCAACGGCTGAAGGAGAAAGCCAGGAAAAATCATTAAAATATCTTGATTGCAATAACACAGAACTCAATGCCGGGGACAGTGTAACCGTGATCAAGGATTTAAATGTAAAAGGCGGCAATTTTACAGCCAAACGGGGAACCCTGGTACGAAAAATTAATCTGGATCCAGATAACTGTGAACAGATTGAAGGCCGTGTCAATGGTCAGCAGATTGTCATTTTTACGAAATTTGTTAAAAAGGCTTAATAAGCCCAAGTAAGTACCTGAGCATATATTCCTCAAAATAAAACTCATAAATATCAATGGTATATCTCTGTGAAATACCGAAAAACATATGCATGGGTACTTACCACAATTTATTATCAATCCGTCAATAATCAAACAAGAACTATCAAAGAGGTGAATGCCCATGGATTATGAAAGTATTGTTGTTGAGATCGGAGAAGACTTTGTTGGTCAGATAACCCTTAATCGTCCCGGACAGTTGAATACGTTTACAACTTCCCTGGCCACGGAATTAAACCATGCACTGCTGGATCTTGATGCACAAAAGACGGTGCGGGTCATTCTTATCAAGGGTGAAGGAAAAGCATTTTGCGCCGGCATCGACGTGGGGGATTTTTTTGGCAAAACGGCCTCTGAATATCGAGAGTGGATTGAATGCATGGAGACCCCCCTGGTGACAATCAGTAAAATAAAGAAACCCGTCATTGCCCAGGTGCATGGCGTGGCTGCTGCCAACGGTGCTGGCCTTGTTGCAGCGGCGGATCTTGCCATTGCAAGTGATAAAACACGCCTGGGACTCACTGCCATCAATGTGGGCTTGAACTGCATCGGCCCCATTGTACCGGTGACCCGATCCATTGGTCGAAAAAGAGCCCTGGAACTATTGTTCTATGGGGATTTAATCACTGCCCAAACTGCCCTTGATATGGGATTGATAAACAAAACAGTACCTGCAGAGGATCTGGAAAAAGAGGCCCGCAACTGGGCCGCAATCCTGGCCCAAAAAAGCCCGGTGGCCCTACAGATTGCCAAAAAAGCATTTTATGCCGCAGCAGATCTTGATTATCATAAATCATTTGAGTATATGAATGAAGCCTTTGCCCGGCTGTGTACCACGGAAGATGCCGAAGAGGGCATTAAAGCCTTTCTGGAAAAACGAAGCCCTGAGTGGAAAGAAAAATAGACCATCTGCTTCCACCTCAGATGCCTTGGAGAAAGGAACAGAAGAGATGAACGTCTTTACTGGAAAACCCTGACCGTTTATGAATAGTCCCCAATATCAACCAACAGAAAAACATGATCCATAACAGGCAGCCCCTTTCACTTTCAGTAAAGAGTCCCATGTAAGAATGTGAACCTAATGACATTATCTTCAAGTATGGGGGCAGGATAAAAACAGCAAAGGCCCCCTTGAATAATTAAAATTCAAGGGGGCCTTTGTTGTTTAATGCCATGACTCTGTTTTGCAGGCTGATTTAAAAGATATTGAAATCAGACCAGCAAAAGAGATCAAATCAATTCAAATCCCCGTTCTCCATGGATGGCAGAATCAAGGCCTTCAATCTCTTCATCCAGCTCCACCCGAAGACCCGATGTCAACATTTTCGTAATAAGCACCACAACAAAGGTGGCTGCGGCTGAAAAGGCAATGGTTGCAATAACAGACAAAAACTGTGCCCATAGCTGACCGGGATTGCCATGGAAGAGCCCTGCAATATCGCCTGTAATGGCAGGGTCGGCAAAAAGCCCGGTGCCCAAAGCGCCCCAGATACCACACACCCCATGGACCCCAAAGGCGTCCAGGGAATCATCATAGCCCAATTTCTTTTTCAGCTTGGACACACTGAAGTACCCGATGACACCGGCAACCCCACCCAGAATGATGGAAGCAAAAAGTCCCACAAACCCTGCGGCTGGGGTAATGGCCACAAGTCCTGCCACCACACCCGATGCAATGCCCAGCACCGTTGGTTTCCCACTGAATTTCCACTCAACAAACATCCAGGCAATGGCGCCTGCGGCAGCAGAGGTGTTGGTCACCAAAAAAGCAGAGGCGGAAAGCCCATCTGCGGCCAGGGCACTGCCCGCATTGAAACCGAACCAGCCAAACCACAGCAGTGCCGCTCCCAGTGCAGTCAGGGCGATACTTGAAGGGAACATAACATCTTTGCCATACCCCTTTCGTTTACCCAGCATCAAAGAGAGTACAAGACCTGCCACACCGGCATTGATGTGCACCACATTGCCCCCGGCAAAATCCAGGGCACCCAATACTTTATCCATCCATCCGCCCCCCCACACCCAGTGGGCCACGGGGGTGTAAACAAAGGTGAGCCATAGCACGGAAAACACCAACCAGGCAGAAAACTTCATCCGATCCACCACGGCCCCCAGAACCAGGGCAACGGTGATGCAGGCAAAGGTCATCTGAAATACCACAAATACGAAACTTGGGATGGTCCCGGTCAGGGAATTGATGGTCATGCCTTTTAGAAAAAGAAGATCAAAATTCCCGATAAAAGCTCCCTCACCGCTGAAGGTGAGGCTGTATCCCCAGGCCACCCAGACCAGACTGCCAATGCAGTAGGCCACAAAGGTCATGGCATAGGTGTTCAACAAGTTCTTATACCGGGACATGCCACCATAAAACAGGGCAAGCCCTGCGGGAGTCATCATCATTACCAGGGCCGTGGCCACAAGAATCCAGGCCGTATCCCCTGCGTTCAATGTGGCGGCATCTCCGGCAAAGGCCGTTCCTGACAAAAATGTACCCATCAATCCTGCTGCGCTTATCACTTTAAATAACATGTTAATCCCCCTATCATCAAAAGACCTGTCAATCCGTTTGTTAGCATTGGCTTAAGCCATAATTATCCTGAAATATTTACGATTCTTTACTTAGGATAATCAAAATTCATGCCACCAGAACGTATTTAGGAATAACATATTGTTATTAAAGAGTAATTAACACAGACGAATAAAAAAAACAATAAAATGCTACCACTATAGACTACATTTATGTCATCAACACAATATTAATGACATTTTTGTAGAGCCATTACAGACAAATTGGTATGTGGATTTGGATCTAAGCACAATAAAAATTCAAAACAGTACGATCCCCCCCGGTAGCTACCCTGCCCGGAACGGGAAGGTCGGAGGAGGGTATTTTATTGGATAAAGTGAACAGACTCGTTTAAGGGGGCCCTGTCAGTGCAGGTTTTGTTCACGTCGGCATCCCCATCTTCATACCCGAAGGACATGCCAAAAAGAATTCCCTGACTCTCTGGAAGATCAAAAAATGTCCGGATCGGTCCAGGAAATTGCCCCAATGCGCCCTGTATGCAGCTTGAAATCCCTTCGTCGACCATTAACAAAGCAAGAGACTGTGCATAAATCCCCAAATCCACAGCCCCCATGAGTCCTAAATATTTTTCCATCACAAAAAATGCCACATGGGGGGCATCAAAGAAAGACCAGTTCCGAAGCATGGCAACGGCTCTGGCATCCTTGTTTTCACGCTTAATTCCCATGGAGTCATACAGAGCAAAGGCAGACCCGAACTGTCGATTGCGGTGAATGCCTTCATATTTAATTCGCCAGTCAAAATCCGGATCGGGTGTTATTTTCGTGGTAACTTCTTCTATCAGCAGACCTTTTAATTCATCCTTTTTTGACCCTGAAACAACATAGGTTTGCCAAGGTTGAACATTGCAATTTGAGGGGGCCTTCTGGGCCTGGGTAAAAATTTTTTTCAATGTCTCTTCCGGAATCGGCTTATTTAGAAAAGCCCTGATCGAAACTCGTTTTTGCATCGTCTCTGCAACTGTCATTTTCCACTC
>CAYSSE010000353.1:0-4335 GCA_964433355.1 uncultured Desulfocicer sp.
TTGCCCATATTTTTGACAACATTACACATAAAAACAACAACTTATCGGGGTCAGACCCTGAGGGAGAACATTACACATAAAAACAACAACTTATCGGGGTCAGACCCTGAGGGAGACCCTGAGGGAGGAGATGGGATTTATTGTCTGGAAAGGGATGTGACGGGATTTACTATCCGAAAATCCAATGGATCGTACATAACAGCAGAAGAGAGAAACCTATGCCCCATCTTGAGAAGCCGATGAAAACTTGAAGCGGAATCTGCCTCCCGGGCCTGGCTGTACAACGCCTTTCCCATTGCAATATCCAGGCGAAATCGATCCGGGGCCGCTAATGCCCGCACCAGGGGAAAATCAAGCATCCCCATGGCGTTGTCAAAGCATCCCATGGCCGGACCGTACTTCCCGGTCTTATACAACCGGACCCCCTTCTGATAAGTGAATCTTGAAGAAAACAGCAGGAGTAGCCAGGCTGTCAAGACAAAAAAACCGAACAATGTTGACAATAATTTTACTTTTTTCATTGCAGTGACAAAAAATTCCCCTATAGCGCTTGCGGACTCATTCCTCGCTTGGGGGACAAATTTTTAAATCTGTCCCCCCCTCGAAACGAAATGGAAAAATTATTTCGGACTCATTCCTAAACAAACGCTTAAAGATGGATAAATCCCAAAGGATCATTAAAAAATTATTTTAACCGCTAAGAAATCCCTTATGACTCGGTCGTGACTTTGGGAATTCTCTGATGAGACTCACCTGAATTTACACTAATGTAGTTCTCCAGCGCAATTGTCTGCTCAGAGGAAATATCCTCAAACATTACCCGGACACTTCTCATATCAAGTAAACTGAAAGTTACTTCCTGCTGAATAGGAGACTCTTCAATCACATGGAATTTCAATCCCTTGACAATAACCCCATTGCCGACCAAAGCCATGTTGCCATCACACACATGCGCATCCTGTTGCGAATTCAAGTTTGCGTATTCAAGTAAAAGTCCTTTCCAGCTGATATCAACAATACGCCCCATCACTGTCTGGTCACCCACGGCAGCACAACTGCCTGGTTGCAAAGCCACGCGACGGACATTTCGCCTTTCTCCCACATTATTCATGCTGCTTCCCCCCCTTAGATTTCTGGCATCCTTATCATTTGTGGTCACTCCCTATCGTCATGCATGTTAAGTACCTAAACAAAATTAATCCGGTATTTTCACCAGACGAGTTTTCATATTTCATCTTACCCACAGGTACTATATGGTGAATAAAAGCTGTCAGCGATTTATGATGATCATTTCTTGTCGGGTACTTACATGGATCTATCTTTACTTTGTGGTTCTCTCCAACCGCCAACAATAACACCCAGAATCACGGAGAACAGAACCACATTGGCTGGAACATGGAGATTGAAATCAGAAAAACTGTGTATAAGAATCGCTACAACAGCGGCCATGCCCCCCAGAGAGATCCCCATGGTCTGGCGACTACGGCTTTTTATTTTTTTAAAACCCATCCTGAAAAAAAGAAACAGCAGCCAGAGCATCAGTGGAAAAAACAACACCCCTGTCTCTGCGGCAAACTGGAGATAATCGTTGTGGGCAAACATCGGCAGTGTGGACAATCCCGGCCCCACGTAGGCTGGGAACACCCGGGTAAAAGTACCCGGACCTGTGCCGGTGAGGAGGTTATCTTTAATGAGATTCCAAGTGCTGTCCCAATAAATAAGCCGGCCGGTGAGATTATCCGTGGCATCCTGCTGGGTCAATGTTATTAGACGATCCACCACCGACGTACTGGTCAGGATAATGCCCACCACCACCAGGGCACCTACGACAATGGAAACAAGGAGGGGCTTATGGTAAAAATTCTTTTTAAAAAGCAGCACCACCGTCATGAACGCCAGTGCTCCTGTGGTGGCGGCCCATCCCCCCCGGGAGAGTGTCAAAATCTGGGTAAACACCAGAAACAGCAGTAGAGCAATCATGGCCAGACGCTGTTCAACGGGCCGTGACCGGGTAAGAAACATCCCTGACAGCATGGGGATGGCCATCTCCAGAAACCCGGCCATGTGATTGCGATTACCATATACGCCGGACACGGAAAGTGCTCCGTGTTTTTTGCCCAGTTCCGGTGTATAATCCCACCAGGGAAAGATCATCACATCAAACCGTTTAAGGATGCCAATAATGGAGAGAAGCAGGGCCGTGGCTACAATCACTCCTACCAGTATCCGCTGCTGCTGCCGTGTCCGCACGGATTCAACGGTAAGATAAAACAGGGCCAGGTAGGTGAACAGCATGATCAGGCCCTCCATGGCAAGGAGGTGATGCCGGGACCCCACCGTGGCCCATGTCCCCAGCACCATGCAAGGAAGTATAACGAAGCGAAATAAGGTCTTTGTCGGCATTATGGAATCTTTCTGATCCTGACCAATGCCGGTATTACGCTTTGATGAATTTGAAGTGCTGGCAACTCCTTCCCGAGCCCTGATTCTGTCCAATCTGATAAACAACAGGCCAGTCAGCACCAGCACCTGGATTAAGCTCTGTGCCCACTGATGTACCGATCCCCGGAACAATGGGGTCACCCCCACAAGAAGACAGACAATAAAAAAAACGAATTTTCTAAAATCCAATGTTTTATCCCCGGTTTTCATAAAAGCAAGCCTGACTCCAAATCAAAAATCTGCCACACAAAAGACGTGATACACCATTGCTTAAAAGCACCTTTTTGCCATCAAAAAGTACACTCTAAGCCCTTCTTCACCCACATTTATGGCAATATTATCTTTAAAAACAAAAACTTAACGGGGTCAGACCCCGCTTAATGTATTAACAATGGTTTGCTGATCTTCCAAGGAGAGGCGGGGGTGCATGGGCAGACTGATCACCCGTTTTGCCAAGCTTTCGGCCACGGGGAAGGAATTTTTAAGATCCTCAAAGGCAGGCTGCATGTGAAGGGGCACAGGGTAATGAACTGCTGTGGGTATATCTTTTTCCTTTAATTTTGCCTGGACTGCTTCCCGGTCTGCCACCTGGATGGTGTACTGGGCATAAACCGAGGTGTTAAACGATTCGATGAAGGGGATTACCACATCGGCACCGGCATCTGTCAAAAGTGCAGAATATCGATTTCCTACCTCTGTCCGCAACGCTACCTCTTCCTCAAAGATATCCATTTTAGCCAGCAAAATAGCTGCCTGTAAAGTATCCAGTCGCCCATTGATCCCCACCCGGGGATGGTGATACCGACGATCCTGTCCATGAACCCGGATCTCCCGCATGGCCTTGGCAAGATCCTCATCATCGGTGAAACATGCCCCGCCATCGCCATACACACCCAACGGTTTTGAAGGAAAAAAAGAGGTGCAGCCAATGGTGGATAATGCACAAGATTTGCGCCCCTTGTAAGTGGCTCCAAAACTCTGGGCTCCATCTTCAATAACCGGTAAACCGTGGCGTACACCAATTTCATTGATCTCATCAAAATCCGCACACTGCCCATAAAGACTTACTGGGATGATGGCCTTTGTTTTCGGGGTAATGACATCTTCAATCAATTCCGGCACTATATTTAATGTGTCGGGCCGGACATCCACAAAAACCGGCTTTGCCCCCAGCAGGGCAATGGTCTCTGCCGTGGCCACAAAGGTAAAGGGCGTGGTGATCACCTCGTCCCCTGCCCCCACCCCCACGGCCATCATGGCCACCAATAACGCATCTGTGCCACTGGCCACTCCGATGCAGTGTTTGTCACCCACATATTGGGCCAACCGCGCCTCAAGCTCGGCGACTTCCGGCCCCATGATGAATCGCCCATGCTCCAGAACCGTTTTAATCCGCTGATTCACATTCTCTTCAATACTTCTATATTGTGCTTTCAAATCAATAAACTGCATCACACGCTCTTCAACAACGCCCATAAGCCAAGCTTGACCCCATAAATTGTCGTCTTATCCATCAATTTTTTATTTGCAGCTGACCGTCTTTAAGTTGATACCGCTCTCCAGTGTGCTCACATATTGCCTCGCCATCCCCTTCCAGGGGAAGATCCAGCTGTTCTCCAAATCGGCTCATCCACCCTGCCTGGCGGGCAGGCAGCCCCACCATCAAGGCAAAGGGTTTCACATCCCGATTCACCACAGCTCCGGCTCCTATAAAGGCGTATTCCCCGATAAGGTTGCCGCATACAATGGTACAATTGGCCCCAAGGGTCGCCCCTTTTCTGACTATGGTGCACCGATACTCTTCCTTGCGGGAGATGGCTGACCGGGGATTATACACATTGGTAAACACCATGGACGGTCCGCAGAACACATCATCTTCCAAGGTCACATTGT
>CAYSSE010000354.1:0-4317 GCA_964433355.1 uncultured Desulfocicer sp.
TTCGTTGTGGGTAGGCCGAGGCCAGAATACGGTCTGCCCGTGGCAGTTATATGAAAGAGTAGACACTTCTAACATTTTTTCATGCTTCGTTGTGGGCAAAGCAAGAGGACTTTTCAATGCTCATTGCCCGTTAAGTACCCGAGCATATCCTCCTCAAAATAAAACCCAAAAATATATGGCTGTGAAATACCGGAAAATATATATGTGGGTATTTACAACGCAAAAACACAAAAATTAGAGATGTAAATTTTATCAGATATAAGAAAAATTAAAGGCATGGCGTAATGATGGGCATCAATTTATCAAAGGTTCTTCCTTGTCCCCACTCGCCAAGTGCTTTAAATTTCCAATCGCTATTGTGCCGATACAGTTTTGCAATAACAAGCCCTGTGTGTGCGCCCCCCTCAACGGAAATGTTGTACCGTGCAATCTCCTCATTGGTTTTGAGATCTTTCAGCACACAAAAGGCATTGGGTATTCCATCAAAAGTTTCGGAAGAAAAACTGTTAACCGTAAAAATTAATGTAGTAATGTGGTTCGGAATATTTTTGAAATGCACGTCGATGGTTTCATTGGGAGAGCCTTCTTTGCCCCCTCCAGTGAGATCATCGCCGGTATGAACAATAGAGCCATCATTGCTTTTGAGCTGCTGAAACCAAACTGAATCCACAAGATTCTTATCTTGATCAAATAGGAGACAGGATGCATCCAGATCAACACTAACCTTTTTCTTACCAAAAAAACCTTTTTTTTCTATTTGTCCCCACCCCAGCCCCAGTGCAATGCTGGTTAGATTTGGGGCCACTTTTTCCAGAGAAATATTTCCGCCTTTTGTCAGTGATATGGCCATTTCATTTCCTTTTTTCTGTGCGTTTGATTTTTAACCGAAAAGTCCCCTTCCAGTTTTTTGATTTGGTGGGAGATGAATCGGCATATTTGCCAATTATTATTTTTGATATCCTTTATCATGGATATCAGGTTAAAGGAAGCCCAAAAGCCCTATTGTAACCCTTCTCTTTGTAGAGTGAAAAGATGTTTTTTGTCAAGAAAAGTATAAAAAATATTAACCCTTGAACTTGATTGGGGGAAATCCTTGCAAAGCAGGAATGTCACCCAATCAAAGAGCAAACAAAGAAATTTGATCTTCCAGTGGTGGTTGTTCCCCTGTTTCAGGATTCCAGCCCCGCAATTCATAGAACTCTCTGCGCATCTCCTTGAAAATATTTCGATCCAGGGTCATGCCTTTCCGAGTGAGGACTTCATCCCCCGGGCCCGGCACCAAAACATTGGGATTCATGAAAACTGTCTCCCAGTAGAGCCGGGTGGCAATGCCCCTGCCGCCAAGATATAGATCTGTGTAGGCAAGGGTGTCCAGATCCTTGATGGTCGGGCCGGAGAAATCCACCTTGGGTATTTTTCCACACCATCCATAACACTCTGACTTGTCATTATTTTGTGCCATTATTTTCCCCTTTTTCAGTCCACATAAAACAGATTGAATATTGATCGCTGATTATTCATAAATAACACGAATACCATGCCATTTCAAACAGCTTCCTTCTCCCTGGTATTTTTACATGGAGTGAATCCCATTGCCTGGAGATCGACTGGGTATATCTGGAAGTGCAAAAATTTTTTGTAATCAGTTTTTTGCAAAAAGATTATTTGCATTGAAATTCAATACTTTATATTGACGAATGACACGGATGCATGACATAATAATACCATTTTTGAGATGCCCACATACGATGTATTATGTGCAACCGATTGCTTGTTGCTTGTTGCTTGTTGTGTCATTCCCTATGCATCAGTGGGGAGGCAAGGGCGTAAAATCCCTTTCTTTTATTTCAGGTAAAACCACGAGTGCAGATGGTGATCAGCAGCTTTCTTTCAGGCTGGTGACAGGTTTGGAGTATAGCCCAACGATGTTTAAGGGATATGGATAAGACAGGAGAAAAAATGTCAAATGTAATAAGAATTTCAGATACCGAGGTAGTAGAGCGCCTCAAGACCATGAATGGGTGGATACTGGATCAGGAAAAGCTTTACAAAGAGTATAAGTTTAAAAATTTTATTGCTGCGTTTGCTTTTAT
The DNA here is from genome assembly GCA_964433355.1 of uncultured Desulfocicer sp. Classification (GTDB taxonomy): domain Bacteria; phylum Desulfobacterota; class Desulfobacteria; order Desulfobacterales; family Desulfobacteraceae; genus Desulfocicer. The sequence continues at coordinate 2,094 of CAYSSE010000354.1, forward strand.
GACACAGGTTGCCGAAATCGCCGAGGCTGTTGGCCACCACCCTGAATGGTTCAACGTATATGGGACAGTTCAGGTACACTTGACGACCCACGAGGCTGGAGGAATCAGTCAACGTGATTTTGATCTCGCCAGCAAAATGGATGCTCTTTTATAACTGCCACGGGCAGACCGTATTCTGGTCTCGGCCTACCCACAACGAAGCATGAAAGATTGTTAGGCGTGTCTATTATTTCATATAAATTCGATAGTATAGGAATTTCCATTTTATGAACTGTTAAATCAAAGAGTGATAAAAAAATTCGCCCCAAAGGCGCTAATTTAATGATCAAGCAATAATCCCTTTTTAAGGAGGCGCAACCAATGAACCATGATAAAAAATACCAGAAGATGGCACCCTACCGAATCTGGGGTGAAAATCTTGATGCCGGGGCGGTGCAGCAGATGGATGATGCCTGCTCCCTTCCCATCTCCATAAAGGGAGCCTTGATGCCCGATGCACACCAGGGGTACGGCCTTCCCATTGGTGGGGTTCTGGCCGTTGATGGTGCCGTCATCCCCTATGCGGTGGGGGTGGACATCGCCTGTAGGATAAAGATGACCCTTTTTGATATCTCCTTCAAAGAGTATGAAGGAAACCAGGAAAAATTTAAAATTGCCTTGGAAACTCAAACCCGGTTTGGGGTGGGCGAATCATTCTCCCGGCCCAAAAATCATGGCGTTATGGATGAAAACTGGTCCTTTTGCCATCCGGTCAAATCTTTAAAAGATAAGGCCTGGAAACAATTGGGAACATCGGGTTCCGGTAACCATTTTGCCGAATTTGGAAGATTGGTGCTTGAAAACGATGATCTTGGCCTTGAAAAAGGTGTGTACCTGGCATTGATGACCCACAGTGGCAGCAGGGGCACTGGAGCCGATATTGCCAAACATTACAGCTCCCTTGCCAAAAAACTTCACCCGGAACTTCCCCGGAATTTAAACACTCTTGCCTGGTTGGATCTTAAAGGTTCAGAGGGACGTGAATACTGGCTGGCCATGGAACTTATGGGGAGATACTCGGCGGCAAACCATGATGTTATTCATCAAAATGTGCTGAATCATCTGGGGGCGATTTCGCTTTTATCCCTGGAGAATCATCACAACTTTGCATGGAAAGAACAATTGGGAAACCGGGAGGTGATTGTGCACCGAAAAGGGGCAACCCCTGCCGGTAAGGGTGTTCTGGGGGTGATTCCCGGATCCATGGCATCACCAGCCTTTATTGTCCGGGGGCTTGGCAATGAGGAGTCTCTTTGTTCTGCGGCCCATGGAGCCGGAAGACGCATGAGCCGCACCGCCGCAATCAAACAGTTTGACTGGCCAGAGATTACAGCCGTTCTTGCCGAAAAAGGGGTAACGCTGATTTCCGCTGGCATTGACGAAGCGCCCATGGCATACAAACGTATTGAAACGGTTATGGATCAACAAAAGGATCTTGTGGAAATCATTGCAAGGTTTGACCCGAAATTGGTTAAAATGGCACCGCCTGACAGGCATGGAAGAAAAGGTAGAAAGAAAAGGTAGAAAGAAAAAGAGCAGGGGATGACAATAGATGTAAAATAATCGGTGCTGATCAGCCCAGCCCGATGAGGAAAATTAATGAAAATTATCAACGGCGATTTGATCAAACGAGCCATGGAAGGTGACTTTGATGTCATCATCCACGGGTGTAACTGCTTTTGTGCCATGGGTGCAGGCATTGCCAAATCTATCAAAATCCAATTTCCAGAAGCCTTTCAGGCAGATCTGGCCACAGAAAAAGGGGACAAAATCAAACTGGGCGGCTTTTCCCATACAACCCTTATGCGAAAAGGTCATGCCATCACCGTCATCAACGCATATACCCAGTTTCATTATAGTGGCAAAGGGGTTCTTGCCGACTATAATGCCATCAGAAGCGTCTTCAAAAAATTAAAATTGCAATTTTCCGGAAAACGATTTGGATTTCCCCTGATTGGAGCGGGGTTGGCCGGGGGGGACTGGCAGGTTATTTCCCAAATAATAGACCAGGAATTACAGGGTGAAGAGTTTACTTTGGTCAAGTACGTGCCGGATTTAAAATCAGGGGTTTGATTATAAGATGGGCCACCCAGTCAGTTCTTTAAATCGTATGAGCATCAGGATGCTGTAATTACAAAGTTTGTTTGTTTCGTTGTAAAAGCTTAACATAAAGTACCCGACATTA